>NZ_CP035951.1:4487962-4810577 GCF_013376875.1 Acidovorax sp. JMULE5
CTGCCGCCGTGCGAATTCTCCATTGCTACGGGATGGGACACTGCCTACACCGTACGTGCCTTTACGGGCGCGAAGCACAAGCTCTACTTTGTGCAGGACTACGAGCCGCATTTTTACCCCGTCGGGTCGGAGTCGGTCCTGGCACAGAATACTTACAGCTTTGGATTTTTCGGCATCACGGCGGGCGGCTGGCTGGCCAGCAAGTTGGCGAATGAATATGGCATGACCACCCACGCGGTAGGTTTTGGAGTGGAACTAGAGCGTTACCGGCGCTTGCCGCGCAGGGAGCCGGAGATTCGCCGGGTGTTCTTCTACGCGCGTCCCCCCACTCCCCGCAGGGCGTTTGAGATAGGACTTCTGGTGCTGAATGCAGTGTGGGAGCGGATGCCCGACGTCCAGTTCGTACTGGCAGGCTGGGACACGGCTGGCTATCACATTCCGTTTCCACACTTGGGGTGTGGAACCGTGGCGCTCGATGATCTGCCGGATCTCTACAGCCAGTGCGATGTGGCGCTGGTTCTGTCGCTCACGAATGCATCGCTATTGCCCCTGGAGTTGATGGCTTCGGGTTGTGCTGTTGTTTCGAATCGGGGGCCCAACGTGGAATGGCTGCTCAATGAAGACGTCGCCGCTCTGGCGGAGTCTTCGCCGGAGGGGTTGGCGGATGCAGTCTGTGACTTGTTGCAGAACGATGAACGGCGCCATGCTTTGAGCGCACGGGCCGAAAAGTTTGCGCGGGCGCAGACTTGGGACATGGTTGCGAAGGACTTTGAAGCCGCCCTGCTGCACGCGCGCACCCAGCAGCAAGTGGAGGCTTCCTGATGCGTTGCGCGATTCTGGGAGGTGCTGGGTTTCTGGGGCGCCATATTGGACGTGCCATGGCGTCGGAAGGCGCAGAAGTGTGGTCGGTAGACCGGTCATTGTCGGCTGCGGGTAGTGCTCCCTGGCTGGCAGGAGAGGTGCAGGCAGATTGTTTTGACCTGCCCTCCTGGTGGGATGTGGTGGGGGGGGCAGACGTGATTGTTCACCTCGCTTCCTCCACGGTGCCGGCCACGGCCAGTGAGGACCCCATCCAGGATGTCCAGACCAATCTGGTGGGGACCTTGCGCCTTCTTCAGGAATTGCGAAAAAAGGCTGTGCGCCCCAGGTTGCTGTTTGCGTCATCCGGCGGGGCGGTGTACGGGCGGCCGCAGTATGTGCCTTTGTGTGAGGCCCATCCCACCATGCCCATGGGGGCCTACGGCGCCACCAAACTGGCGATTGAGCACCACTTGCGCATCGAAGAAGCACAGCATGGCCTGCCATGCCGGATTCTGCGCTTGAGCAATCCCTACGGTGAGTGGCAGCAACCCCATGGAGTCCAAGGTGTGATTGCCGTTTTTGCACACCGTGCGCTCAATGCGCAACCGCTGGATGTGTGGGGAGACGGGTCCGTGGTGCGCGATTTTGTTTACGCTGCGGATGTGGGATATGCGTTCGCAGCAGCGGCGCGCCATGAGGGGGAGACCCGGATATTCAACATTGGCGGTGGTGCAGGGCACAGCGTCAACGATATTGTGCACACCCTGGAGCAGTTGTTGGGGCATGCCGTAGAACGGCGTGTATTCCGCGCGCGTCCTTTTGACCCACCGGTCAATGTGTTGGACATTCAGCGTGCCCAGAACGAGCTGTTCTGGAAGCCGACGATGGCTTTCGAGGACGGGGTGGCCAAATCGGTCGAATGGCTGCGGACGGTAGCATGACGCGCCCTGTTTCCCATTCCACTGGGGTCTCATCGGCAGCGCCGCGCAATGCGCGCCAGTTGTGGGTGCTTTGGCGTTACTGGATGGTGCGCGAGTTCAAGACCCGCTATGCCGGTTCGGTATTGGGTTTTGCCTGGGCTTTTGTTCAGCCCGTTGCCACGCTGGCCATCTTCTATGTTCTTTTTGGCCTGGTGCTGGCGGTGCGGGTGCCCGGGCTGGACGTGAACAATGGCTATCTGCTGCACCTTCTGGCAGGGCTTGCAGTCTGGCTGCCCTTTACCGATGCCATTGGCCGGGGGGTTGGGTCTCTGGCGGCCTATGAGGACTTTCTGCGCAAGCAGCCTATGCCTGCGGAGATACTGCCCGCAGTGTCCGTTGGCGGCAGCCTGCTCGTTCTGGGTATTGGCTATGCGCTGTTGATTGTCTTGTCGGTGGTGCAGGGTGTGGGGCCTTACGCGTCATTGGCTTGGCTGCCGGTTCTGGTGCTGGCCCAGATTGCGCTGACCTTTGGTCTTACGTTGTTGCTGAGCATGGCCCATTTTCTGTGGCGTGATGTGGGCTCCATGGTGGCCTTCGCACTACAGCTCTGGTTCTACCTGACACCTGTCGTATACCCCCTGTCCCAGGTGCCGGAGAAATTCCACAACTGGTTCCTTTTCAACCCCGTAGCGTGCCTGGTCCTGATGGTGCAGAGCACTGTATTGCATATGCCGGTACCGCCGGGAACCCCCGTGGCCTTGGCCGTATGGGTGTGTTGCTGGGTGGAGGGGGGTGGTGGTTCTTCCGCTCCATGAAGTCTGCACTGGGCGAGGCCTTGTAAAGCCATGACGATCCGCTTTGAAGGCATTGAAAAGACCTATATGGTCTACAGCCGTCCTCAGGACCGGCTTTGGGAGTGGGTGACGCGTAAGCAGCGCCACCGTATACATGTCGCTTTGACCGGGGTGGATTTTGAGGTGCAGGCCGGCGAAACGTTTGGCCTCATTGGTGAGAACGGTGCGGGCAAAAGCACCTTGCTGAAAATCGCGGCAGGCACCATCCGTCCCACCCGTGGGCAGGTGTTTCAAGAAGGCCGCGTTGCCGCGTTGCTGGAGCTTGGTGCGGGGTTTCACCCGGAGGAGTCCGGCTACGACAACATCCGCTTCATGGCCGCGTTGCATGGGCTGGAGGGCGCCGCCATGGAGGACTTCATTGTCCGTGCCACTGCGTTCTCGGAGTTGACCAAGGAGACGCTGGAGCGGCCGGTGAAGACCTACTCATCGGGCATGTTCATGCGGCTCGCTTTTGCCGCTGCGACGGCCATCGATCCGGATGTGTTGATCGTGGACGAGGCGCTCTCCGTGGGCGACCTGCATTTCCAGAAGAAGAGCCTCAATCGCATTCTGGAGCTTCGTGAGCGAGGCGCCACGGTGCTTTTCTGTTCCCACAACCTGTATCAGGTACGAAGCCTCTGTCAGCGGGCGGCATGGATACACGGTGGTCGCGTGCAAGCGATCGGAGCGACCGAGGACGTGGTGACCGCCTACGAATCCCATGAGCGACGCAGGTATGCCCACCTGCGCGTCGAGGCCCATGAGGCTGCAAAAAAGGATGAAGCGGCGCAGCCCGCAGCGGCGTCTTCGTCGGGAGCACCGCTGGTAAAAATCGCAGGCCTGACGATCGAAACGGGGGACGGCATCAACCCTGCGCAGGTGGATTCGTTTCAGGATCTGTCGGTAGAGATCGAGATCGAGTCCTATGCGGACGCGCCGTTTCATGTGTTGTTTGCAATTGTTCGCCCGGACAAGGACAACGTTTTTGGCACGAGCACGCAGTTTCGCGCCGAGGGTAAGCCGCTGCAGGGCACTGGCAGCCACCGCATTCGTGCCAGGTTCCCCCGCTTGCCGCTGCTGTCTGGTGAGTACCTCTGGAGCGTGTATGTCCTGGATGATTCAGGTATCCAGGTGCTGGACATGGCGGAACTTATCCAGCCCTTTACCGTGCTGAACCAGAAGCACCGGGAGTTTGGTGTTGCCTGGCTGGAACACGAATGGGTGCTGGCGGAATGACGCGAGCCTGGTCTCTGGACCTGCTTTTCCCTCTCATTGCCCGGCTGCCTACGACCCTGCCCTGGCGGCTGGCCGGGCGGATAGGGCGGGAATCAGCTGCGGAGCGCGAGCACCTGCTGCGCTGGCTCGAAAGCTTGTTTGCCCGGGTCTTCCCGGAAGCCACGGGGGAGCAGCATGCGCTATGGGCTCGCGCCCACTTGGCCATGTTAGCGCAGGAGATGGTGGATGCCATGGCCTTCAGCCGCCTGGGCCGTTCCGGAGGGCCGACCATTGATCTGCAAGGTGCCGAGTTTGCCAAAGGCCTGGCTCGCCAAGGCAAGGGCTTCATACTGGTTCTCAATCACTATGACCGGCTTCTGACTGCCCCGGTTGCTTTGGCGAGGGAGGGTGTCGCCACCAATGTTCTGACCATGCCGGTCTTGGACAACCCGGAGCTTGAGGCTGCGCAGCGCCGCTTTTTGCTGCGAAAAATTCAAGGTTATACCGAGGTGACCGGTGGAAAATGGCACACCACGAGTGAAGGGCTGCGCCCGGTGCATGAAAGCCTGCGGGCGGGGCAAGCGTGGGTGATTCTGGCTGATGCATGGCGACCTGAGTTTGGCCGCTTGCGTGGTAACCCCTTTCTGGGCGGAAACCTGAGTCTGCCCACAGGTATTGAGCGTCTGGCGCAATCCACGGGCGTTCCGTTGCTGCATGCTGTGACTCATTCCCGACGCCCTGACCATCTGGAGGTTGTCGTCGAGCCATTGCCGGAAAATCCCAGGCAGGCGATCGATAGAGTCATCCAGCGGCTGGAGCAGGATGTTCTGGCCCGGCCTTGGGCATGGTGGCAGTGGGGATTGTGGGATCAGATGTGGCAGCCCGAACCGGCGCCAAAGGCGGAGGGAAATGCATGACCAATATTGAGCGATACGACTACGCATTCGACCCGGATGGTGAGGAGTGGGCCGCTCGGTTGCTGCGCCGCGTACCACCAGGTGGCGGCTCGGTCTTGGAGCTTGGGCCGGGCCCTGGCGCCATGACCCGTGTTCTCCTGGCGCGGGGCTATCGCGTCACGGTGGTGGAAAACGACCCCGAGGCGCTGGAAGTGCTCAAGACACTGGACGTGGAGGTCATCCCTGGAAATCTGGACAGCACCGACTGGCTGGATGCGCTCAAGGGTCGGCAGTTTGATACGGTGATGGCTTGTGATGTGCTGGAACACCTCAGAAAGCCCGAGGATGTGCTGCAGCGGTTGAGTGAGTTTGTCGCTCCCATGGGCTGTCTACTGATTTCCGTTCCGAACATCGCCTATGCCGGGGTGCTGGCTTCTATGCGAAGCGGCATCTTTGACTATTCCGACAAGGGCCAATTGGACAGGACCCATGTCCGTTTCTTTACCAAACGTAGCATGGAGAAGATGTTGCTGGACTGCGGATGGGCTCCCCGAGTCTGGGAAGCCAATAGGGTACCCGTTGAATGCAGCGAATTCGCCGGCTACTGGAGCGCCCTGTCGGGCGACCAGCGCCAGGCGTTGTTGGCTGGGTGGCAGGACTTTGACGTCTACCAGTGGATGGTGGTGGTCACGCCTTCTGTGGATGCCCCAACGTGGGAGCTGAAAGAGGCTCGGGGCATGGCGGACGGCTTGCGCGACGAGTTGCAAGCACTGACGGTGCTGCACCAGCGCGAACGAGCTTCGTTGCTGGAGCACCAGAAGGCCTTTGCGGAAGCCAAGGACCTCATTGGGAAACTCCAGCAAGAGATCAATGAGTTGCGCACCGAGGTGGGTTCGCTGCGGTCCGAAAAGACACTGGTGGAGTCTGAGCTTGCGACCACGCAAATAGCGTTGCAGGCCAGGACGGCGGAGCTGAACGATCGCGCATGGCGCAGCCGTTGGCGCAGGCTCATGGGCTCGCATCACAGCCGGTGAACATGACGGACATGCTGCTGGGAATTCCTGCTTTCACGGCGTCACACGCAGGTGTGGATCGCATGGGCGCCGAATGTCGGATCGACCCGTCCGTCTCGGTCATGCGTTTCGGCCAGCGCTCCGATGTCTTGTGCCTGGCCGACGGGGTCAGTATCTATGCCCAGACACGGCTGGTGCTGGGCGATGTGGTGGCAGATCCCTGCGTGGGTATCTGCATCGGAGCCCGTACTATCGTCAATGTGGGAGGCTACCTGTCGGGTGAAGGTGGCCTGGAGATTGGTGAGGATGTCCTGATTGGCCCCCATGCCAAGCTGCTGTCCGCCGGCCATGCCATCGATGGGGGGGATGTGGTGATTGCTCGCAACCGAATCACCCGGGCAAGAATCGTTGTGGAAGACGGTGCCTGGATCGGTGCTGGCGCGATTGTTCTAGAGGGCGTGACGATTGGCCGTGGCGCGGTCGTGGCAGCCGGGGCGCTGGTGCGACAGGATGTCCCGGCGGGCATGGTGGCTGCAGGTATGCCCGCCAGGCTGATCCGTTCAAGGCGGGGGGATGCATGGCCGGAGCCTCAGCCCGAGGCAGCGGCCTCCTGGTTTCAACGGGTCGGTGCTGGGCTGAAAAGTTTCTTTCGCGAAGGGCGCGAGGTCAAATGAGAACCATGAGTCTGTTTTGGAAGGAGTCTGACGAGCGCGACCTCCCATCGCTTGGGGCGGTCATGCGTGGTGTCATGCTCTTGGTTTTTCTGGTTGGGGGATGGTTGCCGTCCTCCTGGGCGAACCAGGTGTGGGAGTTTGTGGATGGGGAGGGCGTAACCCACATCGGCAATGTGCCTCCTTCGGCGGCTACGCGGGGTGTGATCTGGCTCAGCCGTGTGCCTCCCGCCTCGGTGGTGAAGGGCAAGGATCGCAGCCCCTCTGCACTGCAGTTTCCGGGCTATGACGACGTCAAGCAGCACCTGGAAGCGGCGGCGGTGGCGCAGTCGCTGGACCCTGCATTTGTGATTGCCGTCGCGGCAGCAGAGTCGGCCTTCAATGTGAAAGCCGTTTCGCGCAAAGGTGCGTTGGGGCTGATGCAGGTCATGCCGGCAACGGCTGAGCGTTATGGGGTTGCAGCGCGCCCTTCGTCAGACGGAGAGCATGCCGCGATGGAGCCCAAAGTGAATGCGCAGATTGGCACCCGCTACCTGGCCGATCTGCTGCGCATGTTCGATGGTGACAAGGAACTGGCGCTGGCGGCGTACAACGCCGGGGAAGGTGCCGTGATCAAGTATGGTCGGCGCATCCCGCCGTATCCCGAAACGCAGCAGTACGTGGAAAAGGTGATGCGTTTTTACCGTGGCTCGCTTCGGTAGTGGCCCCGGGTTCTGACCGCATGAACCCCTCCATGGCCCCCTCGGAGTTGTCGAGGGGCCGGCCTGATTCAGGCTCGGACCTTCGTGGTGGCGTCTTGCCAGGTTCTCCCCACATGGCGTCCTTGGAGCATGCCAACAGCCCCAGTCCGCTGGGATGGGGCTGCGTGGATAGCGCTTTCTTACAGGTGCTGGGACCGAGTGCGGGTACCATCGGCCGCTCATGATCTGGTTATCTGTGGTGGCATTCATCGTTGCAGCGTTGGCGGCAGGGTTCATCGTGCGGTGGATGCACAGCCACGCTTCCGTGTACGGCAACGGCATGCCCCAACGCTTTCATCTGGGGGACGTTCCCCGCTTGGGGGGAGCCGCATTGCTGCTGGGCATTGGGTGCAGTTGGGGCCTTGGTGTTCTTCAATCTACCCATTGGGGTGATCCTGGCTCGCTGAAGCTCGGAGCTTGGGTGGGGGGCTGGCTGGTGGCCTTGCTGCCCGCCGCGCTGGGCGGCATTGCGGAGGACATGACCCAGCGCCTGTCTGTGCGTTACCGGTTGAGCCTGACCGGTGCATCCGGCGCTCTGGCGGTGATCCTGTTGGATCTGACCTTGCCGCGCATGGGGTGGCCCTGGCTGGATTCTTTGCTGGCCGCTGCACCGTGGCTGGGCGTTGCGGTGGTTGTTCTGGCGGTTGCGGGACTTCCCCATGCATTCAACATCATTGATGGCTACAACGGCCTGGCGGGCATGGTGGCTCTGATCGTTTGCCTGGCGCTGGCCCATGTGGCCCTGCAGGTGGGGGACCGTGCGCTGGCTGCGCTGTTGGTGTCCACGGCGGCGGCGACGGGCGGGTTTCTGGTCTGGAACTACCCGCGCGGCATGCTGTTCGCGGGGGATGGCGGTGCCTACGTGTGGGGCGGCGTGATTGCCCTGGCCAGCATTTCCCTGGTGCAGCGCAACGCCGATGTGTCGCCCTGGTTCCCCATGCTTTTGCTGATCTACCCCGTCTGGGAAACGATCTTCTCGATCTACCGCAAGACCGTGCGGGGCGTGTCCCCCGGCGTGGCAGATGCGCTGCATTTTCACCAACTGATTTACCGTCGCATTGTTCGGGGTGTCTTCCACGACGATGAATCGCGCAGGGTGTTGATGCGCAATAACCGCACATCCCCCTACCTGTGGGGCTTCACCTTGCTGACGGTGGTGCCTGCGGTACTGTTCTGGAGCAATACCCCACTGCTGATGGCGTTTTGCGGCCTGTTCGTCATCAGCTATGTGATGGCCTACCTGGCCATTGTGCGTTTCAAGGTACCCAACTGGTTGCGCCACTGACGGCGGGTGCGCTGGCAAACCCAGCGCGCCGCGCGAATGCGGCACAATTTGCGCCTCACCGTTTTCTCTGGATGGCCCGCCTCCATGACCGACCTTCTTTCGATTGCCCCGCGCGACAAGGCTGAAATCCTGGCCCAGGCGCTGCCTTACATCCGCAAGTTCCATGGCAAGACCATGGTCATCAAATATGGCGGCAACGCCATGACCGACCCCGCGCTGCAGGCCGACTTTGCCGAGGACGTGGTGCTGCTCAAGCTCGTGGGCATGAACCCCGTGGTCGTGCACGGCGGCGGGCCTCAGATTGAGACGGCGCTGAACCGCTTGGGCAAGAAGGGCGAGTTCATCCAGGGCATGCGTGTGACCGATGCTGAGACCATGGAAGTGGTCGAGTGGGTGCTGGCCGGCGAGGTGCAGCAGGACATCGTGGGCCTGATCAACCAGGCCGGCGGCAAGGCCGTGGGCCTGACGGGGCGCGACGGCGGCATGATCCGTGCGCAGAAGCTCAAGATGGTGGACAACAAGAACCCGTCCATCGAGCACGATGTGGGGCAGGTGGGAGACATCGTCTCCATCGATCCGAGTGTGGTCAAGGCGCTGCAGGACGACGCCTTCATCCCCGTCATCAGCCCCATCGGCTTTGGTGAGAACAACGAGAGCTACAACATCAACGCCGACGTGGTCGCCAGCAAGCTGGCCACGGTGCTGCAAGCGGAAAAGCTCATGCTGCTGACCAACACGCCCGGTGTGCTGGACAAGGCGGGCAATCTGCTCACCGACCTGACGGCCCGCGAGATCGATGCGCTGTTTGCCGACGGCACCATCTCTGGCGGCATGCTGCCCAAGATTGCGGGAGCGCTGGATGCTGCCAAGGCCGGCGTGAACGCAGTGCACATCATCGATGGGCGTGTGCCGCACGCCATGCTGCTCGAAATCCTGACCGACCAGGCTTACGGGACCATGATTCGTAGCCATTGAAATGGTCCATCCCTCTGAGTCGCTTCGCGCCTTCTCCCTTCTCTCGCTTCGCGGGGTGGGTGACGTCGCCAGCGCCAGCACAAGGTATTGGGGGCCCTTGCGCGGTGGCCGCTGGCTGAGGCTGCGCCAGCCTATTGCGCATGCTGCGATGCACAGCGAACAAGTGGGTTGATATGCGACTATTGCTGGTCGAAGACGATGTGATGGTTGCCAGCGGCATCAAGCTGGGGCTGACCGACGCGGGGTACGCCGTGGATTGGGTCGGAAGCGGTGAGCGCGCCGAAGAGGTGCTGCGCACCGAGTCGTTCGACGCGGCCATCATCGATATCGGCCTGCCGGCCATGGATGGGCTGGAACTCACCCGCCGCCTGCGCCGCCCTGATATGGCAAGCCCCGCCCTGCCGGTGCTGATCCTCACCGCGCGCGATGCACTGCATGACCGCGTGCAGGGGCTGGACTTGGGGGCCGACGACTACATGGTCAAGCCCTTCGAGCTGCCTGAATTGCTGGCACGCCTGCGCGCCCTGCTGCGCCGCTCGCAAGCTGCCACCACGGCGGTGCTGAGCTTTGGTCCGCTGGAGCTGGACACGGCTGGCCGCCGCGCCAGCATCCGTACCGGGGACGGGGAGCAGGTCATTGAACTCGGTCCGCGTGAATGGACTGTGCTGGAGTACCTGCTCATCAATGCCCCCAAGCCTGCCAGCAAGGACAAGCTTCTGCAGGCTCTGACGGGCTGGGACAAAGAGATCACGCCCAACGCGGTGGAGGTCTACGTCTCCCGGCTGCGCGGCAAACTGGAGCCGCATGGCGTGGCGCTGCGTTCGATCCGCGGGTTCGGCTATCGGCTTGAACTCCAGGCCGCCTGAGCGGAACCGGCCTGGCTGAAGCCGTCGGTAAGGATCATGATGACGCCGCCGGACCGAGCCATCCCTTCCCCACGGCCCGGCCTGCGTGCCATGACCTCCGACCTGCGCAATCGGCTGCTGATCTTGCTGGTGCTGCCTTTGTGCGCGCTGGCTTTGGTGGGCGTGTGGCTCGACTACCGCTCGGCCGACGAGGCCGCCGGGCGGCACGACCAGCGCCTGCTGCGGCTGTTGCCCGCACTGGCAGATTCGGTGCTGGCCCCGTCGATCCGTGACCATGAGCCGCCCTTGCTGCTGCTGGCGCCTCCGGTCGAAGACTTTCTGCGCCAGAACACCGGGTTTGCGGGTTACAGCGTGCGCGACATCTCAGGACGCCTGTTGCTGGGCGACGACTGGGTGCACAGTGCCGTGCCCACCACCCATGCGCCCGAGTTCCACAGCGTTGAGTTTGGCGGCGTGACCTACAGGGTGGCGGTGCAGCGTGGTCGCACCGGGGCCGGCGAACTGGTGGTGGCGTTGGCCGACGGGTCTGACCCGCGCCAGCAATGGGCGCAGCAGCTCCTGCTGCGGGTGCTGCTGCCCAACCTGGTGCTGGTGGCTGCCGCCGCGCTGGCCATCCACTGGGCTGTAGGCCGGGCCTTCAAACCGCTGGTGGACTTGGCCGAAGCGGTGGAGCACCGTTCGCCGCGTGACCTGAGCCCTATCGACGAAGCCTCGTCGCCCGCCGAGGTGCGCCCGCTCGTGCACTCGCTCAACCGCCTGTTTGCACTGGTCAATGCGCAGGCGGAAGGGCAGCGCCGCTTTGTGGCCGATGCGGCGCACCAGCTGCGCACCCCGCTGGCGGGCCTGCAGGCACAGGTCGAAGCCTGGGCCATGATGGCCAAGGCGGCGGCACCACCCCGGGTGTCTTTGTCAAATTTTGAGGGAAAATTGCCGCTAGCGCATGATGGGAAGGCGAAAGGTGCTATTGTTTTAGGAGTTGACCAGATCGAGAAGCTGCGCAATGCCACGCGCCGCACTTCGCAGCTTGCCCACCAGCTGCTGGCACTGTCGCGCGCCGATGCGCGCAGCCTGGACGCGCAGCCGCCCCAGCGCGTAGACCTCAAGGACCTGTGCGAAACCCTGCTGGAGACCTTTCTCGACCCAGCCACCGGCAAGGGGCTGGACCTGGGGCTGGAAGTCCAGCCCGTGCATGTCACCGGCCATGGCTGGCTGCTGCGCGAGTTGTTGTCCAACCTGGTGGACAACGCCATCAAGTACACCCCGGCAGGCGGCATTGTGACCATACGCTGTGGCATGCGCCAAGGGCGCGCAGGGCCGCCACGTGTGTTCATCGAGGTGGAAGACGATGGGCCTGGCGTGCCCGATGCCGAGCGAGGGCGCGTCATGCAGCGTTTTTACCGGGTGCCCGGTACGGTGGGCGAGGGCACGGGGCTTGGGCTGGCCATTGCCGACGAAATTGCGCGCGTGCACCGCGCTGCCCTCACGCTGGGCACCGGCCCGCTGGGGCACGGCCTGCTGGTGACTGTGGTGTTTCCGCTGTAAATCGGCGTAGTGGCAGCTGCTCTCGCCCGTGCCCATGGGGCCGCCCCAGGGCCTGTGCGAGAATCATTTCCACACATGATTTACGCCCTGCCGCAGGCCGGTGCATGCCCACCTGGCATGTGAACCGGGCGCAGGGTGCCCTTGGCCGCATGGCCTTACCCCAGCCCTTGTCCCTGCATGTCTGAACTTTCGCCCCTCCCCGAGCCAGCCAGTACCGACGACGGGGGCGAAACTCCGGCTGCGCGCAAACGGCCCAAGCCGGGTGAGCGGCGCGTACAGATCCTGCAAGCGCTGGCGGCCATGCTCGAGCAGCCTGGGGCAGAGCGCATCACCACCGCCGCGTTGGCGGCGCGTCTTTCTGTCAGCGAGGCCGCGTTGTACCGCCACTTCGCCAGCAAGGCGCAGATGTTCGAAGGGTTGATCGACTTCATCGAGCAGACCGTGTTCACCCTGGTCCAGCAGATTACCGGCCGCGATGTACCCGATCCGGACCAGTCTGCCGAAGTGGGCACGCGCCAGGCTGCGCGGATCGTGGCGTTGCTGCTGCAGTTTGGCGAGCGCAACCCCGGCATGGTGCGCGTGATGGTGGGCGATGCCCTGGTGTTTGAGCACGAGCGCCTGCAGCAGCGCATGAACCAGTTTTTTGACCGCATCGAATCCACTCTGCGCCAGTGCCTGCGCCCGGCGGTAGCGGGCTCTGCCACACCCACTGTGGATGCCCAGGTCGCGGCCAGCGTGCTCACGGCGTTTGCCGTGGGGCGCCTGCAACGCTACGCGCGCTCGGGTTTCAAGCGCCTGCCATCGGAGCACCTGGAAGCCAGCCTGGCGCTGATTCTCTGATACCACCGCCTGGGTGCCGCCTGCCGTGGGCGGCCCTGTGGCGGGGGCGGAAGCGATGGGGTGGGGCAGTGGGTGGCACCGCCGCAACGAATGGTTTGGGTGGGCCTCCCTATTTTTTCCGGGGGTTTTGGTCGGGCGGAGAATTTGCTGCAGAATAGAACGAACGTTCGTTTTTATTTGCCCGCATGTCCGCCACCTCTTCATCCAGCCAGGTCACCCGCATCCCGCGCGCTCGCAGCGGTACCGGCCGCGCCCTGCAAAAAGGCCAGCAAACCAAGGCGGCCATCGTCGAGGCAGCGCTGGGACTGGCCACGCACATCGGGCTGGAAGGCCTGTCCATTGGGGCGTTGGCCGACGTCACGGGCATGAGCAAGTCGGGCGTGTTTGCCCATTTTGGCTCTCGCGAAGAGCTGCAGATCTCCGTGGTTCGTGAATACCACACGCGTTTCGAGCAGGAAGTGTTCTACCCCGCCATGTCCGCGCCGCGTGGCCTGGCCCGGCTCAGCGCCATGTTCGACAACTGGATGAAGCGCACTTCCATCGAAATCGATTCGGGCTGCATCTACATCAGCGGTGCGGTCGAATTTGATGACCGCACCGGCCCCGTGCGTGACGCGCTGGCCAGCTCGGTGCTGACCTGGCACGCCGCCATGCGCCGCGCCATCGAGCAGTGCAAGGGCCTGGGCGAGCTGCGCGCGGACACCAATGCCGAGCAGATGCTGTTCGAGATCCACGGCCTCATCCTCGCGCTGCACTACGAAGCGCGGTTCCTGCAAACCCCGGGCTCCATGGCCCGGGCGGTGCAGGGCTTTCACAACATCCTGGCGCGTTACAGCGCCGCAAAACCTGGCGCCACCGCAGAAGCCGCCCCCGCTGCTGCTGCCAAGCGCCGCAAAGTTTCCAACCAAACCACCACCTCCAAGGAGTAAACCCCATGCCTATGTACACGCCGCCCCTGCGCGACATGCAATTCGTCATGCACGAAGTGCTCAAGGTCAGCGATGAATTCAAGGCCATGCCGCCCCACGCCGAGGTGGATGTGGACACCATCAACGCCGTGCTCGAAGAAGCCGGCAAGTTCGCCGCCGAAGTGACCTTCCCGCTGAACATCAGCGGCGACACCGAAGGCTGCGTGCTCGACAAAACCACGCACGAGGTGAAGCCCCCGTCGGGCTTCAAGGATGCCTACGCCAAGTACGTCGAAGGCGGCTGGGCGGCGCTGTCGTGCGACCCCGCCTATGGTGGCCAGGGCCTGCCCTTCGTGCTGAACCAGTGCCTGTACGAGATGATGAACTCGGCCAATCAGGCCTGGACCATGTACCCCGGCCTGTCGCACGGCGCGTACGAAGCCCTGCACGCCCACGGCACCGAAGAGCAAAAGAAGATCTACCTGCCCAAGCTGACCAGCGGCGAGTGGACCGGCACCATGTGCCTGACCGAACCCCACTGCGGTACCGACCTCGGCCTGCTGCGCACCAAGGCCGAGCCGCAGGCCGACGGCACCTACAAGATCACCGGCAACAAGATCTTCATCAGCGCCGGCGAGCACGACATGACCGCCAACATCGTGCACCTGGTGCTGGCCCGCCTGCCCGATGCGCCCAAGGGCAGCAAGGGCATCAGCCTGTTCGTCGTGCCCAAGTTCAACGTGAAGGCCGATGGCTCGCTGGGCGAACGCAACCCGATCTTCTGCACGGGCCTGGAGCACAAGATGGGTATCCACGGCAACGCCACCGCGCAGATCGCCATCGACGGCGCCATCGGCACCATGGTGGGCCAGCCCAACAAGGGCCTGGCAGCCATGTTCGTGATGATGAACGCCGCCCGCCTGGGCGTGGGCAACCAGTCGCTGGGCCTGACCGAAGTCGCCTACCAGAACGCCCTGGCCTACGCCAAGGACCGCATCCAGATGCGCAGCCTCTCGGGCGTGAAGGCCAAGGACAAGGACGCCGACCCCATCATCGTGCACCCCGACGTGCGCAAGATGCTGCTCACCGCCAAGGCCTATGCCGAAGGCGGCCGCGCGCTGCAGATCTTCTGCACGCTGCTGCTGGACAAGGTGCACAGCCACCCCGATGAAAAGGTGCGTGCCGAATCCGAAGAGATGGTGGCGCTGCTCACCCCCATCGTGAAGGCCTTCATCACCGACAACGGCCACATCAGCACCAACGCGTGCATGCAGGTCTTTGGCGGCCACGGCTTCATCAAGGAATGGGGCATGGAGCAGTACGTGCGCGACAACCGCATCAACATGATCTACGAAGGCACCAACACCATCCAGTCGCTGGACCTGTTGGGCCGCAAGATCCTGGGCAACAACGGCGCCACGCTCAAGAAGCTGGGCAAGCTGATCGGCAAGCTGGTGGAAGAAGAAGGCGTGAACGAGAAGATGGCCGAGTTCATCAACCCGGTGGCCATGCTGGGCGACCAGATGACCAAGTTCACCACCGAGATCGGCTTCAAGGGCATGCAGAACCCCGACGAAGTGGGCGCTGCCGCCGTGGACTACCTGCGCGTGGCCGGCCACCTGGTGTTCGGCTACCTGTTCGCCCGCATGGCCCAGGTCGCCCTGCGCGAGATTGCCGCTGGCAACACCGACCCGTTCTACGGTGCCAAGCTGCAGACGGCACGTTTCTACTTCGCCAAGCTGTTCCCTGAAACCGCCACGCTGATGCGCACGGCCCGTGCCGGTAGCAAGGTGCTCATGGACACGGATCTGGCCCTGGCCTGATCGGTAGATCTGCGGATTTCAAGTTTTTTTGGCACGGAGCGCCTATGTATAAAGCGGTAGCAGCTATTATTTTTGTAGCGTTTTCGGCGCCCGTCTGGGCGCAGGCGACGCCCGAAGGCCTGTGGCGCAACATCGACGACAAGACCGGCGAGGCCAAGGCCGAAATCCGCATCCGCGACATCGGCGGCGGCGTTTTGAACGGGGCGCTGGAAAAGCGCCTGTCCAAAGACGCCAAGCCCGACGATGTCTGCGACGAATGCTCGGATGACCGCAAGGGCAAGCCCATCTTGGGCCTGGAGATCATCCGGGGTGCCAAGAAGGCTGACGGCAAAGAGGTGTGGGAAGGCGGCAAGATTCTCGACCCCGAGAACGGCCGCAACTACACCCTGCGCATGACCCCCGTCGAGGGCGGCAAGAAGCTCGAAGTGCGGGGCTCCATCGGCCCCTTTGGCCGCACGCAAACCTGGATCCGCGTCCAGTAAACCCCATTCCCGTGGCCTTGTGCACCCCCCGCGGTGTTGCGCAACGCCCCAACCAGGAACCCAACCCATGTCCCGATTCCAAGTGAAAAAAGTCGCCGTACTCGGCGCAGGCGTGATGGGCGCGCAGATTGCCGCCCACCTCGTCAACGTGAAGGTGCCCGTGGTGCTGTTCGACCTGCCTGCCAAGGAAGGCCCGAAGAACGGCATCGTCACCAAGGCCGTGGAAGGCCTGAAGAAGCTCAAGCCCTCGCCCCTGGGCGTGGCCGACGACGCAGCGCTGATCCAGCAGGCCAACTACGAAGAGCACATGCACCTGCTCAAGGAATGCGACCTCGTGATCGAGGCCATTGCCGAGCGCATGGACTGGAAGCTGGACCTGTACACCAAGATCGCTCCCCATGTGGCCAAGCATGCCATCCTGGCGTCCAACACCTCGGGCCTGTCGATCACCAAATTGAGCGAAGTGCTGCCCGAGAGCATCAAGCCCCGCTTTTGCGGCATCCACTTCTTCAACCCCCCGCGCTACATGACGCTGGTGGAGTTGATCAACACCCCCACCACCCAGCCTGAAGTGCTGGACCAGCTTGAAGCCTTTGTGACCAGCGGCCTGGGCAAGGGCGTGGTGCGCGCGCACGACACGCCCAACTTCGTGGCCAACCGCGTGGGCATCGCCGGCATGCTGGCCACGATGAAAGAGGTCGAGAACTTCGGCCTGACCTATGACGTGGTGGACGACCTCACAGGCAAGAAGCTCGGCCGCGCATCGAGCGGCACCTTCCGCACCGCTGACGTGGTGGGCCTGGACACCATGGCCCACGTCATCAAGACGCTGCAGGACAACCTGAGCATCGAGACCGACCCCTTCTACGAAAGCTTTGGCACGCCCGCCGTGCTGAAAAAGTTGCTGGAACTGGGCAATCTGGGCCAGAAGACCAAGGCCGGCTTTTTCAAGAAGGTCGGCCGCGACGTGATGCGCTTCGAGCTGGAAAGCGAAGAGTACGTGCCCGCTGGCCAGAAGGCCGACGAGGTATACGCTCGCATGCTCAAGAAGCCCGCTGCCGAGCGCCTGCGCCTGCTGCGCAACGCAGAAGGTGCGCCCGGCCAGTTCCTCTGGGCCATCCTGCGCAACAGCTTCCACTACGCTGCCGTGCACCTGGGCACCATCGCCGACAACGCCCGCGACGTGGACCAGGCCATGCGCTGGGGCTTTGGCATGAAGCAGGGCCCCTTCGAGTTGTGGCAGGAAGCCGGTTGGCTCGAAGTCGCGAAGATGATCCAGGAGGACATCGATGCCGGCAAAGCGCTGTGCAAGGCTCCGCTGCCCGAGTGGGTCTTCAAGGGCCCCGTGGCCGAAGCCGGTGGCGTGCACACCGCGCAAGGTTCCTGGAGTGCATCGCAGAACAAGTTTGTGCCCCGCCGCCAGCTGCCCGTGTACGAGCGCCAGATCTTCCCCGAGGCCCTGCTGGGCGAAACCAGCCTGCCCGACTGGCGCACCGCTGGCACCACCATTGCTGAATCGAAAGCCCTGCGCACCTGGACGCTCGACGGCCAAGTGCTCATCGCCAGCATCAAGAACAAGATGCACGCCATCAGCCCCGAGGTGATGGAAGCGCTGATGGAAGCGCTGGAACTGGCCGAGTCTGAGTACCAGGGCATGGTCATCTGGTCTGGCGACGCCCCGTTCAGCGTGGGTGCGGATCTGGAAGCCACGATGCCTGCCTTCATGGTCGGCGGCGCCGATGCGGTGGAAAGCATCGAGCAGGAACTGCAGAACCTGATGATGCGCATTCGCTATGCGCAGGTGCCTGTCGTCGCAGCCATCCATGGCATGGCGCTGGGCGGTGGTTGCGAGCTGGCCGTGTATTCGGCCAAGCGCGTGGCCCACATGGAAAGCTACATCGGCCTGGTCGAAGTGGGCGTGGGCCTGGTGCCCGGCGCCGGCGGCCTGACCTACATCGCCCGCCGCGCGGCCGAGAACATGGCAGCTTCCACATCCAAGGACATCCTGCCTTTCCTGACCGAGGGCTTCACTGCCGCCGCCATGGCCAAGGTGGGCACCAGTGCCATCGAATCGCGCAAGCTGGGCTTTTTGCTGGACAGCGACATCATCGTGCCCCACAAGGACGAGCTGCTGTTCGTGGCCATCAACGAGGCCAAGTCCATGGCCGCCAGCGGCTGGCGTGCCCCGCACAAGCGCCTGTTCCCCGTGGCGGGCCGCAGCGGCCTGGCCACCATCAAGGCCCAGCTGGTGAACATGCGCGACGGCGGTTTCATCAGCGCCTACGACTTCCAGATCGGCGCCATGATTGCCGAGGTGGTCTGCGGTGGTGACGTGGACGCTGGCGCGCTGGTGAGCGAGGAGTACCTGCTCGCGCTGGAGCGCAAGGTGTTCTGCCACCTGATCGCCCAGCCCAAGACGCATGAGCGCATCCTGGGCATGCTGTCCACCGGCAAGCCGGTTCGCAACTGATCCGAACGTCGATTGACAACCGGCTGACCGACATGAGCGAATACGCCCCCAACAAACTGCAGCGCTCGCTGATGCGCCTGGACGAGGCGCCCGCCTTCATGCGTGGCTTCGTGCAGAACATCATCCTGCGCCGGGCCGTGCCCTTTACCGGCACGGCCGGGGTGAAGTTCGTGTCGCTCACGCCTGAGCGTGTCGAAGTGCACCTTGCCAACGAGCACCGCGTGCAGAACCACATTGGTGGCGTACACGCCTCGGCCATGAACCTGCTGGCCGAAACGGCCACCGGCATGGTCGTGGGCATGAACGTGCGCGACGACTGCCTGCCGCTGGCCAAGGAGCTCTCCATGGCGTTTAAGAAGCGCGCCACGGGCGGCCTCAAGGCCGTGGCCACGCTCACCGCCGAGCAGCGCGCCGCCATGTTGGCCGGCGACAAGGGCGAGGTGCAGGTGAAAGTCACCGTGACCGACGAAGCCGGTGTAGAGCCGGTCGAATGTGTATTTACGTGGGCCTGGGTTCCTTCCAGCCGCCCACCCAAGAATTGAAGGAGTTTCACCATGGCTCAAAAACAAGTCCAGGACGCCTACATCGTCGCCGCCACGCGCACGCCCATCGGGCGCTCGGGCCGCGGTTATTTCAAGAACACCCGCCCCGACGACCTGCTGGTCGCTGCCATCAAGAGCGCCATGCTGCAGGTGCCCACGCTGGACCCCAAGGCGATTGAAGACGCCATCATCGGCTGCTCCTTCCCCGAAGGCGAGCAGGGCATGAACATGGCCCGTATTGCCGTGGGCTTGGCATTCGACCACCCTGTGGGCGGCGTGACCGTGAACCGCTTCTGCGCATCGGGCATCACCGCGCTGCAGATGGCCGCCGACCGCATCCGCGTGGGCGAGGCCGACGTGCTGATCGCCGGTGGCGCCGAGTCCATGAGCCTGGTGCCCATGGGCGGCAACAAGCCCTCGTTCAACGCCGAGATTTTTGCCAAGGACGAAAACGTAGGCATCGCCTACGGCATGGGCCTGACCGCCGAGAAGGTGGCCCAGCAGTGGAAGGTGAGCCGCGAAGCGCAAGACGCGTTTGCCCTCGAATCCCACCTGCGTGCCATAAAAGCGCAAAAGGCCGGTGAGTTCACCGACGAAATCACCCCCTTCGAAATCGTGGAGCGTTCGCCCAACCTCGCCACCGGCGAAGTAGTGGAAAAGCGCCGCACGGTGAACCTGGACGAAGGCCCCCGCCCCGACACGTCCCTCGAAGGCCTGGCCAAGCTCAAGCCCGTGTTCGCTGCGCGCGGCAGCGTCACAGCCGGCAACAGCTCGCAGACCAGCGATGGTGCGGGCGCCCTCATCGTGGCCAGCGAAAAGGCGGTGAAGCAGTTTGGCCTGACGCCCCTGGCACGTTTTGTGAGCTACGCCGCGCGAGGCGTGCCGCCTGAAATCATGGGCATTGGGCCTATCGAGGCGATTCCTGCGGCCCTGCGGTATGCGGGGCTGAAGAGTGACGACATTGGGTGGTACGAGCTGAACGAAGCATTTGCAGCGCAGTCGCTCGCCGTGATCAATACGCTGGGCCTGAACCCAGCGAATGTGAACCCGATGGGCGGTGCGATTGCGCTGGGGCATCCGCTGGGTGCCACCGGTGCCATCCGTGCGGCGACGGTGGTGCATGCGCTGCGTCGCCACAAGCTGAAGTACGGCATGGTCACGATGTGTGTAGGAACAGGCCAAGGCGCCGCCGGCATCATCGAAGCTTTGTGAGTTAGCTAGCTACTGCGCGGCTTTCATGCGTCGTTGGGCGGTGCTCGCAATCCTCACGTACCGCAAGTACGTTCCGGTTGCTGCGCTCCGTCCGCCTAGCCTGAAAGCCGCTCGCTACGCCCTTGAGGGCGGGGTGTGAAGACAGGGGAATGGGTGGGGCAAGACTTGATTGCTCTCACCCAAACCGTTCGGGCTGAGCTTGTCGAAGCCAGGGTTCTGCCCTCTCAGTGATAGTTTTCTTTTCAAGCCGACGCAGATCGGTTTCGACACAAGGAGACAGAGATGAACAAGCAAACCTTGCAGGTGAACGGGGCAGTGTCATTGGCGCTGCGTGTTTACGAACCCGAGGGCGCGCCACGCGCCAGCGTTGTCATTGGCGGCGCGATGGGGGTGCGACAGTCGTTTTACGAGGCCTTTGCGCTGTGGATGGCGCAGCAGGGGTTTCGGGTCACCACGTTTGATTACCGAGGCCACGGCGATTCGCTGCAGGGCGCCATGCGCGATGTAAAGGCGGATCTGTTTGATTGGGCGCAGGACTACGAGGCCGTGATCTCCACCGCCAAGGCCGCGCTGCCGTCGCAGCCGCTGTACCTGCTGGGGCACAGCCTGGGCGCGCAGTTGCCGGGCTTGCTGAAAAAGCCCGAGCAGGTGGCGGGCTTGCTGAGCGTGGCCGCAGGCAGCGGCTACTGGCGTGACAACGCGCCGCAGCTCAAGCGCATCGTTCCGTACTTTTGGTGGGTGCTGGTGCCGCTGGCCACGCGGCTGTGCGGGTACTTTCCGGGGCGCACGCTCAAGAAGGTGGGCGACCTGCCGGCGGGGGTGATCCTGCAGTGGCGGCGCTGGTGTCTGGACCCTGCGTACAGCGTGGGCGCCGAGGGGCCTGCGGTGGCGCAGAGTTATGGCGCGGTGCGGTTCCCGGTGCTGGCGCTGTCGATGGCCGACGACGAGCTGATGACCTTGCGTGGCACGCACAACCTGGTGAACCTGTACGCCAACACCGAGCGCCGGGTGGAGAGCATCACGCCAGCCGATCTGCAGGTGCGGCGCATCGGCCACTTCGGCTTCTTTCGCGACCAGTTCCAGCAGAGCCTGTGGCCCCGTGCGGCGGCGGCGCTGGCCGCGTTGGGTGGGGGAGTTGCGCACCAGGGCCAAGTCTCCGGCACGACGGCCTGAGTGGTCGTTTCGCGGCACACTCGCAGCATGACCTCCTCCGCTTCCACTTCATCGCCTTCATCCATCCATCCGCTGGATGAGGCGCTGCAACTGACGGCCTCGTCCGATGCGACGGGCCAGTACGAAGGGCAGACCCACCCCGGCTACTGGAACATGGTGGGCCCGTTTGGCGGCATCACCGCCGCCACGCTGCTGCAGGCCGTTCTGCAACATCCCGACCGGCTGGGCGACCCGCTGTCGCTCACAGTCAACTATGCGGGCGCTTTGACCGCTGGTGCGTTCACGGTGCAGGCAACTCCTGTTCGTACCAATCGCTCCACCCAGCACTGGACGCTGTCGATTCTGCAGGCCGGTGCCGACGGCGCGCAGGTGGTCACCACCACGGCCACCGCCGTCACGGCCGTGCGCCGCGAGACCTGGAGCGTGGGCGATGTGCCCATGCCTCAGGTGCCTCCGCCTGCAGAGCAAAAGGCCATCGTCGCCCCCTTGGGCGCTGTGGAATGGCTCAATCGCTACGAGATGCGCCCCATCGCTGGCTTCATCCCGCGCACCTGGGACGGCAGCGGCGACCACAGCCTGACGCAGCTGTGGATGCGCGACACACCACCCAGGCCGCTCGACTTTGTGGCGCTGTCCGCATTGGCCGATGTGTTCTTCCCCCGCGTGTGGCTGCGCCGCGCGCGCCAGGTGCCTGCGGGCACGGTGTCCATCACCGTGTACTTCCACGCCACGGCAGAGCAGCTGCAGGCCACGGGCACGGGCTTCCTGCTCGGCCAGGCGCGCGGGCAGGAGTTCCGCAACGGATTCTTCGACCAGACCGTGCAGCTGTGGAATGAGGCTGGCACCATGCTGGCCACCAGCCATCAGATCGTTTACTACAAGGAATAGGAAGTCGGCCTGTTGCCCTGTGCCGTACCGCATTCCTCTTGTCCCAATCCATCCGACCCGGAACCTTCACCACCATGACCGAAGCCACCCAAGACATCCTCGTCCACTCCGAAGCGGGCGTGACCACCATCACCTTCAACCGCGTGGACAAGAAGAACTCCATCACGCGCGACATGTACGCCGCCATGGCTGATGCGCTCGATGCCGCCAAGGCCGATGCCAGCGTGCGTGTGGTGGTGTTCCAGGGCGACGTGGCGATCTTCAGTGCGGGCAATGACATTGGCGATTTTTTGCAGCAGCCGCCCGCCACGCAGGACTCGCCCGTGTTCCGTTTTCTGCGCGGCATCGCCACTTTCCCCAAGCCCGTGATCGCTTCGGTCTGCGGCCCGGCCGTGGGCATCGGCACGACCATGCTGTTCCATTGCGACCTGGTCTATGCGGGCGACAACGCGGCGTTCTCCATGCCCTTCGTCAATCTGGGCCTGTGCCCCGAGGCCGCATCGAGCCTGCTGGTGCCGCAGATGCTGGGGTACCACCGCGCTGCGGAAGCCTTGCTGTTGGGCGAGCCTTTCATGGCCGAAGCAGCCCTGGAAGTGGGTCTGGTGAACCGCGTGGTGCCGCCCACCGAGTGCAATGGGGTGGCGCAGGCGCAGGCGAAGAAGCTGGCTGCCAAGCCGTTGTCGTCGCTCATCGAAACCAAGCGGTTGATGAAGGGTGGGCAGACGGCGAAGGTGCTGGAGGTGATGGCGGAAGAAGGTGAGAGCTTTGGGCGCATGTTGCGTGAGCCTGCAGCGCGGGAAGCGTTCTCGGCTTTTATGGAGAAGCGCCGTCCCGATTTCAGCGCTGTCTGAAATCCGGTCGCCGCGTGAGCGGTGCGGACTGCGGAGCAGGCCGACGGCGGTTTCGCTAAAAGCACCGACCGGATTTCGGCGCACTCTGAGTCCTTGGGTCTTGGTCATTTTGGCTGCTGGCGCCTGTCTATCAAGCGCTGGCAGCTATTGTTTTTTGTAGTTTTCGAGTTTCCGCCTACTGTTTGAGCTGAGCCTATCGAAGTTAGGGCGTGCTTGGTTTTAGTGCGGAAGCCGGGTCTCGGCCCGGCGGCCGAGGTACTTGTTCTTTGCTTCGCCAAAGAAAAGTACCCAAAAGAAAGGCGACCCCCAGTCTGCGACCCCTGCGCTTTGCTACGGGGCAAACCTGCGGCGGGGCGGTTGCGGGGTGCGCCGCAGAACTCACTGCGCTGCTTCGCAGCTCCGTTCGGACAACTGCGGCGAGTCAGTTCACGAAGCATGGGCGCTTCGACGCCCATGCCACCCCACAACCGCCCCGCCGCAGGCGCAGCCAGCAGGGGGTTGGGCAGCCGAATATCCAACAGCCGAACAGCCAAGCAGCCGCACGGGCCTTTGCTGCGCTCGGCCCCATCTCGCGGGCGCAAGCGCCACGCGCTGCGCAGGCGGGGCCGAGCGCAGCGATGGCCCGAATGGATGTCCGTTGGGTTCCCTTCTGGATGCGCCTGGGGCGCGCAGGGCGCGGGGTGGCATGTGTGCCGAAGGACACACATGCTTCGTGAACTGACTCACCGCAGTTGTCCGAGCGGAGCGCCGCAGGCGCGCAGCGAGTTCTGCGGTGCACCCCGTGACCGAGCACCCCAGGTTGCCCCGCAGCGCAGCGAAGGGGGCGCAGACAGCAGGGTCGCCCTTTCTTTGGTGACTTTCTTTCGGCGACGCGAAAGAAAGTCACTCGCCTGCCGGGCGACTCCCGGCCTCCGTCCTTCGCATAGGCACGCGATCTGCTTCAAAATGAATAGCAAATCAGGTAGTGAATACTGGCGCTTCACCTCAAAAAGCACCCGCAGCAATCATGATCAGACAAGCTATCTATTTTTACAAAGCACTTGCTTGCTAAAAATAAACAGTTTTGCTATCGTGCCCGCATGGATTCACCCGTGCAGCGCACCAGCGCCATCGCCCCCGCTCCCAAGAAACCCCCGGCCCGCCCTCGCAGCAAGGCCGTAGCCTCCTCCGACGCCAACGCAGCCACTGCAGAGGCAACCCCCACTCGCCGCCCGCGCGGTCGCCCCCGCAAAACCGCCGAAGAACTCGACGACGGCAACCGCCGCCGCAAGCTCATGGACGGCGCGGCCAAGCTCTTCCGCACCCAGGGCTTTGCCGCCACCAGCACGCGCGACATTGCGGCGGCCGCAGGCATGCACAGCGGCTCGCCCTTCTATCATTTCGAAAGCAAAAGCGCGCTGCTCTACGCCGTGATGAGCGAGGGCATGACCATGGCCACACAAAGCCAGCAGCAGGCGCTGGATGCACTGCCAGCCCAGGCCACACCGCGCGAGCAGTTGCGCACGCTCATCCGACATCACTTCGAGATCCTGCTCGGGCCCCGCAGCAGCTTCATCCCGGTGATGCTGTACGAATGGCGCTCGCTCACGCCCGCGCAGCGCAAGGGCATTGCCCGCATCAAGGACAGCTACGAGGCCACCTGGATGCCCGTGCTGGAAGCGCTGGCCCAGCAGGGCGCGCTGCAGGCCGAGCCCGGTGTGGCGCGGTTGTTCATCTTTGGGGCGCTCAACTGGGCGGTGCAGTGGTTCTCGCCCAAGAAGGGCAAGTCGCTTGACGCGCTCACTGACGAGGCACTGGCCTTGTTCATCCGTTCATAACAAACCACCCTATCAAGGCAGAGTCACCATGGCCCCCACAGCGCGCAACGCCTACCAGTCTGTGTTTGCTCCGGGTCTGTTCCAGGGGCGGGTGGTGGTGGTCACCGGCGGCGGCTCCGGCATTGGCCGGTGCACGGCGCACGAACTGGCGCACCTGGGCGCGCATGTGGTGCTGGTGGGGCGCAAGCCAGAAAAGCTGCTGGCCGTGGCCGAAGAAATCACCGCCGACGGTGGCCGCGTGTCTTGCCAGGTGTGCGACATCCGCTCTGAAGAAGGCGTGGTGGCGCTGGTGCAGCAGATCCTTGCTGCGCAGGGCCGCATCGATGCGCTGGTCAACAACGCAGGCGGGCAGTTCATGGCACCGCTTGAATCCATCAGTGCCAAGGGCTGGGAGGCCGTGCTGCACACCAACCTCACCGGCGGATTTTTGATGGCGCGAGAGTGCTACCGGCAGTGGATGGCGCAACACGGTGGCTCCATCGTCAACATCGTGGCCGACATGTGGGGCTCCATGCCGGGCATGGGGCACAGTGGCGCTGCCCGTGCGGGCATGGTCAGCTTCACCGAGACTGCCGCGCTCGAATGGGCACACAGCGGTGTGCGCGTGAACGCCGTGGCGCCGGGCTACATCGCCTCCAGCGGCATGGACAACTACCCGCCCGAGGCGGCAGACATGCTGCGCGCTATGCCGCGCACGGTGCCACTCGGCCGCTTTGGCAACGAGGCCGAGGTGTCGGCGGCCATCACCTTTTTGCTCAGCCCGGCAGCCAGCTTCACCAGCGGCACCACGCTGCGTGTGGACGGCGCCCGGCCCCAGGTGCGCATGGGCTGGCCGCAGCGCCCGCCCGGTGCCGCCGCCGCAGCACACCCGGCCGTGCGGCCGTTTGACGGCTTTCACCGCGCGCAGGTGCCGCAGGTGTTTGCACATTCCCACACCCCCAAGACCGAGGTCGCATGACTGCTGTCTTCACCTCCCGATTCAACCCAGGCAGCGCCGAGGCCACCCATCGCCGCGCAGCGCTGCAGGCCCGCCTCCATGCCCTGCGTGCGCTGGAAGAGCGTGCCGCCGCTGCCTCGGCCCGGTCGCTGCCCCAGTTTGAAAAACGCGGCCAGCTGCTGCCGCGCCAGCGCGTGGCACTGCTGCTGGATGCGGGAGCGCCCTGGCTGCCGCTGTGCACCCTGGCGGGCTACCTGCAGGACGTGAAAGACCCCGAGAAGTCCGTGCCTGGTGGCGGCATGGTCGCGGGCATCGGCTTTGTCAGCGGCGTGCGCTGCATGGTGGTGGCCAGCGATTCGGGCATCGAGGCAGGGGCCATCCAGCCCATGGGCCTGGAAAAAATCTTGCGCGTGCAGGAGATCGCACTGCAAAACCGCTTGCCGTTCATCCACCTGGTGGAGAGCGCGGGCGCCAACCTCATGCGCTACCGTGTAGAAGGTTTTGTCCACGGCGGCACGCTGTTCCGCAACCTCGCGCGGCTGTCGGCGGCGGGCATACCGGTGATCACCGTGCAGCACGGTTCGGGCACCGCAGGCGGTGCCTACATGCCCGGCTTGTCGGATGTGGTCATCATGGTGCAGGGCCGCTCGCGCGCCTTTCTGGCTGGGCCCCCGCTGCTCATGGCCGCGACGGGTGAGATTGCGACCGAAGAAGAACTGGGCGGTGCCGAGATGCACACCGCCGTCTCGGGCCTGGGCGAGTACCTGGCCCAGGACGACCGCGAAGCGATTGGTCTGGCGCGTGATGTGGTGGCGCAGCTGGGGTGGAACATGCCCCGGCGACCCAGCGCACCTGGGCCCACCTTGCCCGCAGAGGATCTCCTGTCCCTGATGTCTGCCGACTTGCGCCAGCCCGTGGACATGCGCGAGGTGATGGCGCGGCTGGTCGATGGCTCGGAGCTGCTCGAATTCAAGTCCCGCTACGGCATGGCAACCCTGTGCGCGCAGGGCCACATCCAGGGCCATGCGGTGGGCTTCATCAGCAACCACGGCCCCATCGACGTGGCGGGCGCCAACAAGGCCACGCAATTCATCCAGTGGATGTGCCAGCTAGGCCACCCCATCATCTACCTGCAGAACACCACAGGCTACATGGTGGGCAAGGACAGCGAGCAGGGCGGCATGATCAAGCACGGCAGCAAGATGATCCAGGCGGTGACCAACGCCACCGTGCCCCAGATCACCATCCAGTGCGGCGCCAGCTTTGGTGCGGGCAACTACGGCATGTGCGGGCGGGGCTATGCGCCGCGCTTCCTGTTCAGCTGGCCCGGTGCCAAGACGGCAGTGATGGGCGGCGAGCAGGCCGCACGCACCATGCAGATCGTGACCGAGGCGGCGCTCGCGCGCAAAGGCATCACGCCCGACCCGGTCGAATCGCAGGCCCAGTTCGACAAGATCGTCGCCATGTTCGAGGCCCAGGCCGATGCGTTCTACACCAGCGGTCTGCTGCTGGACGACGGCGTGATCGACCCGCGCGACACGCGCGCCGTGCTGGCGTTTTGCCTGGACACCTGCGCCGAGGCCCAGGCTCGCACGCTGCGGCCCCTGAGCTTTGGCGTGGCGCGGATGTAAGCGCTTCGCACGCAATCTCCCCGATGGCCGAGCCTCTCAAACACCTGCTGAACGACACCGTGCCGCCGCGCATCGCGGCCATGGTGCGTCGTGCGTGGCGCAAGTTCGATACCACTGCATTTCTGCAGCAGGTAGAGCCCGGCTACGAATCGCTGGCGCTGATGGCGCGCGGCCAGCGCATTGCGCAGGCCCTGCAGGCCCACCTGCCGCAAGACGTGCCGCGCGCGCTGGGTGTGCTGGTCGATTCGATGGACCCACCCATGAGCCTCGATGCAGTGGGTGAGCCCGATGCGGGTGACCGCCCCTACAGCGCATTTCTGTACCTGCCGCACAGCATCTACATCGGCACACACGGCCTGCCGCATTTCGAGGCGGCCATGGCCGCGCAGCATGCGCTGACCCAGCGGTTTACCGCCGAGTTCTGCATACGCCCCTACCTGCTGCACCACCAACAGACCACGCTCGCGCGGCTACGTGACTGGGCGCAGGACGACAACGCCCATGTGCGCCGTCTGGTGAGCGAGGGCACGCGGCCCCGCCTGCCCTGGGCGCCGCGTTTGCCTGCATTCCAGAACAACCCGCAGCTGGTCCTGCCGTTGCTCGATGCGCTCAAGGACGACCCATCGTCTTACGTGCGTCGCTCCGTGGCCAACCACCTGGGCGACATCGCCAAGGACCACCCCGATCTCGCCGTGGGCACCGCGCGCACCTGGCTGCAGGGCGCGCCCGCCCCGCGCGAAGCCCTGGTGCGCCACGGCCTGCGTTTTCTCATCAAACGCGGCGACGCCGCTGCGCTCGATGCCCTGGGCGTGGGCCATGCCGTGGCGCTGGATGTGCGGGCCGCGCGCGTGCTGCCCGCCCGCGCACGCATCGGCGACAAGGTGCGCATCGAGGTCGAACTGCACAACCCCACGCCGCAGCCCCAGCGTGTGTTGGCGGACCTGAAGGTGCACTACGTCAAGGCCCACGGCGGCGCGGCGCCCAAGGTGTTCAAGCTGCAGACGCTGAACATTCCGCCAGGCGCAACCGTAGCGGTGGGCAAGACGCTGTCGCTGCAGCAGATGACCACACGCACCCACTACCCCGGCGCGCACCAGGTGGAGTTGGTGCTCAACGGGCGGCCACAGCCGCTGGGGCAGTTTCAGCTTTCGTGATCGAGGTTTGCAGGCACACAAACGTACAAACGCAACAGCAGGAGACAAGCACCATGCAGTTCACACACGAGCACCGCGAGATCCAGAAGACCCTCAAACGCTTCATCGACGAAGAGATCAACCCCCATGTGGACGAATGGGAAGCGGCCGAGATCTTCCCCGCGCACGAGGTCTTCAAGAAGATGGGCAACCTGGGCTTGCTGGGCCTGTGCAAGCCCGAGGAATATGGCGGCGCGGGCCTGGATTACTCCTACAGCCTTGCCATGGCCGAGGCGCTGGGCCACATCCACTGCGGCGGCGTTCCCATGGCCATTGGCGTGCAGACCGACATGTGCACCCCGGCGCTCGCGCGCTACGGCAGCGAAGAACTCAAGCGCCAGTTTCTGGCCCCTGCGATTGCGGGCGACATGGTGGGCTGCATCGGCGTGAGCGAGCCTGCGGCGGGCAGCGATGTGTCCGGCATCAAGAGTGTGGCGCGCAAGGATGGTGATGACTACGTGATCACCGGCCAGAAGATGTGGATCACCAACAGCCTGCAGGCCGACTGGATGTGCATGCTGGTCAACACGGGCGAGGGCCCCGTGCACAAGAACAAGAGCCTGGTGATGGTGCCCATGCGCGATGGCCCGGGCGGCAAGCTCACCAAGGGCATCGAGGTGGCGCAAAAGATCCGCAAGATCGGCATGCACAGCAGCGACACGGGCCTGATCTATTTTGACGAGGTGCGCGTGCCGCAGCGTTACCGCATCGGTGCCGAAGGCCAGGGCTTCATCTACCAGATGCAGCAGTTCCAGGAGGAGCGCCTGTGGTGCGCCGCCAGCACGCTCGAATCGCTGAACCACTGCATCCAGTGGACCATCGACTACGCGCAGGAGCGCAAGTTGTTTGGCAGCACACTGGCCGACCAGCAGTGGGTGCAGTTCAAGCTGGCCGAGCTGAAGACCGAGGTGGAGGCCCTGCGCGCACTTACCTACCGAGCCTGCGACCTGTATGTGAACGGGCAGGACGTGCTGGAGTTGGCCAGCATGGCCAAGCTCAAGGCCGGCCGCCTCAACCGCGAGGTGCCCGACACCTGCCTGCAGTTCTGGGGCGGCATGGGCTTCACGCTGGAGAACAAGGTCTCACGCATGTACCGCGACGGGCGGCTGGCGTCGATTGGTGGCGGTGCGGACGAGGTGATGCTGGGCATCCTCGCCAAGCTCATGGGCATCGCCAAGCGGCCCGTGCACTGACATGGCTGATTCGCTGTTGATCGACCGCGCGCCGCTGGCCAGCGGCTGTGTGGAAACCTGGACGCTCAACGACCCGGCCAGCCGCAATGCGCTGTCCGAGGCGATGGTTGACGGTTTGATAGCCGCGTGTGAGCGGGCTGCGACCGATGCCGACCTGCGCGGCGTGGTGCTGCGCGGCGCGGGTGGTCACTTTTGCGCGGGTGGCAGCCTGGGCGGCTTTGCCAAGACCATCGGCCAGCCCCTGGCTGCAGGTGATGCAGACCCGCTGGTACCGCTGAACCGCCGCTTTGGCGCGCTGCTGCAGGCCCTGTGTGCGCAGCCGCAGTGGCTCATCGTGGCGGTAGAAGGCGCGGCCATGGGCGGCGGTTTTGGTCTGGTGTGCTGCGGTGACCATGTGCTGGCCCATACCAGCGCGCAGTTCGCCACGCCCGAGGTCACGCTGGGCATCGTGCCCGCGCAGATCGCGCCGTTTGTGGTGCAGCGCTTGGGCACCGCAGCGGCGCGGCGTTGTTTGCTGACGGGCGAGCGCTGGGATGCCGCGGCCGCCCAGCACTTCGGCCTGGTCGATGACGTGGTGGACGGCGACATGGATGCCGCTGTGCAGGCCGCCATTGCGCGCCACGCCGCCGCAGCGCCCCAGGCCGTGGCCGCCACCAAACGGTTGTTGCTGGCCCAAACAGATAGGCCGTTGCCCGCGCTGCTCGATGACGCAGCCATCGCCTTTGCGCAGGCGCTGCGCGGGCCCGAGGCGCCGCTGGGGCTGGCTGCGTTTGCAGCACGCAAGGCCCCGCCATGGAATGCGATATGAAAAAGATACTCATCGCAAACCGATCAGAGATCGCCCGCCGCATCATCCACACAGCCCACCGCATGGGTATCGAAACGGTGGGCGTCTACTCCGACCCCGACGCCAACGCCCTGCATGTGCGCGAAGCCACGCAGGCCGTGGCGCTGGGCGGCGCATCCAGTGCCGACACCTACCTGCGCATCGACAAGCTGCTGGCCGCTGCCCGCGCCACGGGCGCCGATGCGGTGCACCCCGGCTACGGCTTCCTCAGCGAGAACGCCGACTTCGCCCAGGCCGTGGTCGACGCCGGACTGACCTGGATCGGCCCGCCGCCCGCCGCCATCCGTGCGCTGGGCAGCAAGGCGGGCGCCAAGGCGCTGGCGGCGGCGCACGGTGTGCCTTGCCTGCCGGGCTATGCGGGTGATGATCAGAGTGATGAGCGCTTTGCGCAGGAGGCGGCGCGCATCGGCTACCCCGCCATGGTCAAGGCCGTGGCGGGTGGGGGAGGGCGCGGCATGCGGCTGGTCACCGATGCGGCGCAACTGCCAGCGGCGCTTGCCAGTGCGCGGTCCGAAGCGCTGGCAGGCTTTGGCTGTGGCGACCTGCTCATCGAGCGCGCGCTGCTGCGGCCGCGCCATGTGGAGGTGCAAATCTTTGCCGACGCCCACGGCGCGTGCATCCACCTGGGCGAGCGTGATTGCTCGGTGCAGCGCCGCCACCAGAAGCTCATCGAAGAATCCCCCAGCCCGGCCGTAGACGCCGCGCTGCGCGAACGCATGGGTGCCTGTGCCGTGGCGCTGGCGCAAGCCGCAGGCTATGTGGGAGCGGGCACGGTGGAGTTTTTGCTGGAGGGTAAAGACTTGAGCGACGCCGGGCCGCCCCAACTCGCGAAGGCCCCCTCGGGGGGCAGCGAACCGCGCGAAGCGGGGAGTGTGGGGGCGCAATTCTTCTTGATGGAGATGAACACCCGCCTGCAGGTGGAGCACCCGGTGACCGAAGCCCTTACAGGCCTGGACCTGGTGGAATGGCAAATCCGCGTGGCGCGGGGCGAGCCGCTGCCCATCACGCAATCGCAGGTCGCCTTGCAAGGCCACGCCATCGAAGTACGCCTGTGCGCTGAAGACGCGCACTTTCGCCCGCACACCGGCCGCGTGCAGCACTTCAGCGCGCCCACGGCCACGGCCTTTGAACGTGCCGCGCCGGGTGCGCTGCGTTTTGACCACGCACTGGAGGAGGGCAGCGAGGTATCGCCCCACTACGACGCCATGCTGGGCAAGCTCATCGTGCATGCGCCCACGCGGGCCGAAGCCATCGCCGCGCTGGTCCGCGCGCTCAACGGCACCCGCGTGCTGGGCCTGCCCACCAACCGTGCGTTTCTGGCGGCGTGCCTGGGCCACCCGGTGTTCCAGGGCGGACAAGCGCTGGTGCCGTTTCTCGCGGAGCATGCAACGGACGTGCAGGAATTGCTATTAAAAGATGAGCTATCAGCGCTTATCCCTTTAGCGCTGGCGGCCATTTTTGCTTCTACTTCGACGGCGCCAGCCTCCGCCAGCCTGCCGTGCGCCCTGGCGCGCCCGCTGCGCTTGCGCCACCAGGGCACGGTGTTGCCGCTGGCTGTGCGCGAGCTGGGGGCCGGGCGGCTGCAGGTGGAGGGCGCCAGCGCCCACACTGCCAGCACATTGCCAGAGTCGATGGGAACAGCCACGACCTCCACCACGGTGCAGCTGACCCCGCAGCCCGGCGGTGCCGTGCGTGCCACCACCCACGGCGCCGACGCGCCGTTCACCGACCACACCATGCACGCCGTGCCCGTGGGCCGACTGCGCTGGCACTGGCAGACCGGTGGTGTAGATGGCTGGGTGGAAGACGCATCGTGGGAGCCCGCTGCGCGCGCAGGCGCCGCTGGGGGCGCCGCCGAGCTGCGCGCGCCCTTCAATGGCAAGGTGGTCTCGCTACCCGTGGCCGCAGGCCAGGTGCTGGCAGCGGGCGACACGGTGGTAGTCATCGAATCCATGAAGCTCGAACACAGCCTGTCCAGCCCCGCAGCCGCCACCGTGGCCGAACTGCTGGTGGCCCCGGGCCAGCAGGTGTCGCCCGGGCAGGTGCTGGCCCGTTTTGCACCCGCCACGCAAGGAGCGCCCGCATGACCGCCACAACCGATGCAAGTGCTGTGAGCGACGAAGACCGCACTGCCCTCGCCGACACCGTCACCCGCTTTGCCCGCACCGAGATCGCGCCGCATGTGGACGCGTGGGATGCCGCCGGTGAATTCCCGCGCAGCCTGTACCGCCGCGCGGCCGACCTGGGCCTGCTGGGGCTGGGCTACCCCGAGCAGTACGGCGGCACGCCCGCCAGCTACCTGCTTCGCCTGCCACTGTGGCGCGCGCTCAGCCGCCATGGTGCCAGCGGCGGTGTGCTGGCCAGCCTGCTGTCGCACAACATCGGCCTGCCACCCGTGCTGGCCCATGGCAGCGACACCGTGCGCGCCGAGGTCATCCCGCCCGTGCTGGCAGGCGAGCAGATTGCCGCATTGGCGATCACCGAACCCGGTGGCGGGTCCGACGTGGCCCAACTCAAGACCACCGCGCGGCGCGAGGGTGACGAGTACATCGTCAACGGCGAAAAGGTGTTCATCACCTCCGGCATGCGCGCGGACTGGATCACGGTCGCTGTGCGCACTGGCGACGCTGGCAGCAAGGGCAGTGGCGGCATCTCCATGCTGCTTATCCCCGGCCACAGCGCAGGCCTGTCGCGCAGCAAGCTCGACAAGATGGGCTGGCTCTGCTCCGACACCGCCCACCTGCGCTTCGACAATGTGCGCGTGCCCGCCCGCTACCTGCTGGGTGACGAGGGCACGGGCTTTCGGATCATCATGGCCAACTTCAACGGCGAGCGCTTTGGCCTCGCTGCGTCGGCCCTGGGCTTTGCCGAGGCCTGCTACGACGAAGCCCTGGCCTGGGCGCGCCAGCGCAAGACCTTTGGCGCCGCGCTGGTAGAGCACCAGGTCATCCGCCACAAGCTGGTGGACATGCAGATGCGCATCCAGTCCACCGCCGCGTGGTGCGAGTCCGTGGCCGCGCAGGCCGACGCGGGCTGCACCGGACCGGAATGGGTAGCGAGTGTGTGTCTGCTCAAGAACCACGCCACCCAAACCATGCAGTTCTGTGCCGACCAGGCCGTGCAGATCCTGGGCGGCATGGGCTTCATGCGCGGCACCGTCAGCGAGCGCATCTACCGCGAGGTCAAGGTCATGATGATCGGCGGCGGTGCGGAAGAAATCATGAAAGACCTGGCTGCCAAGCAGCTCGGTATTTGAAGGAGACAGGCACCATGCACAGCACCGACCACGGCAACAAAGCCATCATCACCTGCGCCATCACCGGCGTGCTGACGGACCCCGGCCAGCATCACGTGCCCGTCACGCCCGAGCAGCTGGCCCAAGAGGCCCGCCGCGCCTGCGACGCAGGCGCCGCCGTGGTCCACGTGCACTTTCGCAACCAGGAGCCCGGCAAGGGCCACCTGCCCAGCTGGGACCCGCAGGTGGCGCGCGACTGCGTGCAAGCCATGCGCGAGGCCTGCCCGGGCTTGATCATCAACCAGACCACCGGCGTGGTCGGCCCCCACTACCAAGGCCCCCTAGACTGCCTGCGCGCCACCCGCCCCGAGATGGCCGCGTGCAACGCCGGCTCGCTCAACTACCTGAAGGTCCGCAGCAACGGCACCTGGGCCTGGCCGCCCATGCTGTTCGACAACCAGCCCGCCAAGGTCAAGGACTTCATCGACGTGATGCTGGAGACCGGCACCCTGCCCGAGTTTGAATGCTTCGACGTGGGCATCGTGCGCTGCGTGGAGATGTATGTGCAGACCGGCATGTACACGCAGGGCCTGCCCGAATACAACTTCGTGATGGGCGTCGAATCCGGCATGCCTGCGGACCCCGACCTGCTGCCCATTTTGCTCAAGCTCAAGATCAAGGACGCCCCCTGGCAAGCCACCGTCATCGGCCGTGCAGAGATCTGGCCAGTGCACCAGCGTGTGGCGGCGCTGGGTGGGCACCTGCGCACGGGGCTGGAGGATACGTTCTATCTGCCGGATGGGACCAAGGCAGATTCAAATGGGCCGTTGATTGAGAAGCTGGCGCAATACGCGCGCAATGCGGGGCGGGAGGTGGCTTCGCCGCAGGAGGCGCGGGGGATTTTGGGGTTGGTTGGCGCATAGCGCAGGCCACGCATTGCCCACCTCTGGAGCGGCTTTGGCAGGCAGGTCGCGTACCTGCACCTCCCCACCGGCGTTCGAGCAAGTCTTTGTGCTCCGTGGGCCTGTTGCAATTTTCTATGATGGCTTACCTGCTTTTACAAGGTAGAGTGCCGACGCCAGCCACCTAGGCGGCCTGCCGCAGGTCTTGCGCAGGCATGCCCACTAGGCAACCCCTCTTGCTTTCATTCTTCCAACAACGAAGGACTATCGATGTTGCGCCCTTGGTATTGCGCCCAATTTTTCGCTGACCCTCTCGGTGCACGCAGTGCACTGCGGCGCCTGGCGGCTGCAATGCTGATGGTGACCGCATTACCGGCGGCGCAGGCGCAGACGATTACGGCAGGCGCGCTCGCGGCCGCAGCGATACCCGTCGACCACCCTGGCGCCTTGCTGCTCCTGGCTGTGGCCATGGTGGCCTGCATGGGTTGGATGGTGCGCAAGAAAGGCCTCGTGTCCTCCACCACCTTGCGCAGCGTGGCGCTGGGTGCCATGGCCATGGTGCTGGGCGCCTTGGTGGTGTGGGGTGATGCTGTGCAGGCCCAGTTGCAGGAGCTGCAGGCTGTCTTCAACCAGGCGGGTGGAGAAACGCTCACGATTCCCGTGCAGTCCACGGGCACAACACCCGGTGGCGATCCTTCGGGATTCCTGCCAGTGGGCTACACCAACCGGACAGCGTCCGGCTTGCGCATCACCAGCATCACGCAGCCGACCTGGAGCACCTGCTTTCCGCTGGGCATTCCGTCGCCCCTGCCGGTGACCCCGGCCCGCCCGGGCACCGTATGTTCCGTTGGCACTGCACTGCTTGCAGGCGGCGCGTGCTGGGCCGATGTGGCGGCACTGTGCGCTGCTGCGGCCACCGCGGCGCAGGGCAATCAGTCCAGCACCTTGCTGGCCGATACCGTGTCGGCGGTGGCGGCAGCGCAGGCTACGGGCAATGTGCTGCTCAATGACCTGGACCCCGATGGCCCGCTGGTGCTGGCCAGCTTCACTTACCAGGGCACGCGGTACGCGGTCGGCACGCCGGCCACGGCGGCAGGGCTGGGCACGTTGACCATGCAGAGCAACGGTGACTACACCTTTGTGGCGGCCTCGCCTTTCACTGGCGCCAGCCCGCTGGTAGTGACCTACACCGTGCACACAGGTGCATCCAGCACTCTCAGCATCACCGTAAACCGTGCGCCCGTGGCGGTGAACGACGCGGTCTCCACCAGTGCCAACACCCCCGTGACGGTCGCTGTGCGCGGCAACGACACCGATGCCGACGGTGACCCCCTCACCGTTGCCAGTGTGACGCCGGGCGCTCACGGCTCGGTGGTGATCGATGCCGTCACGAACAACCCCATTTACACACCCAACGCAGGGTTTGCCGGCAGTGACAGCTTCACTTACACCATCAGCGACGGCAAAGGCGCAACATCCACCGCTACCGTCACGGTCACGGTCAATGCACTGTCCAATGGCGCGCCCGTGGCCAACAACGATGTGGCGACAGTGGATGAAGGCAGCTCTGTAGTCATTTCCGTGCGTGGCAACGACACGGACCCCGATGGCGATTCGCTCACGGTTGTTGGAGTGACTCAGGGCGCCAATGGCTCGGTGGTGATCGATGCCGTTACAAGCAACCCCATCTACACCCCCAACGCCGGGTTCACCGGTACGGACACCTTCACCTACACCGTCGACGATGGACATGGCAATGCAGCTACCGGCACCGTCACAGTGACCGTGAATCCCATCGTTAATCAGGCGCCGGTCGCTGCCAACGACACGGCCGTCACGCGCATGGATACGGCCATTTTCATTCCCGTGTCCACGTTGCTGGCCAACGACACCGATGCGAATGGAGACGTGCTGACCCTGGTGTCGGTACAGGCGGCAGTGAACGGCACGGTCAGCCGCATCGGCAACAACGTCATCTTTACGCCAGTCAGCGGCTTCGAAGGCGCCGCCAGCTTCACCTACACCATAGAGGATCCCTCCGGTGCCAGCAGCACGGCCATGGTCAATATGACGGTGGGCTCGGCCACAACGCCTTCGTTGGTGATTTTGAGGTCCCTGGTGGTCAATGCGCACGGCACTGGTGGAACCAGCGCCAGGTTTCCTATCACTACGACCCTGGTGCACACGGATGGCTCCGAGAGCCTGTCGATCAGGGTGAGCGGCGTGCCCACGGGCGTCTCATTCAACGCAGGGGTCAACCTGGGTGGCGGCGTGTGGCAGCTTGTCGGGGCGGACCTGCCCAACCTGATGCTGAATCTTCCAGGCAGCTACACGACCATCGCAACCCACCTGACCGTACAGGTCACATCCACGGAAACAAACGGTGGCGTCACTGCCAGCGTGAGCAGTGTGGTGACGCTCAAGGCGGCCTACACAACGGTTGACATCACCACGACAGAGAGTGGCAGCTACACCGGCGGCTCTGCCAACGAATTCATCCAAGGTGGAAATGGCAACAACACCATCAATGCCTCCAATGGCAACAACATCGGCTACGGTGGTGACGGTGATGACAACCTCTCTTCCGGGGCCGGGTCCGACATGCTCTACGGTGGCAGCGGCAACGACACCATCAATGCCGGCAGCGGTGCCGACGTGATCTCGGGCGGCCCCGGCAATGACACCTTGATCGGCGGCGATGCCGGTGAAAACTTCGTGGACGTGTTTGTCTGGAGCCTGGGCGACCAGGGCGCTGCCGGGACTCCTGCGGTGGATACCATCCAGAACTTCGCAACGGCGGCAGCGGGCAGCAATACCGCGGGGGGCGACGTGCTTGACCTGCGCGACCTGCTGCAAGGGGAGCACGTGGGTCCATCCAACGGCGCGGGCAACCTGGCGGACTATGTGCACTTTGAGATATCGGGGGGCAACACCATCATCCACATCAGCCACACGGGTGGGTTTGCTGCGGATTCCCACTTCGTAGGAGCGGCCTATACCAGCGCCACCGAAACCCAGCAGATCGTTCTTTCGGGGGTCGACCTGCATTCTCTCTACTCGGGCGCCACCACCGACCAGCAGATCATTACCCAGCTGCTGAACAACAACAAACTCATCGTGGATTGATGGCGGCGAGCTGGCCGGGCCCGGCCAGTGCCTGCCGTTGCGGGCGGAGGCGTATCTGCCAGGCAGGGCATCCGTCCGGCTCCGATACAGCCACGGGTGGTTGTCGGCTGGGCTGCTGGTCCTTCGGCCCCCTGGACGCAGCCTGGCATCTGGACCTGCAGCCCAAGCAGCGAGCGTTGGCAGACCCAGCTTCCATCTTTTCAGGCCGCTGCCGCTGGTTGGCAAAGGAATGAATGCTATTGATTTGATAGTATTCGATTTGCTGCGATGCCTTGGACATTCAGGGCAAGCCTCCGCACCATCACCATCACCGTCTTCCCCGGCCAGCCAGGGGCGGCTAGCAAGAAAAAGCCAGGCATCCACCACCATGTGGACTACCGCCCAGGCCATCGCGTTTCTTCTCACCGCCGTCATGCTCACAGCCACGCCCGGCCCCGACAACCTCATGGTGCTCAGCGTCGGCATGTCCAAAGGCCGCCGCGCTGGCATCGTGTTTGGCCTGGGTTGCGCATTGGGTTGCCTCAGCCATACCGTGCTGGCCGTCATTGGCGTAGGCGCTATCCTGGCCGCATCGCCAGTGGCCTTCACGTCGCTCAAGTGGGCGGCTGGCGCCTACCTGATCTGGCTCGGCACCCAGGCCCTGCGCCACGCAGGCGCTGTGCGCATCGAAGGCGCCCATAGCAACTCCAGCAGCCAACTCACTGCTGAATCGCTCGGCCGCACCTTCTCCAAGGGGCTGATGGCCAACGCCATCAACCCCAAGGTCGTGCTGTTCTTCCTGTCGTTTCTGCCGCAGTTCGTGGATGCAGCGCACGGCAGCATGGAGATGCAACTGGGGGCTTGCTGGGGCTGCTGTTCACTGCCCAGGCGGCGGTGCTTTTCGGGTTGCTGGGCTACTTCTCAGGCAGGGTCGGTGGGTGGATCCACCGCAAGCCGCGGGTGGGTGTATGGCTGGACCGGCTGGCTGGCACGGTGTTTATTGCGCTGGGATTGCGGATGGTGGCGCGGTAAGCTCCATAGCGACGGACGCTTCTCTCTGAAAGACGTGGCGCTTCCCGCACTGCGCAGCGCAGAGCTGTGGTTGGTGTTCTCCATAACACCGAACCAGCGGATATAGCAACTGATCGGTGATGGGCTAGGTGTGCCAGAAGCGAGTTCCTTCAGCTATCCGGTTTGACTGAAACACGGTCAGTCAATAGGTGGGCTGAAAATCTCGAATGGCATCTCGGGCTTTTGCTTCCAGAGCGAACCCCGCCCCGTAAGTCGCCGCCAGTTCATCCGCCCGCTTCAGGAACCTTTCTACCCCCGTCCCGTAAACGAACTGCATCGCTCCCCCCGTCCACGCCGGAAAACCGATCCCAAAGATCGACCCAATGTTCGCGTCATGCACGCTGGTCAGCACGCCCTCGGCCAGGCAGCGCGCAGTCTCAATGGCCTGGCGGTAGAGCAGGCGGTCCTGGATCTCCTGCACGCTCCACTCCACGCCGGGCTTTTCGAAAAGAGGTTTCAGCTCCGGCCATAGGTGCTTCCTGGCGCCTGCGGGGTAGTCGTAAAAGCCGCCGCCACCCGCGCGACCGGGGCGCTTCAGTTCCTTGACCATGCGCTCCACCAGCAGCTCGCCGGGCGTGGCGGTGTAGGTCTTGCCTTCGGCCGCGTAGTCGGCGCGGGTCTGGTCCAGCACGTGCACGCTCAGGGTCAGCGCGGTTTCGTCCAGCACGGCCAGCGGGCCCACGGGCAGGCCGGCCTGCATGGCGGCGTTTTCAATCGCGGCGGCGGGGATGCCTTCGCCCAGCATGGCGGCGCCTTCCATCACAAAGGTGCCGAAGGTGCGGCTGGTGTAGAAGCCGCGTGAGTCGTTGACCACGATGGGCACTTTGCCCAGGGCTTGCACGTAGTCGAAGGCGCGGGCCACGGTTTCGTCATCCGTCTGTTTGCCGCGAATGATCTCCACCAGCTTCATCTTGTCCACGGGGCTGAAGAAGTGGATGCCGACAAACTTCTCGGGCCGGCTGCTGGCCTTGGCCAGGCCGCTGATGGGCAGGGTGGAGGTGTTGCTGGCAAAGAAGCCACTGAACTCAGGTGTTTGGGCCAATTGCGGCTCGGCCTCTTGCGTCACCTTGGCCTTGAGGTCGCGGCTTTCAAACACGGCTTCGATGATGAGGTCGCAGCCCGCCAGGTCGGCCGCGCTGGCGGTGGGCGTGATGCGCGCCAGCAGCGCTTGCTGCGCCTCGGCCGTCATGCGGCCCTTGTCCACGCGAGCTTGCGCGAGCTTGGCGCTGTAGGCCTTGCCGGCCTCGGCCTTCTCCGCGCTCACGTCCTTGAGCACGGTGGCGATGCCCCGGCTGGCCTGGGCCCAGGCGATGCCCGCGCCCATCATGCCTGCGCCCAGGATGCCGACCTTTTGCGGCTTGTAGCGTGGGGCCGTGCCGGGGCGCGACTTGCCGCTCTTGATCGCGTTCATGTCGAAGAAGAACGTGTTGATCATGTTGCGCGCCACGGGGCCGGTCATCAGGCGGGCGAGGTAGCGGCTTTCGATGCGCAGGGCGGTGTCGTAGTCCACCATCGCGCCTTCGACCATGGCCGCCAGCGCGGCCTCGGGCGCGGGGTAGCGGCCGCGCGTGGTCTTCTTGAGCATGGCGGGCGCTACCGTCAGCGCGCCTGCAATCTTGGGGTTGGCGGGCGTGCCGCCGGGCATCTTGTAGGTCTTGTCGTCCCACGGTTGCACGGCGTGCGGGTGGGTGGCGATGTGGGCCAGCGCGGCGGGCAGCAGCTGATCGCGCGTGGCCACCAGCTCGTGCACCAGTTGCAGCTCCAGCGCCTCGGCGGGGTTGAAGAGCTTGCCTTCCAGGATGTAGGGCTGCGCGCCCATCAGCCCCAGCAGGCGCGTCATCTTGGTCACGCCGGTGGCGCCGGGCATCAGGCCCAGCGTGACTTCGGGCAGGCCGAACTGGATCTTGGGGTCGGCCACGGCGATGCGGTAGTGGGCGACCAGCGCCACCTCCCACCCACCGCCCAGCGCTGCGCCATTGAGGCAGGCCACCACGGGGATACCCAGCGTTTCGAGCGTGCGGAAGTGCTTCTTCATGCGCTCGATTTCGCCAAACGCGTTGGGCGCATCGGCGGGTGTGAGGCGCATGGTGGCCTTGAGGTCGGCGCCGGCAAAGAAGCTGGTCTTGGCCGATGCAAGCACGATGCCCTTGAGGGCAGCGCCCAGGCGTTCGCGGTCGCCCAGCACCTGGGCCGTGACCTCGCCCAGCTCTTGCTGCCACTGGCGGCACATGGTGTTGACGGGGGAATTGGTTTCGTCAAACGTGATGACGGCGACCTGGTCTTCGGTGCCCTGGGCGGGGATGAGTTCGTAGCGGATGGTTTGCATGTTGTTGTCTCCTTCCCAGTCAATCAGATTCGCTCGACGATGGTGGCAATGCCCATGCCGCCGCCCACGCACAGCGTGGCCAGGCCATAGCGCTGGCCCCGGCGGTGCAGCTCGTCAATCAGGGTGCCGAGGATCATGGCGCCCGTAGCGCCCAGCGGGTGGCCCATGGCGATGGCGCCGCCGTTCACATTGACCTTGTCGTGCGGCACGCCCAGCTCGCGCATGAAGCGCATGGGCACGGCGGCAAAGGCCTCGTTCACTTCGAACAGGTCGATCTGGTCGATGGTCATGCCCGCGCGGGCCAGCGCCTTCTTGGCAGCGGGCACGGGGCCGGTGAGCATGATGGTGGGGTCGGCCCCGCTGAGCGCCGTGGCCACAATGCGCGCGCGCGGCGTGAGGCCGTGGGCCTTGGCGGCGGCTTCGTTGCCAATCAGCACGGCGGCGGCGCCGTCCACGATGCCCGACGAGTTGCCCGCGTGGTGCACGTGGTGGATGCGCTCCACCTGCGGGTAGCGCTGCAGCGCCACGGCGTCAAAGCCCATGCTGCCCAGTTGCTCGAACGAGGCCTTGAGCGCGCCCAGGCCTTCAAGTGTAGTCTTGGGCTTGATGAATTCGTCTTCCGCCAGGATGGTCTGACCGATGAAGTCGCGCACGGGCACGACCGAATTCTTGAAGTAGCCCGCCGCGCGCGCAGCGGTGGCGCGGCGCTGCGATTCGAGCGCGAAGGCGTCCACATCGGCGCGGGTGTAGCCGTCCAGCGTGGCGATGAGGTCTGCGCCGATGCCCTGGGGGACGAACAGCGTGGCGGAGTTGGTGGCGGGGTCTTGCGCCCAGGCGCCGCCGTCGGAGCCGATGGGCACGCGGCTCATGCTCTCCACGCCGCCCGCCACCACCAGGTCTTCCCAGCCGCTGCGCACCTTCTGCGCGGCCAGGTTCACGGCTTCCAGGCCCGATGCGCAGAAGCGGTTGACCTGCACACCCGCGCAGCGAAAGTCCCACCCGGCCTTGAGCGCCGCGACCTTGGGCAGCACCGAGCCCTGTTCGCCCACGGGCGAGACGATGCCCATGACCACGTCGTCCACCGCCGCCGTGTCAAAGCGGTGGCGCGCTTGTAGCTCGGTCAGCAGGCCCACCAGCAGGTCGATGGGCTTGACCTCGTGCAGGGTGCCGTCCTTCTTGCCCTTGCCGCGCGGGGTGCGCAGCGCATCGAATACATAGGCTTCGGTCATGAATGGTCTCCGGTGGTTTCTCTAAACTTCAAGCAGAGCGGCGGTAAAGCAGCTGGGCTGGCTCACGCCACTACAAGGTGCTTTCTGACGCGGGTGCAGTGGTTTTTGCACTATCTTTCGGCAGTTGCTGTCTACATTTCTGGTTATGGAACGAAATACATCCCCTGCATTGCAGCGCATCGCGCGCAGCGCCATCGAATACGACGACACGCGCGAAGGGTTTGCGCTGGAGCACCATGTCGTGCTGGCTGCATCCAGTGCGCTGGCGGTGGCGGCCTTCATGGCGCCCAGCCGCAGCTCGGCGGCCATTCGCGGCATTGGCGCAGGCTTGCTGCTGATGCGCGCGCTGAGTGGTAGCCAGGGTGTGCGCTCCTGGCTGAATGTCACCGACCGCCGCCCCGGTGCGCCGCTCAGCCCCGAAGAGGCCCGCGCCGCCTGGTATCTGTAGCGGCATTCGGCGCCCACTGGTACGTTGTGAAGGGCGTTGTGCAGGGCATCGTGCACTGCGTTATTCACGGTGCGGTGCATTCCGTTATTTGCCCAGGCCCATGGCCCGCGCAATCACTTCTTTCATGATCTCGTTGGTGCCGCCATAAATGCGCTGCACGCGTGCGTCGGCATAGGCGCGGGTGATGGGGTATTCCCACATGTAGCCATAGCCGCCAAACAGCTGCACGCATTCGTCCATCACCTTGCACTGCAGGTCGGTCGTCCAGTACTTGGCCATGCTGGCGGTTTCGGTGTCGAGCTGATCGCGCACGATCAGCTCACAGCATTTGTCCACGAACACGCGGGCCACCTGCACCTGCGTTTGCAGCTCGGCCAGGGTGTGGCGGGTGTTCTGAAATGACGCCACGCTCTGGCCAAAGACCTTGCGCTGCTTGACGTAGTCCAGCGTCCAGTCAATGGCGGCCTGGGCGGCGGCCACGGCGGTGATGGCGATCTGCAGGCGCTCCCAGGGCAGCTGCTCCATCAGGCAGATGAAGCCACGCCCTTCCATGGCGGGGCCGCCCAGCAGGTTGTCCACCGGCACCTGCACGTCGTTGAAGAACAGCTCGGACGTGTCCTGCGCCTTCATGCCCATCTTCTTGAGGCGCTGGCCTTTTTCAAAACCGGGCATGCCGCGCTCCACCAGCAACAGGCTGGTGCCCTTGGCCCCGGCCGCCGGGTCGGTCTTGGCGACCACGATCACCAGGTCGGCATGCCAGCCGTTGGTGATGAAGGTTTTGCTGCCGTTCAGCACATAGTGTGATCCGTCCGCACTTTTGATGGCCGTGGTCTTGATGCCTTGCAGGTCGCTGCCCGCAGCCGGCTCGCTCATGGCGATGGCACCCACCACGGCGCCGCTGGCCATCTGCGGCAGGTACTTCTGTTTCTGGGCTTCAGTGCCGTAGTGAAGGACGTACGGCGCCACGATCTCGCTGTGCAGACCAAAGCCGATACCAGTGGTGCCTGCACGCGCCAGCTCTTCCATCTGCGCCACCGAATACAGCTTGTCGGCCCCGGCGCCACCGTATTCCTCGGGCAGGCTCATGCACAGAAAACCGTTGGCGCCCGCCTGGCTCCACACCTCGCGCGCCACATAGCCCTGGTCTTCCCAGGCGGCGTGGTGGGGCGTCACTTCCTTGTCGATGAAGCGGCGAAAGCTGTCGGCAAAGGCCTGGTGGTCGGGCTGGAAGAGGGTGCGTTCGATCATGGTGGGGCAACCAGGTTATTTATGCAAAGTTACTGCTTGGTTAAATTCTGCCACCGACTGAGCCCGGATGCACCCCCTGAAACGCAAAAGCCGCCCGAAGGCGGCTTGAAGGAGGCTGGTCAGGCGCTCATGGCTTGACGTAGTCGGAGACCACCTTCCACTTGCCATCGGTGATCTGCGACAGGCGAGAAAGATCGCTGCCCAGGCGCTTTTGTGGGCCAAAGGTGCCCTCGGCGCTGCCGAACATGTCGGGTGGAATCACCATGGTGTCCATGGCCTTGATGAAGCTGTCGGTGCTCAGGTTGGGGCCTGCCTTCTGGGCCGCCTTGATGAAGGCGTCGATGGCGTTGTAGCCGTAGACCGAGAACACGGTGGGGTCTTCGTTGAACTTGGTCTTGTACTTGTTGGCCCAGAAGCGGATGGGCTGGCTGGCTTCATCCAGGTAGGGGTGTTGCACCGTCATGGTGGCGTACAGCCCGTCCATGGGCTTGCCGCCCAGCTTGTGGATGAGGTCGGTGTAGGCGGCGCTGGAGCCCAGGAAGGTGGGGTTGAAGCCCGTCTTGCGCGCCTCGCCAATCGTGCCGATGGTCTCGCGGATGATGGTGCCCAGGATCACGAAGTCGCATTCGGATGACTTCATCTTGGCGACCTGTGAAGAGAAGTCGGTGGCGCCGCGCTTGTACGAGGTCTTCTCGGTGAAGTCCATGCCCATGGACTTGAGTGCCGCCTCGCCCCCGCGCATCACCTCCAGGCCAAACTCATCGTCCTGGTAGATGGTGCAGATCTTCTTGGCGCCTTTTTCCTTGATGAGCTTGGGGGCTGCCAGGCGTATCTGGTCGTAGTAAGTAGCGGCAAACGAATACTTGAGCTTGTGGAAGGGCTCGTACATTTCCCGAGCGGCCGTCACCGGGAAGAAGTTGATGACGTTCTTGCTGAACTGCACGGGCATGGCGGCCAGGTTTTGCGCCGTGCCGATGTGCGCCACCATCATGAAGATCTTGTCCTGGTTCACGAGCTTTTGCGCGGCCAGCACGGCTTTCTTGGGGTCGTAGCCTGAGTCTTCCACCTTCAGGTCGAGCTTGCGGCCGTTCACGCCGCCTTGCTCGTTGGCCTCGTCCACGCGCAGCATCATGCCCAGCCGCACCTGCTTGCCAAAGCCCGCCAGCGGGCCGGACAGATCCTGGATGGAACCCAGCGTGATGGTGTCCTTGCTCACGCCCTGGCTGGGCTGCGCCTGTGCAGCACCTCCGGCCATGGCCACGATGGCCAGCGCGGCAATGTGATGAAGTTTCATGGCACGTCTCCTTTGGTTGGATCGAACTCGGTTGCTCGTTATAGAACGATGCCCGGGGTGGGGCACCAGCACTTTCCCTATCCTGATGGGCGTGGCCTGTGGTTGCGTGACGTGCGCACCTACCGGTACATCGCCTCAATCTGCGGTGCGTACTTCTGCTGCACCAGCTTGCGCTTGAGCTTCATGGTGGGTGTCAGCTCTTCATCCTCGGCCGTGAGCTGGGTGTCGAGCAGGAAGAACTTCTTGATCTGCTCCACGCGGGCGAACTTGGCATTGACGCGGTCGATTTCGGCCTGGATCAGCTCCTGCACCTCGCGCGTGCGGGTCAGGCTGGCGTAGTTGGAGAACGGCACGTCGTGGTCCTGTGCGTACTTCTCCACGTTCTCCTGGTCGATCATGATGATCACCGTGAGGTAGGGCAGCTTGTCGCCAATGACCACCGCATCGGTGATGTAGGGGCTGAACTTGAGTTCGTTCTCCAGCTCGCTCGGCGTGATGTTCTTGCCGCCCGCCGTGATGATGATGTCCTTCATGCGGTCGGTGATGCGCAAGTAGCCGTCGGCGTCGATCAGGCCCACATCGCCCGTGTGCAGCCAGCCTTCGGGGTCGATGGTTTCGGCCGTTTTCTCGGGCTGGTTGAGATAGCCCTTGAACACATTGGGGCCACGCACCAGGATCTCGCCCGTGGCGGGGTCGATGCGCACCTCGTTGTAGCTGGCCGCCGGGCCGATGGAGCCGGGTTTGATGCGGCTGGCGGGTACGCCAGTGGAGGCGCCGCAGGTCTCGGTCATGCCCCACACCTCCAGCATGGGCACGCCCAGCGCCAGGTACCACTTCACCAGATCGGGCGAAATGGGCGCTGCGCCTGTGACCAGAAAGCGCGCACGGTGGATGCCGATGAGCTTGCGCACATTGTTGAGCGCCAGAAAGCGTGCCAGCATGAACTGCGCCTTCAGCAAACCGCCCACCGGCTGGCCTGCCAGCACCCGATCTGCGATGCGGGTGCCCACGCCAATCGACCAGGCATAGGCCGCCTGCTGCATGCGCGTGGATTCCTTGAGCGCGATCATCACGCCCGAATAGAACTTCTCCCATACCCGCGGCACGGCAGTGAACACCGTGGGCGCGATCTCGCGCACGTTTTCGGGCACGGTGTCGGGGTTCTCCACAAAGTTCAAGCGGGCACCGGTGTAGAGCGAAAAGTATTCGCCGCCCATGCGTTCGGCAATGTGGCACAGCGGCAGAAAACACATGGTCTCGTCGGCCTCGCTGCGCGAAATGAGGGTGTTGTAGCCGCGCACGGTGTAGGTGAGCGCGGCGTGCGTGTGCATGGCGCCCTTGGGCTTGCCCGTGGTGCCCGAGGTGTAGACCAGAATAGCCAGGTCTTCGGGGCGGCAGGCCTTGACGCGCTGCATCAGCGCGTCGGGGTTCTGGGCGTTCCACGCACGGCCCAGCTCGCGCAGGTCCGCGAGGCTCAGCACATCGGGGTCGTTCAGGCTGCGCAGGCCTTCCATGTCGAACACCACCACCTTGCGCAGCAGGGGCAGGCTGCTGCGCACTTCCAGGGCCTTGTCGAGCTGTTCATCGTCCTCCACAAACAGCACGGTGGTGCGAGAGTCTTCGCTCAGGTAGTGCACCTGCGCCGCCGCATCAGTGGGGTAGATGCCGTTGGCCACGCCGCCACAGCTCAGCACCGCCAAGTCGGCCAGCACCCATTCGATGTTGGTGTTCGAGAGGATGGACGCGCATTCGCTGGGAGCAAAACCCAGCGACATCAGGCCGCCCGCAATCTCCCGCACTGCCTCTGCCGTCTGGTCCCAGGTCCAGCTCTTCCAGATGCCCAGCTCCTTCTGGCGCATCCAAACGCGCGGGCCGCGCTCGGCCACGGCGTTCCAGAACATGGCGGCGATGGTGTCGCCCGCGAGCACGTCGGTGCCTGCGGGCTGGATGTGATCGAGGTCCCAGAGGTTAGACATTTGCGCTTATCTCCAGGTCTTCTTTTTCTTCCAGCGCCGCTCTCCGCGCACGCCGACATCTTTCATCCCAAGGTAGAACTCCTTGATGTCGTCCTTCTCGCGCAGGCGCTCGCAGCTGTCTTCCATCACGATGCGGCCGTTTTCCAGCACATAGCCGTAGTCCGATGCGTTGAGCGCCATGTTGGCGTTCTGCTCCACCAGCAAGATGGTGGTACCGCGCTCACGGTTGATGCGCACCACGATCTCGAAGATCTCCTTGGTGAGCTTGGGGGACAGGCCCAGGCTGGGCTCGTCCAGCAGGATGAGTTCGGGGTTGGCCATGAGCGCACGCGAGATGGCCAGCATCTGTTGTTGCCCGCCTGATAGCAGGCCGGCGTCCTGCGCGGCGCGTTCCTTGAGGATAGGAAAGTAGCCGTACACCGTTTCGATGTCGCGGGCGACGGCATCAGTGTCGCTGCGCGTGTAGGCTCCCATGAGCAGGTTGTCGCGCACCGAGAGCAGCGCAAACACCTCGCGCCCCTCGGGCACATGCATGAGACCCCGGCGCACGATCGCTGCCGGGTCGTTGGCAGTGATGTCGGCGCCCGCGAATTCGATGGAGCCCTTGCGCGGGTCGATGATGCCGCTGATGGTCTTCAGGATGGTGGTCTTGCCCGCGCCGTTGCTGCCCAGCACGGCGGCGATCTCGCCGCGCCGCACCTGCAGGCTCACGCCGCGGATGGCCTTGATGGGGCCGTAGGCACTTTCCACGTTCTGCAGGCGCAGCAGGGGTTGGTCAGCGGCTGCAGCAACTGGTGTGCTGGTGGCGGCAAGTACGGCGCTCATGCCCGAACCCCCATGTGAGACCCCGCCGGGCGGCGCAGGTTGCTCACATCGTCGATGGTGCCCAGATACGCCTCGACCACGCCGGGGTGCGTCTGCACCTCGCGCGGCGTGCCCATCGCCACCACCTCGCCCTGGTTCATGGCCAGCACGCGGTCGGACACCTTGGAGACCAGCGACATGTCGTGCTCCACCATCAGCACGGTGATGCCCAGCTCGTGCTGGATGTCCTGGATCCAGAAGGCCATGTCGTCAGTCTCCTCCACGTTCAGGCCCGACGAGGGCTCGTCGAGCAGCAGCAACTGCGGCTCGGTGCACAGCGCACGGGCCAGCTCCACCACCTTGCGCACGCCGTAGGGCAGGCCGGCGACCATGGTGTCGCGGTAGTGCTGCAGGTCGAGAAAGTCGATGATCTGCTCGGCCTTCTCCCGGGCCTGAATTTCCCCTTCGCGCACCTTGCGCGTGAAGAACATCTCGGCCCACAGGCTGCTGTGCTGTCGGGTGTGGCGGCCGATCAACAGGTTGTGCAGCACACTCGCGTGCTCGAAGAGTTCGATGTTCTGGAAGGTGCGTGCAATGCCCAGGCCTGCCACCTTGTGCGGCGGCTGGTCGGTCAGCGGCAGCAGGGCCCCGCCCGGGCCCGCATAGGCGATGGTGCCGGTGGTGGGCGTGTAGATGCGGCTGATGAGATTGAACACCGTCGTCTTGCCCGCGCCGTTGGGGCCGATGAGGGTGAACACCTCGCCACGGCGCACGTCAAAGCTCACGTTGTTGACCGCGAGCACGCCGCCAAAGCGCACACTGAGGTTCTGGGCGCTGAGCAGGATTTCGTCAGTCATGGGTACAGCAATTGGGGTCATTTCACTGGTCCAGTGTGCTGAATGCTGTCCGCAGCCTTTGCGACTGGCGTGACCGAGGCCAGTGCCCCCGCGCAAGGGCCGCCCCGCCGCTCTGGGGGCGTTCCCCTCCCGAATCGCGCAGCGAATCGAGAGAGGGGGAAGGCTCGAAGCGACTCAGGGGGTGCTTCATTTCAAGCGATCTGATTTTTGGAACGACTTCTGCCGCTTGAACAAGCCCTTGCGGTAGAACGGGAACATCTGCAGCCAGGTGCGCACCTTGAGCCAGCGGCCATACAGGCCCATGGGTTCGAACAGCACAAAGGCGATCAGCACCACGCCGTAGACCACCGCCTGCAGGCCCGGTGCCTGGCCGATGGCGGCGGGCAGCCAGTCCTTGCTGAGCGAAATCATCTGCGGCATGGTGATGAGGAAGATGGCCCCCAGGAACGCTCCATGCACCGATCCCAGCCCGCCGATCACGATCATCAGCAGCAGGTCGATGGACTGCAGGATGTTGAACTGGTCGGGCGAGATGAACTGCAGCTTGTGCGCGTACAACGCACCGCCGATGCCTGCAAGTGCAGCCGATATGGAGAACGACAGCGTCTTGTAGCGCGCGAGGTGGATGCCCATGCTCTGCGCGGAGATCTCTGAATCACGGATTGCGACAAACGCGCGGCCTGTGGGTGAGCGCAGCAGGTTCAGGATGGCCAGCGTGCTGACCACCGCAATCACAAGGCACAGAAAGTAGAACGACTCTGTGGTCTCGAACGAGTAGCCCGCGATTTGTGGCGGCACCAGGTGCTTGCCGGAGTTGCCGCCGGTCACAGACTCCCACCGCGCGAACACCTCTTCCACGATGAAGCCGAAGGACAGCGTGGCCATGCCCAGGTAGATGCCTTTGACGCGGAGTGCTGGCAGCCCCACCACCACGCCCACAGCCGCCGACAGCCCCGCCGCGCAGGCCAGCGACAGCGCAAACGGCCAGCCCATGCCAGTGAGCACCGCCTGCGTATATGCCCCCACGCCCAGAAACGCTGCATGCCCCAGCGAGAACAAGCCGGTGAAGCCCGCCAGCAGCATCAGCCCCAAGCCCACGATGGCGTAGATGAGCACAAAGGTGAGCTGTGCCAACCAGTATTCAGGCGCCACCCAGGGCGCGGCGACCAGGGCCAGGCACAGCAGGCTGTACCAGAACACATGTCCGCCATGTTTGGCCAGACGGATGTCTTGCTCGTACGAGGTCTTGAAGAGAAAGCGCATGGGTCAGACTTTCTTTCTCAGCTTCTCGCCGAACAGTCCGTTGGGTTTGACCATCAGCATGATCAGCACCACGATGTACGCGGCCGTGTCCTTGAACCCATCGGGCAGATAGAAGCCCGAGAGCGATTCGACAATGCCAATCACCAGCCCGCCCACGATGGCCCCGGGCAGGCTGCCGAAGCCGCCCACCACGGCGGCGGGGAAGGCCTTGAGCCCGATCAGCCCCATGTTGGCGTGCACGAAGGTGATGGGCGCCAACAGCAGCCCGGCTACCGCCGCCACCGCCGCGGCAAGCCCCCAGGCCAGGCCGTTAAGGCGCTGCACGGGAATGCCCATGTAGTAGGCCGCGAGCTGGTTCTGCGACGCGGCCTGCATGGCAATGCCGAGCTTGCTGTAGCGGAACATGGCAAACAGCAGCACACACAGCACGCCTGTGGCGCCGATCACCACCAGCTGCTCGGCGCTGACCACCAGTTCACCCAGCCGCAGGGACTGGTCCTTGTAGGGCACGGGCAGCGTGTGCGTGTCGGTGCCGATGTTGGGGATCATGGTGACCAGGCCGCGCAGCACATAGCCGATGCCGATGGTGAGCATGACGATGGAAAACGCGGGCTGGCCCAGGATGGGGCGGATCACTGCACGCTCCAGCACCGTGCCGAACAGCCCCATGGCCAGGATGCTGGCGAGCACCGCCACCCAGAAGGGAAAGCCCAGCACGGTCATCAGCGCCAGGCCGCAGAAGGCGCCGAGCATCATGAGTTCGCCCTGCGCAAAACTCACGGTCTCCGTGGCCTTGTAGATGAGCACGAACCCGAGCGCGATCAGCCCGTAGATGCACCCCTGCGAGACACCGCTGATCAACAGTTGCACAAATTGCACACTGGCTCTCCAGAATAAGTGATACGCAAAGCGGGTAAATGCGGGGTGGATGCCTCGTGGGCATGGGATGGCCGCATCGTCGCTTGCGCAGGTCCTGCAGAATATTTATACAAAGCGATTGCTTTGTATAAATAATGGTGCACGCGCGCTGTGCATACCGCACTCGGGGCTAACCCTGATGGGGCGGGCAGCCAGGGATCCTCTGCACGAATCACCGCGTCGTGTGCATCTGCGGTCTCGGGCGGTCTGCGGCGTTGCAAAACCTCGCAATAGCGATGGCTATTGCTGCGTTTTGCGCCTGGCAGCCCATCCCGATCCGCAGCGCCCACTTTGGCGGCGGGATTCGTGCAGAGGATCCCGGGGTAGCGGCGGATATTGACGCAGTGCTGCACCCTGCGCAATAGGAGTAACGTCGGGTGGGTGAACAGGTTCTGACACCTGGCCACAGGAGAGCCACATATCCGCAGAGGTTGAAGTGCAAGGTGGTGTCACGCTGGTGACAAGGTGCAGGCCCGATGTGCGCAACGCGGTGGATGCCAGCACAGCCCGCATCAGCGCGCTCGCCGCCGAAGGGCTGCCGTTACGGCGAGCCTTGCTGCAGGAATAGGCGGGCGGCCGCGAATGCTGGCCGAAGCACTGCGCGGCGCCTTGCGGTATGCCGCAGGGCAAGTACGCCACGGCCAGTTTTAAGTAAAAATAGCCTCTGGCGCTTATCTATTAAGCGTGAGAAGCTACAAAATCAGGAGCATCTGGATGGTTTCGATTGCACGCACCGTCCAGCAGTGACCCCCAGGAGACCCATGAGCAAATCCACCGCCACCCCAGCCCCGCAAGCCTTTGAGCCCGAGTTCATTGCCGGGCTCAAATCCATCTTTGAAGAAAAAATCGTGTTCAACCAGGTGCTGGGCCTGAAGATCACGTCACTGGCTCCTGATGGTGTGGTGGGCCGCATCGACATGAAACCGGACCTGGTGGGCCACTATGCCTACAACCGCATCCATGGCGGCGTGATCAGCGCGGGGCTCGATGCCATGGGCGGGCTGGCGGTGATGGCCGCGATTGGCGCCAAACACCTGGATGAAGCCCCCGAGCAGCGCCTGCACCGCTTTGCCAAGCTGGGCACCATCGATCTGCGCATCGACTACCTGCGCCCCGGCATTGGCAGCCACTTCGAATTGCGCGCACAGGTGCTGCGCCTGGGTTCGCGTGTCGCAACCACGCGCATGGAGTTTCTGGGGCCGGATGGGCAGATCATGTCGGCCGGAGCTGCGGCTTACATCGTCTCCTGATTGGGGCGCGCTGCTGAGCCGCCTCGCCATGGGGCGTTGCCATGCGCCGGATGTGTGATCCCGCAAGCCTTGCAAGCGCATGCTACGAGAGAACCGTTTGGTTACCGTTCTTGCGTAACCAGGGCATCTTTCACGGGGCGCGATACCTACGATGACTCTCTTTTCAAGGAGATCTGATGGCCGTGCAAAACCCCTTCTTTGGCAAGCGTGAACCCGAGTCGTTCCAACCCCGCAACAGCACTACTTCAGGCTCCGTATTGGGGAGCTCAGCGACGAGTAGTGCTGCGGCTGCACAGCCGGTGGCCAGCCCTGCTGTCCCCAAGGCCGCCAGCAGCAGCGACAGCTCGGGCAGCAAGCTCACGGTGGGCCCGAACATCAAGCTCAAGGGCGTGGAAATTACCGATTGCGACACCCTCGTGGTCGAAGGCACGGTGGAAGCCACCATGGATTCGCGCGTGATCCAGATTGCTGAGCATGGCGCCTTCAAGGGCTCTGCCGAGATCGACATTGCCGAGATCCATGGCGAGTTCAACGGCACACTCACCGTGCGCCAGAAGCTGGTGATCTACAGCACCGGCAAGGTCAACGGCAAGATCCGCTACGGCAAACTGGTGGTGGAAGAGGGCGGTCAGCTGGCGGGTGAGATCGAGGCCGGGTTCTCGCCCTCGTCATCCAGCAGCACTCTGCAGCGCACGGCAGCTCCTCTGCGCACCGAACCGGCCACTGCACTGGCCGCCTGACCGGGCCATGAAGGCGTCCGCGCACCGCCAAACGCGGTTTGCGCGAGCCGACCTTCCGTGCTTTTACCCCGGCGCGTTGTGCTTGGGCACTGGGCGCGGCCTGCCCTGGTCGTCGATGGCCACATAGGTCAGGCGCGCCTCCGTCACCTTCACATACCGGCCCTGGTCGGTAAACCGTTCGGCATACACCTCCACCTCCACGGTGACCGAGGTGTTGCCCACCCGCGTGATGGACGAGAAGAACGACAGGATGTCGCCCACGCGCACCGGCTGCTTGAAGATGAATTCGTTGACGGCCACCGTGGCCATGCGCCCCTGGATGTAGCGCGCGGGCAGCACAGAGCCCGCCAAGTCCACCTGCGCCATCACCCAGCCGCCAAAAATGTCGCCATTGCCATTGGTGTCGGCGGGCATGGGTATGACCTTGAGCACCAGTTCCTTGTCGGTGGGCAATGCGGCGGGTGGTGGGCTGAAAACGGCAGACATGGGCACAATCTCGGTTGGGGCTGAGCCAATCCTTGTCGGAACCTGGGGTTTTGCAAGGCGGCTGGCCCGCAAAAAAACCACCTTGGCATCAGCCGGGTCGGTAAAAACAACAACCGGAATTGTCCCCCATGCGCCACCTTGGCGAAACCGCCCCCCCCACCCCTGGCACGCCCGCGCCCCCCAAGTCCGACTGGGTCACGCTGAGGCGGCTCCTCCCTTACCTGTGGCAATACAAGTGGCGCGTGGTGGCGGCCATTGTGTTCATGGTGGGCGCCAAGCTGGCCAACGTCAGCGTGCCGCTGCTGCTCAAGACACTGGTGGACGCGATGGCGTTCAAGCCTAGTGACCCCGCCGCGCTGCTGGTGGTGCCGGTGGGCTTGCTGGTGGCGTACGGGGCGCTGCGCCTGTCCACCTCGTTGTTCACCGAGCTGCGCGAGCTGGTGTTTGCCAAGGCTACGCAGGGTGCAGCGCGCTCCATTGCGCTGCAGACGTTCGAGCACCTGCACGCGCTGAGCCTGCGCTTTCACCTGGAGCGCCAGACCGGCGGCATGACGCGCGACATCGAACGCGGTGTGCGCGGCATCGAGTCACTGATCTCGTTTTCGCTGTTCAACGTGTTTGCCACCTTGATCGAGGTGATCCTGGTGTTGAGTGTGCTGGCCGTCAAGTTCGATGCCTGGTTTGCCTGGATCACGCTGGCCGCGCTGGTGCTGTACATCGCCTACACCGTGCTGGTGACCGAGTGGCGCACCAAGTTCCGCCGCGAGGCCAACGAGTTCGACTCGGCAGCACACTCCAAGGCCGTGGATTCGCTGCTCAACTACGAGACGGTCAAGTACTTCAACAACGAAGGCTTCGAGGCCCGCCGTTACGACGAAAGCCTGGAGCGGTTGCGCCTGGCCCGCCTTAAAAGCCAGACCACGCTGTCGATGCTCAACACTGGCCAGCAGCTCATCATTGCCGTGGGCTTGGTGGCCATGCTGTGGCGCGCCACACAGGGCGTGGTCGATGGCCGCATGACGCTGGGCGACCTCGTCATGGTCAACGCCTTCATGATCCAGCTGTACATCCCGCTCAACTTTCTGGGCGTGATCTACCGCGAGATCAAGCAGAGCCTCACCGACCTGGACAAGATGTTCACGCTCATGGACAAAGAGCGCGAAGTGGCCGACGCACCCGGCGCCCAGCCGCTGGCGGGGCTGAGCCAGCCCTCCGTGCGCTTTGAGAACGTGCACTTTTCCTACGATGTGCGCCAAGGCAGCGACCTCAGCAGCGGCCGACCCATCCTGCAGGGCATCAGCTTCGAGATACCGGCGGGCAAGACGGTGGCGGTGGTGGGGCCTTCGGGTTCGGGCAAGTCCACACTGGCCCGGCTGCTGTTTCGCTTCTACGACATCCAGCAGGGGCGCATCACCATTGCGGGGCAGGAGATCCGCAGCGTGATGCAGGCGAGCGTGCGCCAGGCGATTGGCATCGTCCCGCAGGACACGGTGCTGTTCAACGACACGGTGGCCTACAACATCGCCTATGGCCGCACCGGTGCCAGCCAGGATGAGATCGAAGCCGCCGCCCGTGCCGCACGCATCCACGACTTCATTGCCAGCACGCCCAAGGGCTACGCCACCATGGTGGGCGAGCGCGGGCTCAAGCTCTCGGGCGGTGAAAAGCAGCGCGTGGCCATTGCGCGCACCCTGCTCAAGAACCCGCCGATCCTGATCTTTGACGAGGCCACCAGCGCGCTGGACTCCGCCAACGAACGCGCCATCCAGGCCGAGCTGCAGGGTGTGGCGCAGAACAAAACCACGTTGGTGATTGCGCACCGCCTCTCCACCGTGGTGGACGCCCACGAGATCCTGGTCATGGACGCGGGCCGCATCATCGAGCGCGGCACGCACGCGCAGCTGCTGGCCCTGGGTGGCCGTTACGCGAGCATGTGGTCTCTCCAGCAGGAGGCCCCCCTGAGTCGCCTGCGGCGCCTTCCCCCTGAGGGGGACGACGCCATCGCTGCGGGGCGGCCCTTGCTAGGCGTCCCGCGCCTGGGCCGCGCCGGTTTTGTACGCTCTGCGCGAAGCGCACGATGCAAAGCGTAGCGTCCCATTTTCTTTTTTCGAGATTGCACTATCCCATGAAGCCTGTACTGCTTGCCCTCATGTTCCTGTCCGAAGAACATCGCGCCCAGATGGCGCAGTCGTTCGAGCTGGTCTACGCGCCCGACGCTGCGCAGGCCGCAGCCGCCATTGCCGAGCATGGCGCGCGCATCACCGTGGTCCTGACCATCGGCGCCACGGGCCTCTCAGCCGCGCAGATCGATGCATTGCCTGCGCTCACGCTGATTTGCGCGCTGGGCGCAGGCTACGAGAACATCGCCGTGGCCCACGCCAAGGCGCGGGGCGTTGTGGTGGCCACGGGCGCGGGCACCAATGACGACTGCGTGGCCGACCACACCTGGGGCCTGCTGATTGCCGCGCAGCGCCGCATCCTGCCGCTGGACAAGGCCACGCGCGCAGGCATCTGGCGCACGGCCCTGCCGCTGCCGCCCAACGTGTCGCACAAGCGCCTGGGCATCATCGGCCTGGGCACCATTGGCAAGAAGATCGCACAGCGCGCGCTGGGCTTCGAGATCGAGGTGGGCTACCACAACCGCAGCGCGCGCACCGATGTGCCGTACCGCTACTTTGGCGATGTAAAGGCGCTGGCCGAATGGTCGGACTTCCTCGTGGTCGCCACGCCCGGTGGCGCGGGCACCAAGCACCTGGTCAACGCAGACGTGCTGAATGCCCTCGGCGCGCGCGGCGTGGTGGTCAACATCGCGCGCGGCAGCGTGATCGACACCGCCGCCCTGGCCGCCGCGCTGCGCGAAGGCCGCATTGCGGCAGCAGGCCTGGATGTGTACGAGAGCGAGCCCGCGCCCCCGGCTGAACTGCTGGACCTGGACAACGTGGTGCTGACACCCCATGTGGCGGGCTGGTCGCCCGAGGCGGTGCAGGCTTCGGTGGACCGTTTCATGGAAAACGCCCGCCGCCATCTGGCAGGCGAGGCGCCGGTGTCCCCGCTCTGAAATTTGAATGAAAAATGGCTCTAGCGCTTTATGGATAAGCGCAAGCAGCTATCAAATAAGGAGTTGTGGCAATGTCCCTGGATGTCGATGCCTTGCAGGCGCGGCTGCGCGCCTTTGCAGCCGAGCGGCAGTGGCAGCCGTTTCACACCCCCAAGAACCTGGCGATGGCCCTGATGGTGGAAGCGGCTGAACTGACCGAGATCTTTCAGTGGATGACCCCCGGGCAGTCGCTGGCGGTACGTGATGACCCGGCGCTCACGGAGCCCATTGCCGATGAGGTTGCCGATGTGCTCCTGTACCTGCTGCAGCTGGCAGACCACGCGGGTGTGGACCTGGTGCAGGCGGTGGAGAACAAGCTGCGCAAGAACGCCGTCAAACACCCGGCGCCGTGCGTTGGTGGTGCAGCCGTGGATGGTCGTGAAATTTAGATGAAAAGTGCCTCTGGCGCTTTACTGGTAAGCGTTGGCAGCTATCAATAGTGAAGCGACCGGTTCCCGCCCTGCAACGATCCTGCGACAGCAAAAAGCCCCGCGAGCGGGGCTTTTGTTGGGGGCTTTGGTGAACCAGCGTCTGGCTTATTGCTTGCGGGCCGCAATCGCCTTCTCGGCCGAGGTCACCAGATCGGCACCAATCTGGCCCTTCCACTTGTCATATACCGGGCGTGTGGCCTTCACAAAGGCGGCGCGTTCGGCGGGGCTCAGCTGGGTCACCGTCACGCCCAGTGCGGCGATGTCTTTGAGCAGAGGTTTGTCGGCTTCGACCACGCCCTTGCGGGCCAGGGCGATTTCTTCCTTGCCCGCGTCGATGGCGGCTTGCTTGACGATCTCGCGGTCGGCTGGGGTCCAGCTGTTCCAGATCTCCTTGTTCACCACAAAGATCAGCGGATCGTTCACGTAGCCCCACAGCGTGATGTGCTTTTGCGCCACGCTGTGCAGCTTGGCGGCGGTGAAGATGGACAACGGGTTTTCCTGTCCGTCCACCGCGCCGCTGGCAAAAGCGGGCTGTGCGTCGGCCCAGCTCATCTGCGTGGGGTTGGCGCCCAGGGCGGTGAAGGTGTCGAGGAACAGCGGCGAGCCCACCACGCGGATCTTCAGGCCTTTGAGGTCTTCAGGGCTCTTAATGGCCTTCTTGGAGTTGGAGATTTCGCGGTAGCCGTTTTCGCCCCAGGCCAGTGGCATCACACCGGCCCTGTCCAACGTGGCGAAGATGCTCTTGCCCACGTCGCCCTGCGTCACAGCGTCCACGGCTGCGTAGTCGGGGAACAGGAAGGGCAGCGAGAACAGGTTGAGTTGCTTGACCTGGGGCGACCAGTTGATGGTGGAGCCCACGGCCATGTCGATCACGCCCTGGCGCAGCGCGCTGAATTCACGCGTCTGGTCGCCCTGGATCAGCGACACGCCGGGGTAGAGCTTGATGTTGATGCGGCCATTGGTGCGCTCGCGGACCTTGTTGGCCCACAGCTCGCCGCCCTTGCCCCAGGGGAACGCGGGGCCCAGCACCAGCGACATGCGGTATTCGCTCTTGTACGCAGTTTGTGCGATGGCGGCAGGTGCGGTGAAGGCCAGGGCGGCTGCAGCGGCCACGGCAGAGGTGAGGAAGGTGCGCAGTTTCATCGGTTGTCTCCTTGTTGGATGGTGAATGGGTGAGGAAAAATCAGTAGCCCAGCCGTTGGGGCAGCCAGAGCGCAATCTGCGGAAACACGACGACCAGCAGCATCGCCAGCGTCATGGCCAGCACCAGCCAGACGACCCAGCGGGTGGTCTGCTCCATGCGTACACCGGCAATCTTGCTGGACACCATCAGGTTCACGGCCATGGGCGGGGTGAACTGGCCGATGGCCACCGTGAGGGTCAGCACCACGCCGAACCACACCACGTCCCACTGGTAGTGCTGCATGATGGGCATGAGCAGGGGCACAAAGATCAGGAAGATGGAGATGCCGTCGAGGAACATGCCTGCGATCAGCAGCATGACGATCAGCGCGCCGAGCACACCTTGCTCGCTCAGCCCCGACTGCACGATGGTGCGGGTGATGGGGTCGATCACTCCCAGGGTGGACAGCGAGAACGCAAAGATGCCAGCCAGCGATACCACCACGAGGATCACGGCCGACAGTTCACCGGCTTCGCGCAGGATGGTGAACAGGTCGCGCACACGGATCGTGCGGTGAATGCACATGCCCACAAACAGGCCGTAGAACACGGCCACCACGGCAGCCTCGGTGGGAGTGAACCAGCCGGCGCGCATGCCGCCCAGAATCACCACCGGCGCGGCCAGCCCCCACGCCGCCTCGCGCAGGCTGCGCCAGAACGGCGGGCGGGGCATGTCGGCTTCAGCGCCACCCATCTTGTGGCGCCGTGCCAGCCACACGGCGGGCACGATCAGCGCAATGCCCGCCAGGATGCCTGGGAACATGCCCGCGGCAAACAAGGCGGGCACCGAGGCGCCCGGCACCAGCACCGAATACACGATGAACGCCACCGAGGGCGGGATGAGGATGTCGGTGGCTGCTGCGCCCGCCACCACACTCGCCGAGTAGGCGGCGGGATACCCGGCGCGCGCCATGGCGGCGATCATGACGCCACCCACCGCCGCTGCGGTAGCGGGGCCCGAGCCGGAGATGCCGCCCAGGAACATGGCCACGGAAATCGCCACCAGCGGTAGCATGCCGGGCCCTCGGCCCACGATGGACACCGCAAAGTTCACCAGCCGCAGCGCCACGCCTGAGCGGTCGAAGATCGAGCCCACCAGCACAAACATCGGGATGGCCAGCAGCGGGTATTTGCCCAGGCCTGCGTAAAAGTTCTGCGGCACGGCCAGCAGGCCGAACCAGGGGGTATCGGCATTGGCCACGGCAATGGCCGTGGCGCCCGCCAGACCCAGCGCCGCACCAATCGGAACGCCCAGAAACATCATGCCCAGGAAGGCGACAAACAGCAGGGTAGCGATCACGGGCGGGCCTTCGGTGCGGTCGATGCGGCCGATGCACGCCGCAGGCGGGCAAACAGTTGCAGTGCCCGGGCTGTGGTCAGCGCGCACAGCACAGGCAGCCAGACGGTGTACCACCACTGCGGCACACCGATGCCGGGCGAGGTCTCTTCAAACCGATAGTCGTCCCACACCACGCGGATGCTCAGCACCGTGATCAGCCCAAACAACAGCGCCACCATGAGAGCACCAAACTGCGCCAGCACCTGACGCCGGTGTTCGGAGCCGCCATCGGCAAAGAACTCGATGCGGATGTGCAACTGGCGCGCCACGGCGGCAGAGCCCCCGACCATGGCCAGCACGATCATCAGGAACACCGATATTTCTTCGGTCCAGGCGAAGGACGCATCGGTGAAATAGCGCAACACCACGTTCACAAAGGTGATGAGCGCTAGGGCGGCCATGGTCAGGACGATGAGCCAGTCTTCCAGGCGCAGGGAGCGGGGTTCGTCAGCGGCAGCGGGCGCTGCAGGCACTATGGGCGCAGGGGGCTGCCCATCGGGAGTGGAGGTGGACATGAACGCGGGGAGTCAGAAGAACACGGGGCAAATGCCGATCTTGCTGCCCGGCGGCGTTGTGCACCTGGGGCGTTGACCGAGGGAGAAGCGGGGTAGACGCGCTGGGTATTATGCGTCGCTCGCTATGCATGCACAGCATTGGTGCGGGGCTCCACGCAGTCGTGGGGCGCGCATGGAGCCGAGGGCCGCAGGCGCGCGGGCCTGTGGAAACCCTGATGCCCGGTGCCAGCACGCTGCAGCGCCCGCGCGGATAATGCTTCGATGGAAACCAAGTGGCTTGAAGATTTCGTCAGTCTTGCGGAAACCCGCAGCTTCAGCCGGTCAGCGCAGCTGCGGCATGTGACGCAGCCCGCGTTCTCGCGGCGTATCCAGGCGCTGGAAGCCTGGGCTGGCACCGATCTGGTGGACCGCAGCTCTTACCCCACCCGACTCACCCCGGCTGGCAAGACCCTGTACGACCAGTCTCTGGAAGTGCTGCAGGCGCTGCAGAACACGCGCGCCATGCTGCGGGCGCACACCAGCGCGGGCAAGGACATGATTGAGTTCGCCGTGCCGCACACGCTGGCGTTCACGTTTTTCCCGGCCTGGGTGTCGAGCTTGCACGACAAGTTTGGGCCGTTCAAAAGCCGGCTGATTGCGTTGAACGTGCACGACGCCGTGATGCGCCTGGTGGAGGGCGGGTGCGATCTGCTGATTGCCTACCACCACCCCTCGCAGCCCTTCCAGCTGGATGCCGACCGTTACGAGATGGTGAGCCTGGGGCAGGAAGTGATCTCCCCCTACAGCAAGGCCGACGCAGACGGACAACCCGTGCACCGCCTGCCGGGCCGGGCCGGGCAACCACTGCCCTACCTGGGCTACGCCCCGGGCGCCTATCTGGGGCGCGTGACCGAACTGATCCTGAAGGAATCCGGCACGCCCATCCATCTGGAGCGCGTGTACGAAACCGACATGGCCGAGGGGCTCAAGGCCATGGCGCTCGAAGGCCATGGCGTGGCCTTTCTGCCGCACAGCGCCGTGAAGAAAGAATTGCGTTCGCGCCGCCTGGTCAGTGCAGCACCGGTCGATAGCGAAGGCCTGCAGATGACCATGGATGTGCGCGCCTACCGTGAGAAACCAGCGGGCAAAGAGGCTCCCAAAGGCACGGCACAGGCGCTGTGGATGTACCTTCAAGCGCAGGCCGGGTCATGCTAAGGGTAAATACGGATATAAACACTTTGCATAGTTGCGCGCGCAAACGGCATTGGAATTTCACGGTAACGACACGTACAGTCGGCGCCATCGCTGGGTCGGCTGCCGCAGCGTGTGCCGTCTAAGAGCAGATTCTTAGTCCCCACGGTGGCACGAACATTGCGAATCCGATCCATCCACTCACCGAGACGCCGTATGAAAGTTCAGCATTGGGGAATTGCCTGGGGCCTTGCCGCTGCAAGCTGCGCTTTAGCGGCCTCTGCGCAGGCCTCGGTGCTGGAGCGCATCAGTGCCGGCGGCAAGCTGGTGATTGCGTACCGTGAATCGTCGGTGCCCTTTTCGTACATCGACACCCAGTCCGGCAAGCCGGTGGGTTATGCCATGGATCTGTGCCTGCGCCTGGCCGAGGTGGTGCGCAAGAAAACCGGCAAGAAGGACATGGAGGTCGAGCTTGTAGCGGTCACGCCGGCCAACCGTATCGCCATGATCGAGCAGGGCAAAGCCGACATGGAGTGTGGCTCTACCACCAACAACGCCGAGCGGCGCCAGAAGGTTGCGTTCACCATTCCCCATTTCATCACTGGTGCGCGGCTGCTGGTGAAGACCTCCAGCCCCATCGACCGTGTGGAAGACCTCAATGGCAAGAAGCTGGTGTCCACTAAGGGCACAACACCGCTCAAGGCCGCCGATCAGGCCAACCGCGAGCGCCTGATGGGGATCACCATTGTTGAGGCTCCGGACCACGCCAAGGCGGTCGAGATGGTCGAGAAGGGCGAGGCCGATGCTTTTGTGATGGACGACGTGCTGTTGTATGGCCTGGCCGCCGGGCGGCCTGACCCCAAGGCGCTCAAGGTGGTGGGCCGCTTCATGACCACCGAGCCACTGGCCATCATGCTGCCCAAGAACGACCCCGAGTTCAAAAAGCTGATTGATGAAGAGATGCGCCGCCTGATCACCAGCCGGGACATCTACCCCATTTATGACAAGTGGTTTAACAAACCCATCCCACCCAACAACACGGTGCTGAACCTGCCGGTCAGCTACTTGTTGCGCGACTTCTGGAAATACCCCACCGACCAGGTTCCGTTCTGACTAATATCCCGGTCGAGGTTTCTGTTTTTGGAGAATGCGACCTGCCGGCACTGTCGGCGTGGGCGAATCTCTAGAATCCCCCCGTTTTTAGCTTCACACACAAGGAGATACCAATGAAGAAGCATTTGCTCGCGGTTGCCGTGACCGCCCTGGCTGCAGGTAGCGCTTTCGCTCAAGCCACCGACACCCTGGCCAAGATCAAGGCCTCGGGTAGCGTGACGCTGGGTGTTCGCGAATCTTCCGGTCTTTCCTACACCCTGGGTAACGGCAAGTTTGTGGGCTTCCACACCGAAATGGGCGAAATCGTCCTGGCCGACATCCAGAAGCAACTGGGCCTGCCCAAGCTGGACGTGAAGTACCAGCCTGTGACTTCGCAAAACCGTATTCCCCTGGTGACCAATGGCACCGTGGATCTGGAGTGCGGCTCCACCACCAACAATGCCGCCCGCCAAAAGGACGTTGCCTTTGCCGTGACCACCTACGTGGAAGAAGTGCGCACCGTTGTCAAGGCCAACTCGGGCATCACGTCCATCAAGGACCTGAACGGCAAGACCATCGCCACCACCACGGGCACCACTTCGGTGCAAACCCTGCGCAAGCATGAGCGTGCTGGCGGCATCGACTTCAAGGAAGTCTTTGGCAAAGACCACGCTGACAGCTTCCTGATGCTGGAAACCGGCCGCGCCGATGCGTTTGTGATGGACGGCTCCATCCTGGCTGCCAACATCTCCAAGTCCAAGAACCCTGCCGACTACAAGATCGTCGGTGAAGTTCTGAGCGTGGAGCCTATCGCCTGCATGCTGCGCAAGGACGATCCAGCCTTCAAGAAGGCCGTGGACGATTCCATCAAGCGCCAGATTGCAGACGGTTCGCTGGCCAAGCTGTACGACAAGTGGTTCATGCAACCCGTGCCACCGACCAACACCAAGATTGGTCTGCCGATGTCCGACGCTACCAAGGCAGCATGGGCATCGCCCAATGACAAGCCCATGGAAGACTACGCAAAGAAGTAATTTTCTGAACGCTTGTGCCCCTTCGGCCAACCGGTTTGAAGGGGCTTTTTTGTTGGGCTCGCAAAGGGTTGCGCCCAACGCAATACCAAGAATTTAAGGGGTGCTCCTATGAGTTGGGATTGGCAGGTGTTCTGCCAGGACACCATGGACAGGGAAGTCGTGCAAAGCTGCTTTGGCAAGGGCGGCGATATCACCTACCTGGACTGGATGCTGTCGGCCTGGGGTTGGACGGTGTCTGTTTCGGTGCTGGCCTTGGTGCTGGCGCTTGTGTTGGGTTCCTTGATCGGGACGCTGCGTACCTTGCAGGACCGGCCCATGATCGTGCGCTTGGGCAATGCCTGGGTCGAGCTGTTTCGCAACATTCCGTTGCTGGTGCAGATTTTCCTGTGGTACCACGTGCTACCCAGCCTGTTTCCGGTGCTCAGGGGCGTTCCTGGCTTTGCGCTGGTGGTGCTGGCACTGGGCTTCTTCACGTCGGCACGTATTGCCGAGCAGGTGCGCTCCGGCATCCAGGCGTTGCCACGCGGTCAGCGGTACGCAGGTCTGGCCGTAGGCTTCACCACGTTCCAGACCTACCGCTATGTGCTTCTGCCCATGGCGTTTCGCATCATCATCCCGCCGCTGACCAGCGAGACGATGAACATCTTCAAGAACTCGTCCGTGGCGTTTGCCGTGTCGGTGGCTGAACTCACGATGTTTGCCATGCAGGCGCAGGAAGAAACCTCGCGCGGCATCGAGGTCTACCTGGCGGTGACGACGCTGTACATCATCTCGGCATTTGCCATCAACCGCATCATGGCCTTCATCGAAAAACGCGCACGCATCCCTGGCATGGTCGTGAGCGGCGCGGCCGGAGGGGGGCATTGATATGAATATCGATTTCTCCTTCTACAACTGGGAGCTGATCTCCAACTTCGTGCTCAAAGGGCTGTATTTCAGCCTGCTGCTCACGCTCATCGCCACCATCGGTGGCGTGATCTTCGGCACGGTGCTGGCGCTCATGCGCCTGTCGGGCAAGAAGTGGCTGGATGTTCCTGCGACCATCTACGTCAACGGCATGCGATCCATTCCGCTGGTGATGGTGATCCTGTGGTTCTTCCTGCTGGTGCCAGCCATCATCGGCCGCCCCATTGGCGCGGAAGTGTCGGCGATCATTACCTTCATCGCCTTTGAAGCGGCCTACTTCAGCGAAATCATGCGCGCTGGCATCCAGTCCATTCCACGCGGCCAGGTGTATGCCGGCCAGGCGCTGGGCATGACGTACGGCCAGAACATGAAGCTGGTGGTGCTGCCCCAGGCGTTCCGCAACATGCTGCCGGTGCTGCTCACGCAGACCATCATCCTGTTCCAGGACACGTCGCTGGTCTACGCCATCGGTGCCTACGACATGCTCAAGGGCTTTGAAGTGGCGGGCAAGAACTTTGGTCGTCCGATCGAGGCATACCTGGCCGCTGCGGTTCTGTACTTCATCATGTGCTACGCGCTGTCCTGGGCGGTCAAGCGCCTGCACCAGAAGATCGCGATCATCCGCTGATCGATGCTGGTGCAAAAGAGATTGGATTGAGGAAAAAGAAATGATCGAACTCAAAAACGTATCCAAGTGGTATGGCCCGGTGCAGGTGCTCAACGAATGCACGGCCACCATCCAAAAGGGTGAAGTGGTGGTGGTGTGCGGCCCCTCGGGCTCGGGCAAGTCCACGCTGATCAAGACCATCAACGCGCTCGAACCCTTCCAGAAGGGCGAGATCACGGTGGACGGGATTGCACTGCACGACCCCAAGACCGACCTGCCCAAGCTGCGCAGCCGTGTAGGCATGGTGTTCCAGCACTTCGAGTTGTTCCCGCACCTGTCGGTGACGGACAACCTGACCATTGCGCAGATCAAGGTGCTGGGCCGCAGCGCGGATGACGCCAAGAAGCGCGGTCTGAAGATGCTCGAACGTGTGGGCTTGATGGCGCACAAGGACAAGTTCCCCGGCCAGCTCTCGGGCGGCCAGCAGCAGCGTGTAGCCATTGCGCGCGCGCTGTCGATGGACCCCATCGTGATGCTGTTCGACGAGCCCACCTCCGCGCTCGACCCCGAAATGGTCGGTGAAGTGCTGGACGTGATGGTGGGCCTGGCCAACGAAGGCATGACCATGATGTGCGTGACCCACGAAATGGGCTTTGCCCGCAAGGTGAGCAACCGCGTGATCTTCATGGACGTGGGCGGCAAGATACTGGAAGACTGCTCCAAGGAAGAGTTCTTCAACAATCCGGATGCGCGCCAGCCCCGGACCAAGGACTTTCTCAACAAGATCCTGCAGCACTGACACGCTGCGGCGAACCTTTGTTGCGTTAACCCAGCGGCCCTTCGGGGCCGTTTTCGTTGGTATTCAACTGGATGCGTGGCACGTTGCCGAGCAGGCGCAACAGGTCCTGCTGGCGTGTGGCTCCGGTTTTGGCAAAGATCGAAGACAACTGTGAGCGCACGGTGCTGATCTTCACCCCCAGTTCGGCGGCGATCTCTACCGGTGAGCTGCCGCGCAGCAGCGGTGGCAGCACACGTGCCTCTGCAGGGCTCAGGCCGAAGACGCGCATGACGAAATCCGATACTGCCGACGGAGCCTGCGCGTGGCGGGCCAGTAGCAGCATGCAGCCACCGGGCTGCGCTGGTGGGCTGGTACCTTCAAGGGGCAGCGCCAGGGCGAGCAGCTGGGGTTCTGCGTTGCCGAGCACCACACCGCCGCCCTGGCCGCGCATGCAGGCGTGTACCAGTTTGCCCAGCGGATCGTTGGCAGCGACGCGCTTGGGCAGGGCACCCCTCCAGTGCGACAGCGCGGGGGCCGTGACCATGGCGCGCGCGCCATGGTTGGCGTACACCACCTGGGCGGCGGGGTCTAGCATGAGCACGCCAAAGTCCAACGCGTCGAGGAACCGGTGCAGCATATTCACCTGCTGCTGCAAGCGGCGAACAGTCCAGTGCAAATCAAAGGCGCGCACCACATGGGGAAGGATCAGCTGCAGACGCGCGATGTCACCAGCGTGGAAGTCTTGCTGGTCGGGACGGCGAAAAAAGCTCAGGTGTGAAGGTGGTGCCAGCCCGGGAATACTGCCGTCGGACACAACACACACCAGCAGGTATTCGGCAGACAGGGGTGCCAAGTATTCGCGATAAAAGCGGCTGATCCGGAAAACGGGTGAGGGCACCAGCGTGCTGCCCAACGTGATATGGCCCTGTTTGAAATGACCGCCCTGCATGCCCCGATCTAGCCAGATGTCGTGCTGCCACCAGTAGTCCGAATACGCACGGGCGGCTTCGTCAGAGTGGTTCCAGGCCGCATAGAAGCTCTGGTCGCGTTGCCCCTGGCCTGCAGCCACCAGCATGGAAAAGCTGGCGTCGAATACCTGGCACATCTCGCGCAGCGCGTCAGTCCAGGCATCATCGTGGCCCACTGCGGCATACAGCACCTGCTGCACGCGGCTGTATGCCGCCAGGGTCATGACGTCTTCATCCGGCGGCGGGTGGGGAGCAGGGGGCTGCATGGCGTGGGATGGTATGGGCAGGCCCGGTTGTGGCACATTGCCCGCTGCATGGCAATGGGCATGCAAGCCCAGCACGGCCCTGCGTGTCCTGGGATATTGGTAAAAAGTGCCTCCAGCGCTTATCCATCAAGCGCAATTTGCTACAAAAATTGTAGTATTATGGGCGGCGTGTGCGCCACATGCCAATGACCACGCTGGCAGTGGCCAGGAGCATCAAAGCCCACTCCGAGAGGGTTGGGATGGCTGTCGCGGCGGCCGGTGGCACGGCATCGTCGTTGAGAATTGTTCCGGTGGCCACTGCCGCTCCCAGCACCGCGCCCACGGGGTTCGACAGCGTCAGTTGCAACGTCTCGTCGGGCTCCGCGATTGATTCACCCTGCACGACGATGACAAAGTTTTTGGTGACAGGGTCGCCAGGCGCCCAACTCACCGAGAGAAATGGCATCGCGAAGTCCGTACCTGCCGTGGCTGTTCCGCCCGTGAGGCCTACGGTCACGGTAACCGGGGCACTTGGTATCGCAGAGAGTGTGATCGGGAAATTCAGGTTGCTGAAGCCCGAGTTGCCTTCGAGCACGCTGGCGTCGGCTATCGAGACCGAGGGCAGCATGTCCCAGGCCCCGCCCGACACAACCGCGACGGAGGTGGCGGTGTTGGCGCTGACGGTATTGCAGGTGTCTGTGGGCACGCTGATATCCACGCCGGCACAGAAGCCGTTGATCGAGGCGCCGCTGGCGACCGCACCCACCACGTTGATTTCGTCGAACCGATCGCCAGCCACGTGCGGGCCTGCGGCCGCAGACCCTGCTGCGGAGTATGTCCAGCGCTGCAGCTTGATGTCGGCGCTGGTGATGGCGCCGGCGCCATCGGTCGTTACCAACGCCGTGACCAGGCGTGCTGGCGGACTGCCCGACACGATGGACGACACGCCATTGCTGAACGAATAGCCAGTGACGCTGGCGGCGATGTCCGAATTTGTGAGGTTCGGCGCCAATGGCAGCGCAGTGGTGATGGAGCCGGAGACGCTCTGGCCGACGGTGAACTGGCCACACACCTCGGGTGCAGCGCAGCTTGTCGCGTTGTTGATGGTGCCGCCGCTGTAGGGCGATCCGATGTACACATACGTGGCGGCCTGCGCACCCAGGCAGAGCAGTGCGGGCAAAAGCATGGCAAGCCTGCGAAGCATGGGGGTTCTCATCGGTTCGTCGTTGTTCATGGTGGGTGCGCCAGCGGTGGGGGTCGGACGGTGCTCGGCGGCTTCATGCAACGCGTTGCACAAGGCGGCGTCAAGCCATTCCATTGTTGGAAACACTGCTCCAAAAAGCATCCATCAAATGAAGGAACAAACCAGGGTGTGACAATGCAGCCCATGACTGCCGCATCTTCCACCCCCACCCCCCCCCACCCCCATCCACACCCTCACCATCACCCGCCCCGACGACTGGCACCTGCACGTGCGCGACGGCGAGCCCCTGCACACCGTCGTGCCCCACACCGCCGCCCAGTTCGGCCGCGCGATCATCATGCCCAACCTGCGCCCACCGGTCACCACGGCCGAGCAGGCCCTGGCCTACAAGCAGCGCATCCTGGCCGCCGTGCCTGCAGGCATGAACTTCGAGCCGCTGATGACGCTGTACCTCACCGACAACCTCCCGCCCGAGGAAATCGTGCGTGCCAAGGCCGCAGGCGTGGCCGCCTGCAAGCTCTACCCCGCTGGCGCCACCACCAACAGCGACGCGGGCGTGACCGACCTGCGCAAGACGTACCAGACGCTCGAAGCCATGCAGAAGGCCGGCATGCTGCTGCTGGTGCACGGCGAAGTGACCAGCAGCGACATCGACCTGTTCGACCGCGAGGCCGTGTTCATCGAGCAGCAGCTCATCCCGCTGCGCCGCGACTTCCCCGAGTTGAAGATCGTCTTCGAGCACATCACCACCAAGGACGCGGCGGACTACGTGGCAAGTGCCGATCGCTTCACCGCAGCCACCATCACCGCGCACCACCTGCTGTACAACCGCAACGCCATCTTCATCGGTGGCGTGCGCCCGCACTACTACTGCCTGCCCGTGCTCAAGCGCGAAACCCACCGCGTGGCCCTGGTGCAGGCCGCCACCAGCGGCAGCAACAAGTTCTTCCTGGGCACCGACAGCGCGCCGCACCCTGCGCACCTCAAGGAACATGCCACCGGCTGCGCGGGCTGCTACACCGCCCATGCCGCCATTGAGATGTATGCCGAGGCGTTCGACAACGCCGGTGCGCTCGACAAGCTCGAAGGCTTTGCCAGCTTCCACGGCCCCGACTTCTACAGCCTGCCGCGCAACACCGGCAGCATCACCCTGCGCCGCGAGTCGTGGACACCGCCCGACAGCTTTGCGTTTGGCGAAGCCGAACTCAAGCCCCTGCGTGCCGGTGAAGCCCTGCCGTGGCGGCTGGTGTAAGCGAAGCCTTCGACGCCATTGACTGGAGCGCCCCCTGGCTGGCGCCGTGGCGCAATCTGGGCCAGCCCGTGGCGCAGCAGCTGCAGCACGATCCGTCAGTGCACCGAGCCTTGCAGGCCGCAGCGCCGCCAGCGTTGCCGGTGGGTTTTGTGCCCCAGTCCGAGCTGCCCGAAGGCACGGCCTACGAGCAGTACATCTGGGACACCCGCCGGGTGCCCACGCGCGACAACCTGCACGACTTCTTCAACGGCCTGGTGTGGCAACAGTTTCCGCACACCAAGCGGCGCCTGAACGAGCTGCAGGCCCGGGCCATCGCCGCCGATGGTGTGCAGCCCGTGCGCGGGCAGTTGCGCGATGCGCTCACGGTGTTTGACGAGAACGGCGCCGTACTGCAAGCGCCGCCCGCGCTGTGGGCCGCGCTCAGGGTACGAGACTGGCAGCGCCTGTTCAGCGACCTGCGCCCGCTGTGGGGGCAGGCCCGGCTGGTGGTGTTCGGGCACGCGCTGCTTGAAAAGCTGGTTATCCCTCGAAAACCCATGGTGGCGCATGTGTACCAAGCGCCAGCAGCTATTGAATCAATAGCGATTCTGGATGCCTGGCTGGCGGGGGAGATTCATGCGCAGCAGTGGGCCACCAAGCCCTTCACCCCGCTGCCCGTGCTGGGCGTACCCGGCTGGTGGCCCCCTAACGAGACGCCGGACTTTTATGCCGACACCCAGGTGTTCCGCCTGCCCCGGGCTGTGTCAGGGGGCTAATTCCCGTCAACGCTTGTGTGATAAGGGCTGCGCGCGGGTTTGCACCTACCATAGCGCGATGAAATCGCGGCCATGGGGCTGCCAGGGGCGTGCAGTGGCCCCAGCAGCGGGTGTTTGGTGCTTGAAGCCCAGCACTCGGCCCCCATCTGAGCCAGCAAACACTTGTTGTTGTTTACCCCACGGAGAAACCATTCCATGAAGCGGATCCTTTTGTTTGTGATGACCAACCTGGCCGTCGTTGTCGTGCTGGGGGTGGTGGCCAGCCTGCTGGGCGTCAACCGCTACCTCACGGCCAACGGGCTCAACCTGGGCGCGCTGCTGGGCTTTGCGCTCGTCATGGGTTTTGGCGGCGCCATCATCTCGCTGCTGATCAGCAAGCCCATGGCCAAGTGGACCTCGGGTGTGCGCGTGATCGACGGCTCCGGCTCGCCCGACGAGCGCTGGATCGTCGAGACCGTGCGCAAGTTCGCCACCGAAGCCAAGATCGGCATGCCTGAAGTCGGCATCTTCGAAGGCGACCCCAATGCGTTTGCCACGGGCGCGTTCAAGAACTCGGCCCTGGTGGCGGTGTCCACCGGCCTGCTGCAAGGCATGACGCGTGAAGAGGTCGAGGCCGTGATCGGCCACGAGGTAGCCCACATCGCCAACGGTGACATGGTCACCATGACGCTGATCCAGGGCGTGATGAACACCTTTGTGGTGTTCCTGTCGCGGGTGATCGGCTATGCGGTGGACAGCTTTCTGCGTAAGAACGACGAGAGCAGCTCGGGCCCCGGCATCGGCTACTACGTGACCACCATCGTGCTCGACATCCTGCTGGGCTTTGTGGCCGCGATGATCGTCGCCTGGTTCAGCCGCCAGCGCGAGTTCCGTGCCGATGCAGGCGCCGCGCAACTGATGGGCCGCCGCCAGCCCATGATCAATGCCCTTGCCCGCCTGGGTGGCATGCACCCGGCCGAGCTGCCCAAGAGCATGGCCGCCATGGGCATTGCCGGTGGCATTGGCAAGCTGTTCAGCACCCACCCGCCCATCGAAGAGCGCATTGCTGCGCTGCAGAACGCGCAGCAGCAAGGCTGATCCGGTTCAATCTGGCCCTTGAAGGCCGCTGCAGGGGTTACCCCTGCGGCGGCCTTTTTGTTTCTGGGTGGTTTGTCGGCCTTGTGGGGGGCTCAAGGGTTTGTAACCTTTTGTCGATAACCAGTGGCAACCCAAGTCCGCATGCCGTGCGGGCAGCAGCGGGTTGCCGATCCTTATTCCCACGAGAACACCTTATGTCCATCTCCCACGCACGTGTTGCGGTCCGCCTGGCCCTGGCCTTTGGCGTTGTCTGTCTGGTCATGTCGCTCTCGGCCGCCGTCGGTATCTGGCGGCTGGCGGGGCTGCAGGACATTGCCGACGACCTGGGCGGCGCATCGTCCGAGCGCGCGCTGCTGGCGCGTGAGCTGCACGCCATCGTGGTGCTGAGCTCCGCACGTGCCGAAACGCTGCTGGAGATCGACAACCCCGCCTACGCGGCGCGCATCGACGCGGACCGCAAAACCACGTCGGCCCGTTCGTCCGAAGTGCGCAAGCGCCTGGACGAGCTGGCCGCGGACCCGGAGTCCCAGGCCTTGTTCGATGCCATCGACAAGGCAGGCAACGGTTTTCGCACGGTGCGGGACGACCTCGTCAAGCGCCGCAAGGCGGGCGAGGCCCTGCCGCCCGACGCCATTGCCAACCAGCTGCGCCCTGCGGCCGATGCCTATGCCGCCTCGGTGAACAAGCTGGCCGATTACCAGCGCCAGCGTGTGGCCGAGGCCCGCGAGGCTGCCGCCCGCAGCGAGAGCCAGGGCATCACGCTGCTGGCCGCAGGCTCGCTGGTGGGGCTTCTGCTGAGCCTGGCCTGCGCCTGGCTGCTGTCGCGCTCCATCCTGCAGCCGCTGGCCCATGCGTCCGAGGTGACTGACCGCATTGCCGAGGGCGACCTCACCTCCCCCGTGCCCGCGCCGCAGGCGGGCAGCCGCGATGAACTGCAGGCCCTGCTGGCGCGCCTGGGGGGTATGCAGGCGCGGCTGGCGGAACTGGTGGTGGGCATGCGCCAGGCCAGCACCTCGGTGGCCGGTGCCAGCAGCGAGATCGCGGCGGGTAACAGCGACCTGTCGGCCCGCACCGAGCACACGGCCTCCAATCTGGAAGAAATCGCCGCCAGCATGGAAGAACTGCTGGCCACCGTGCGCCACAGCGCCGACGCCGCAGCGCAGGCCAGCACCCTGGCCACTGGTGCCAGCAGCGTTGCCCAGCGCGGGCGCGAGGCCGTGGACCGCGTGGTGGGCACCATGGACGGCATCGCGCTGTCGTCGCGCCGCATTGCCGACATCACCAGCGTGATCGATGGCATTGCGTTCCAGACCAATATCCTGGCGCTGAACGCGGCCGTGGAAGCGGCCCGTGCCGGTGAGCAGGGGCGGGGCTTTGCGGTGGTGGCCAGCGAGGTGCGCAGCCTGGCCCAGCGTTCGGCCACGGCGGCCAAGGAGATCGGGGGCCTCATCAGCGACAGCGTGCGGCAGGTGGACGAAGGCACCAAGCTGGTCCATGCAGCGGGCGGCACCATGGGCGAGATCGTGAACTCGGTGCAGCAGGTGGCCACCATCATTGGTGAGATCAGCACGGCGGCGCGCGAGCAGACCACGGGCCTGAGCCAGGTGGGCGAGTCGGTCTCGCAGCTCGACCAGATGACGCAGCAGAACGCCGCGCTGGTGGAAGAATCGTCCGCCGCCGCACAGGGTCTGCGGGTGCAGGCGCAGCAACTGGCCGAGCTGGTGGAGGCGTTCCGCCTGCCCGCAGCGGCTGGGGGCCAGAAGGCGCTGCGGTAGACCCCACAGGTCAGGCGCGGACCACCATCAGCCCCAGCCATGGCCAGTAGGTCAGCGCAAAAACCACCAGCAGGGCTACTCCGGTCAGCGTGATCACGATGCCGGTGCGCACGAAGTCGTGCGCGTCAAAGGTGTCGGTGCCGTAGGCGATCATGTTCTGCGGCGCGTTCACCGGAAGGATGAAGCCAAAGCTCACCACGAACTGCAGGATCATCGTCATGCCCACCACGTTGATGCCGGGCGTCTGCACGGTGGATAGCACGCTGATGACGATGGGAATCATCGTGGACGCCAGCGCCGTGGCGCTGGCAAAGCCCAGGTGAATGACGATCAGGAACGCCGACAGCAGCATCAAGATGGCAAAGGCCGACGCCATCTGCAGGCCCAGGTGGCCCACGATGAGCTGGGCCAGCCAGCCCGCTGCCTTGGTCTGCAGCAGCGCAGAGCCCACGCTGATGCCCACGGCAAACAGCACCACAGTGCCCCACGGAAAACCCTTTTGCGACTGCTTCCAGTCCATCACACCCACGCGTGGAAACAGCATCAGCGCCACGGCCGCAATGGTGGTGGAGGTGGTGTCAAAGTCGTGCAGTACCTTCTCGGTGGACCAGAACCCCAGCAGCACCAGCACCACGGCCAGCAGCTTCCACTGGTTCAGCGTCACCGGGCCCAGCTCGGCCAGCTGCTGCCGGATCGTCTCCTGCCCGCCCGCAATTTCCTTCATCTCGGGTTTCATCATGCGCGTCATGATGAAGAACAGCGCCACTGTCATCAGCGCCGCAAACGGAGCGGCTGCCACAAACCACTCGCCCCACGTGATCTGAGCGCCCAGCTGTTTTTCGATGAACCCGATGGCCACCATGTTCTGTGCCGCAGCGGTCTTGACGCCCACATTCCAGATGCTGGCGGTCTGCGCCGTGGTGATGACCAGCAGCGCGGCAAAGCGGCTCTTGCGGTCCACCTTGAAGGCCAGCACAAAGCCCATCATGATCGGCATCAGGCAGGCCACGCGCGCCGTGGTGCTGGGCACGATGAACGACAGCAGAAAGCCTACCACCATGGCCCCGATCACGATGTGGTGGGTCTGGGCGCCGACCTTCGACAGCACCGTGAGCGCGATGCGACGGTCCAGCCCCGTGGCGGTCATGGCCGACGCGATGAAACACGCTGCGGCGACCAGCGCCACGGCACTGTTGGCAAAGCCCGAGAGTGCCAGGTTCAGCGCCGCGCCCGTGCCCATGTCCGCGCCATCGGGTTTGGCCACGCTGGGTGCGTAGGCCAGCAAGAACACCATCAGCGCGGCGATCACCACCGCGCTCACCGAGTATTCGAGCGCCTCGGTCATCCAGACAATCACGGCGAACGCTAGGATGGCCAGCATGGTCTGTCCCGCCACCGGCAACCCTGCCGGGGTGGGCAAGGCCAGCACGGCCAGCAGCGCCACCAGGGCGCCGAGCAGGCCGAGCCGTTTGGCGAAACTCGCCGATGCGGGGGCGGGGGCTGGGGATGTGGTCGGTGCGGCAGTGGACATGGGGTGGCTCCGGTGGGGCGCGCAGGGCGCGAACCCTTGCACCGCGCGTGCGGATGCACGACAGGCTCAGGGCCCCCCAGTGTTGCGCGCTGTCCGCTGTGGGTGTTGATGCAAGTCAAGGGTGCACGGCGGTGTGGCCGTGTGCGCAGCCGCCCACACTCCTAGTGTCCCGAGTTGGAAGTTCGTTGGTGAAATAAAGATGTCGAAATTGTCATCAGGCAAGGCGCAAACCACAGCGATAGTCGTAGCTATCGCGAGGATTTGCAACGCAGCATGGCGGCGATTCTCGACGTCTTTATGAAACGAATTTCTAACTCGGGACACTAGGCCCCCACATCCACCCGCCAGCGCCTGCGCGGCGCGCGCAGGGCGTGGCGCTTGCGGTACTCACCGGGTGCCATGCCCGTGTAGCGTACAAAGATGCGGCGGAACGCTGCGGGGTCGCTGTAGCCGCAGGCCACCGCAATGCTGGGAACGCTTTCCAGCGTCACCTCCAGCAGGACCTTGGCGCGTGCGCAGCGCAGGCCGTGCAGATGGTCCAGCGGCGACTGCGACAGCTCCTGCTGAAAGTGCCGCAGTAAGGTGCGTGGGCTCACTGCCGCGGCCTCTGCCAGCCGTGCCAGCGAATAGGGCTCGTCCAGATGGGCTTCCATCCAGGCAATGGCGCGGGCCAGGGTGCTGTCGCGCGTGGCGGGGATGTGTTGCTGCGCGTTGGCCTGCAATGCCGCGCGGGTACGCTCATGGTCGGGGGCCAGCACACTGGCACAGGCTTGGGCCAGTTCGCTGCCCAGGGTGTGGCGCACGAGGGCCACTGCCAGGTCGCCCACGCTGAGCGGCAGTGCACCGCTGATCCACAGGCCGTCTTCGGCGATGTCCTGGCCCAGTGCGAAGCCGATGTCTGGATGGTCCCGCTCGAATCCTGCCACATAGAACCAGGGCAGGCTGACCTGACGGCCGCTCAGGCGGCCGCTCCCGGCGGCCAGCCAGGCACCGTTGCCCAGGGTGAATACCTTCTGCCCCGCGTCCAGCGCGATGCCGATCTGGCGCACGAGTGGCTGGTTGCGCGCCACCACGCTGCGGATGGCCGGAATATCCGCCGCATGGAATGAAGGGATGAACACTGCGCAAGGCGGTCCGTTGTGGGGCTCTGCAGGAGAGTGCGTATAGGCCGCCAGCGGCCCGGGCAGCGTGGCCAGGGGCACTCCTTTCGCATCCATCAGCCGCCATGCCAGGCGGGGACCGCCGGAACCCAGCCGCAGCCCGGCCAGCAGGTTGGCGCTGCGCAAGAGGTCGATGAACTGCAGCGCATTGCCCACTGCCGATTCGGGCAGCAGCGGGATGTCGATGCGGAAAACCGGGGCCGTCGCGGAGGGGCCAGAGGAAGAGGGCATGGCGATATTGGCTCTGTGGTTGGCCATTTTCGCTTGTCTGCAAATTGGGGGGAGCTCTTAGCATGAATGCGCGTTTTGTTGGCCTCTTCCCCTTTTTTTGTCGTCATTCACCGTACGGATCTGCCCCATGCACAAACCCCTCTCTGCCAATTCCTGGGCCACCGGCCTGCTCCTTTGCGGGCTGACTTTCGCATCGTCCGCCCAGGCCCAGGCGCTGGACGCCGCCGGCCTGCAGGCCATCGATGCGGCCGTGAACAAGGTGGCCCCCAAGATGGTCAACTGGCGCCGCGACATCCATGCCCACCCGGAACTCTCCGGCCAGGAGGTGCGCACCGCCAAGCTGGTGGCGGAACACCTCAAGAAGCTGGGCATGGAGGTTCAGACCAACGTGGGCGGCACCGGCGTGGTGGGCACGCTGCGCGGCGGCCTGCCGGGCAAGGTGGTGGCATTGCGCGCCGACATGGACGCACTGCCCGTGCCCGAAAACACGGGCCTGCCGTTCGCCAGCAAGGTCAAGGCCAACTACCTGGGCAAGGAAGTGCCCGTGATGCACGCCTGTGGACACGATGCGCACACCGCCATGCTCATGGGCGCCGCCGAGGCGCTGGCGGGCATGAAGGCGCAACTGCCCGGCACCATCAAGTTCATCTTCCAGCCCGCCGAAGAGGGCGCGCCGGTGGAGCCCGATGCCAACGGCAAGGTGCCCAGCTTTGGCGCCAAGGCCATGGTGGAAGAGGGTGCGTTGAAAGACGTGCAGGCCATCTATGGGCTGCACATCACCGCCAACCTGCCTTCGGGCGTGGTGGGCTACCGCAGCGGCCCGCTGATGGCGGGGTCCGACAGCCTCAAGATCCTGGTCGAAGGCCGTGGCGGCCACGGCTCGTCGCCGTGGAACGCGGTAGACCCCGTGGTGGCCGCAAGTCAGGTGGTACTGGGCCTGCAGACGGTGGTCAGCCGCCAGCTCAACATCAGCAAGGAGCCTGCGGTCATCACCATTGGCTCCATCCAGGGCGGCACGCGCTACAACATCATCCCCGACAACGTCGAGATGATGGGCACCCTGCGCACCTTTGACGAAGAGATGCGCCAGGACGCCTTGAAGCGCATCACCACCACCGCAGAGTCGATCGCGATGTCGAGCGGCGCCAAGGCCAAGGTGGTGTTTGGCCCCGTGGCCTACCCGGTCACCACCAACCCCGCCGAGCTGACGGCGGCCTCGCTGCCCGCGCTCAAGCTTGCTGTGGGTGGCAAGGCGATGATCATCCCGAAGGTGAGTGGCTCGGAAGACTTCTCCGAGTTCCAGAAGGTGGCGCCGGGCTTCTTCTACTTCCTGGGCGCGCCGCCCAAGGGTGCGGATTTCAACAAGGCGCCGTCCAACCATTCGCCACTGTTTGACATCGACGAAGACCAGTTGCCGGTGGGTGCCCGCACGCTGGCGGCGCTGGCGGTGGACTTTTTGCAGCGCAAGTAAGCGATGCCACTGGCCTGCACCGCCAAGGGCAGGTCAGCCCGCTGCGCCCAACAGGCTCCGGGCGACGGCCTCGCCCACCTTGATGCCATCCACGCCCGCCGACAGAATGCCGCCCGCATAACTCGCGCCTTCGCCCGCCGGGTACAGGCCCGGCGTGTTCAGGCTTTGCAAGTTCTCACCGCGCCCGATCTTGAGCGGCGACGAGGTGCGTGTCTCCACCCCTGTCAGCACCGCGTCGTGCATGTCAAAGCCCTTGATCTTGCGGCCGAACACCGGCAGCGCCTCGCGCAGGGCCTCGATGGCGTAGCCGGGCAGGGCGGCGTGCAGGTCGCCCAGCGCCACGCCGGGCTTGTACGAGGGCTCTACGCTGCCCAGTTGGGTGGACGGCTTGCCTGCGATGAACTCGCCCACCAGCTGGCCCGGCGCGCTGTAGTCGCAGCCCCCCAGCACGAAGGCGTTCGATTCAAGTTGGCGCTGCAGCACGCTGCCCGACAGGGGGTGGAACTGCCCGGCGGGCAAGGCTTCCACGCCATAGGTTTGGCCCAGGTGGGTTTCAAACGCCTGCGCATCCTGCGGGTAGTCACGCGGATCGATGCCCACCACCATGCCCGCATTGGCGTTGCGCTCGTTGCGCGAGTACTGGCTCATGCCGTTGGTCACCACCCGATTCGGCTCGCTGGTGGCGGCCACCACGGTGCCGCCGGGGCACATGCAAAAGCTGTACACCGCACGCCCGTTTTGTGCGTGGTGCACCAGCTTGTAGTCCGCCGCCCCCAGCAGCGGGTGGCCCGCGTGGCGGCCCCAGCGGGCGCGGTCGATCACGCCCTGCGGGTGTTCGATGCGGAAACCGATGGAGAACGGCTTGGCCTCCATGGCCACGCCGCGCTGGTACAGCATGGCAAATGTGTCGCGCGAGCTGTGGCCCAGCGCCATCACCACGTGGTCGGCACGCAGGTCTGTGGTTTCGCCGGTGGCTTGGTTCAGCACCTTGAGGCCGCGCAGGTGGCGGCTTGCTCCTGTGCCTTCCACGATCACATCCGTCACGCGCTGCTCAAAGCGGATCTCGCCGCCCAGCGCAATGATCTGCTCGCGCAGGTTCTCCACCACCTTCACCAGCTTGAAGGTGCCGATGTGCGGGTGGGCGACATACAGGATTTCTTCGGGCGCACCGGCTTTGACGAACTCGTTCATCACTTTGCGGCCCAGGTGGCGCGGGTCCTTGATCTGGCTGTAGAGCTTGCCGTCGCTGAAAGTGCCGGCGCCGCCTTCGCCAAATTGCACGTTGCTTTCGGCATGCAGCTCGCGCTTGCGCCACAGGCCCCAGGTGTCTTTGGTGCGCTCGCGCACCGTCTTGCCGCGCTCCAGCACGATGGGCTTGAAGCCCATTTGCGCCAGCACCAGTGCGGCAAAGATGCCACAGGGGCCAAAGCCCACCACCACGGGGCGCAGCGGCAGGTTGGCAGGCGCCTGGCCCACAGCGTGCCAGGCCATGTCGGGCGTGGGCTGGATGTGCGGGTTGCCCGCAAACTTGGTGAGCAGCGCGGCTTCGCGCGCGGGCTGCGCGAGGGTGATGTCCACGATGTAGACCGCCAGCAGGTCGGCCTTGCGCGCATCAAAGCTGCGCTTGAAGACGTGCAGGTGGGCGATGTCGGTGTCCGCCAGGCCCAGGATTTGGGTGGCTACGGCGCGCAGGGGCGCCTCGGGGGCTTCGGCCACGGTGAAGGGCAGCCGGATTTCGGAGAGTCGGATCATGTTCTTGCGGGCCCGTGTCGATCGGGCGGGTTGCAATGGCGTGGGGCCGCGATGATACGGGGTGCTCGCCACCCACGGAAGCCCTGGCGTGCAGGGGGCGTGGAGCCGTGTGCCTAAAAAACTATCAAATCAATAGCTGTTCGCGATTGATGGATAAGCGATAGAGGCACTTTTGAATCATATTTTTCGAGCTTTTGGAACTTCATCATCGCTGCCCGACTGTTGGCGCCAGCGCAGCTCTGCCACACCAAAGGCTATGGCCGCCAGCACCAGTGGCCCAAAGTAATACAGCGCCCGGTAGGCCAGCAGGGCCGCCAGCACTTCTTCCTGCCCCAGCGCCTGGGTGGCCAGCAGCGCCACGCCCACGGCCTCCAGCACACCCAGGCCCGCAGGCACGCGCAGCACCAGCCCGGCCACCGCCCCCAGCAACACGGTGGCCAGCGCGGCGGGGTAGCTCACCTGGTGTTGCAGCACCGTCCACAGCGCGGCGCCCATCAGCATCCAGTTGGCGGCCGACACGGCCACCTGCCACAGCGCCACGGGCCAGCCGGGCAGCGGGAACGCGCGGCCTCTCAGCGTGAGGGCGCGGCCACTGCGCAGGGCACACAGCGCCACATAGGCCAGTGGCAGCAATCCCAACACGGTGCCGCCCAGGCGCCATTGCCAAGCTTCAACCTCCCACCCGGCCACCGCAGGCGGCTGCCACGTCCACGCCAGCACGCCCGCCAGCAACAGGTAGCCCACCCAGTTCGTCACGATGCTGGTGCCCACCACCTGACCGATCGTGCCGGGGTCCACGCCACGCCGGTCATACAGCCGGTAGCGCACGCCCACGCCGCCAATCAGCGAGCCCAGGTTGAGCGTGAACGGGTAGCTCGTCATGGCGATGGCCAGCGTGGTGGTGCGCGTCAAGCGGTGGCCGCTGCAATGGCGGCCCACCCAGTCAAAGCTGCCGTAGGTGAAGTGGCTCAGCAGCGCCAGCGCACCGCCCACGGCCAATGCGGTGGTGGGCAGGTCGCGCAGCGCCTGCAGCACGGCGGGCCAGTCCACGGTGCGCGCCTGCCGAAAGATCAGCCCGGCCACCACCGCAAAAAAAGCGGCAGCGAACCCCCGGGTGACCCATGGCCACCAGGCCTGCTCCGGCCAGTGGCGCCAGCCGCGTGGGCTGCTGCTACTGGTGCTGCTGCTGGTGGCAGGTGATGCCATGGCGTCGGCGGTGCCCGTCTGGGTGTCCGCGGGCAGTGTGGAGGTGGCCATGGCGGGGGCTCCGGGGCGCCGTCAGGTGGCCGCGCTGCTGGCGGGCTCGGCCGACGACGTGCCCGGGCTGGCCAGCGTGATCGTGGGCTCGTGGTGGGGCAGCCAGCCCGCCCAAGCCGGGAACCAGCGCATCAGGTGGTACACCGCATAGCTGCGCAGCAGACGCAGTCCATTCCAATGGCTGGGCGCTGCCGCTTCGATCTGCTTGCAACTGGTGTCCATCAGGTGCGACAGGCGGCGGTGCAGGTGGGCGTTGAAGGCGCGGTCCTGGATGATCACGTTGGCCTCCAGGTTTAGCGACAGGCTCAACGGGTCGAGGTTGCTGGAGCCCACGGTGGACCAGTCCTCATCCACCAGCGCCACCTTGCCATGCAGCGGGCGGTCGCAGTATTCGTACACCCGTACGCCCGCGCGTTGCAGGTGGTCGTACAGCAGGCTGGCTGCTGTCTTCACGATGGGCATGTCGGGCTGGCCTTGCAGGATCAGTCGCACGTCCACGCCCCGCTTGGCGGCCCGCCGCATCTCGCGGATGAAGCGGTAGCCCGGGAAGAAGTAGGCATTGGCAATGACCACCCGGGTGCGCGCGGCGCGCAGGGCCACGCGGTACTGGCGCTCTATGTCGCTGGTGTGCTGCTGGTTGTCGCGCGTCACAAACATGGCGTGGGCCGTGCCTGCGTGGGGGCGGCCGGTAATGTCTGTGGCGTGGGGGCGTTGGTGCGCGCTGCGGTCCAGCACCGCCTCGCGCGTGAAGCGGTGCATCTGCGCCACGACCGGGCCGCGCACCTGCACGGCGTAGTCCTGCTTGGCCTCGGGGCCAAAATCGGCCATGTGGTCGGCAGAATAATTGATGCCACCGATAAAGCCCAGCTGGCCGTCCACCACCACGATCTTGCGGTGCATGCGGCGCAGCACGTTCAGCCGCTGCCCGAGGAAACGGCGGCCCGGGTCAAAAATGCGAAAGCGCACACCCGCATCCACCAGGCTGCCCACAAACTGGTCCGACAGATCGGGCGAGCCAAACCCGTCCACCAGCACGTGCACCTCTACCCCGCGCTGCGCTGCGGCCAGCAGGGCTGCATGCAGTTCCTGCCCGATCTTGTCCTCGAACAGGATGAAGGTCTCCAGCATTACCTCGCGCCGAGCCTGGGTAATGGCGTTGAACACACGCGGGAAGAATTCCTCGCCGTTTTCCAGCAACTCGAAGTGATTGCCCGGAACCCAGCGGGATGAGCGTGGCAGGCTGAAAGCAGGGCGCTTCATAGCAGGATCTCCGCCGCCAAAGGCGCATGGTCCGAGAGCTTGTCCCAGGGTTTTTTGGGCAGTGACAGCGGCGCATGCACAGCGGCGTTGCGCACGTAGATGCGGTCCAGCGCCAGCAGCGGCATGGAGGCTGGAAACGTGCGCACCGCACGGCCAAAGGCCTGCACAAACACCTCTTGCAGGCCCGCTTCGCGGTGCAGGATGTCGTGCGCGCGGTTGCGCCAGTCGTTGAAATCCCCCGCCAGCACCACGGGCTCGTTGGCTGGGAAGCTGCGCAGCAGATCGCACACACGCAGCAGCTGCCGCTGTCGATGGGATTCCTGCAGGCCCAGGTGCACACAGATCGCATGCACCGGCAGGTGGTGGCCCGGCGGCTGCAACACGCAATGCAGCATGCCGCGCCGCTCGGGCCCGCTGATGGAGATATCGTGGTTCTCGTAGTGCGTGATCGGAAACTTGGACAACAGCGCATTGCCGTGGTCGCCGTTGTCATACACCGCGTTGCGCCCGTAGGCGTATTGCGACCAGATGGTGTCCGCCAGAAACTCGTAGTGCGGCACCTGCGGAAAGTTGGCGAACCGGCTGGCATGGCGGTGGTGCGTGCCCAGCACCTCCTGCAAAAACACCAAATCCGCTGCCACATCCCGCACGGCATCCCGCAGCTCATGCAGCATGAAACGCCGGTTGAAGGTGGTAAAGCCCTTGTGCACGTTCACGGTGAGCACCTTGAACGCGATGGGCTGGGGATCGGTAGCGGCGGTGGTGGCCATGGGCAGTCAAACAATCTTTGGAGTGGGTCCCCCGCGAAGCCGCCGCGGTGTGCGCAATGGCCACCAGGGGCAGGCCGAGGGATGACTCGATTGTTTGGGCTGCACTGCCTTGCCGCTGTAGGACGGCTGGCCGTGGTTTTGTGCTGCTGGGGACGAAAAAAATGGGGCCTGATAGCCCCATTTCGTTCTGCAAAGTGCTGCCCTGGCGGCAGCGGCGCTTACGCCGGCAGGAACCCTTCGACCGACAGGTAGCGCTCGCCCGTGTCGTAGTTGAAGCCCAGCACCTTGGCGCCCGCAGGCAGCTCGGGCAGCTTTTGTGCAATGGCGGCGAGCGTGGCGCCCGACGAAATACCCACCAGGATGCCCTCTTCGCGCGCAGAGCGGCGTGCGTATTCACGGGCCGGTTCGGCATCGACCTGGATCACACCGTCGAGCAGGCTGGTGTCCAGGTTCTTGGGGATGAACCCCGCGCCAATGCCCTGGATGGGGTGGGGCGACGGTGCGCCCCCCGAGATCACGGGCGATGCCGTGGGCTCCACCGCAAACACCTTGAGGTTGGGGAACTTGGCCTTGAGCACCCGTGCCACGCCGGTGATGTGGCCGCCCGTGCCCACGCCGGTGATCAGCACGTCGATGCCATCAGGGAAGTCCGCCAGGATCTCCTGCGCCGTGGTGCGCACATGCACATCGATGTTGGCGGGGTTCTCGAACTGCTGGGGAACCCACGCGCCGGGCGTCTGCGCCTGCAGTTCTTGTGCGCGGGCAATCGCGCCCTTCATGCCCTTTTCGCGCGGGGTCAGGTCAAACTGCGCGCCATACGCCAGCATCAGGCGGCGGCGCTCGATGCTCATGCTGTCGGGCATCACCAGAATTAGCTTGTAGCCCTTGACGGCCGCCACCAGCGCAAGACCAATGCCCGTGTTGCCGCTGGTGGGCTCAATGATGGTGCCGCCTGGCTTGAGTGCGCCGGACTTTTCGGCGTCTTCCACCATCGACAGCGCGATGCGGTCCTTGATGGAGCCGCCCGGGTTGCTGCGCTCAGACTTCACCCACACGTTGGCCGCCGGGCCAAACAGGCGGTTGATACGCACGTGGGGCGTGTTGCCGATGGTTTGCAGAATGTTGTCAACTTTCATGGCGTCTCCTGTGAGTGGCGAAGAAGGGGTTTGTGCAGCGCCCGTTGTTAATAAAAAGCCGTTCGGACTGAGCCTGTCGAAGCCGGGGCGTGAGGCCGGGCCCTACGACAGGCTCCGGGTGAATGGGTTTCACGGGCTGGCACTGCGTTACCCCGCGCATTCTGAACCAGTTGTTCTACAGCCTTGGTGATATGGATATAGCCAAGGGATGGCCTGCATAACCCTCGCGAGGCGGTGAGAGTGAGGATCGGGATGGGCTACAAGGCGTCTTTTCGCAGCCAATAGCCCGGCTATCGGCAAAAAAAGCAACGCAGTAGACCGCCCGAGGCCGTGCGGTCACAGACCGCAGGGAGTTATGCAGGCCATCCCAACGTATCGGCCCACGCCACATCAGCCGGACTTAGAGCAGAGGTCTGATCTCCACCAGCATGGCCTGCTTAACCGGCGTGATCTGCACCTGCACGGGCAACCCCAGCGCAATCGTCTGTGCGTTGGTGGCCGTGTGCTGCGTCACCTCGGTGCAGGTGTAGCGCGCTGCCCGCCCACTGCGCCACACCGCCAGGGCCAGCGGCAGCATCCACTGATCGGCCAGGTGCGGGCCTAAGGCACCCGCGCTGCGCTGGTAGTCGCGCACCTCATCCACAAGCCGCTTGGCAACCTGCTCGGCCGACAGGCTGCGCTCGCCCAGCTGGCAGAACACCTCGGTGATGTGCTCGTACTCCAGCGTGGCGATCAACGCGTTGCCCGGGCCTTCGTTCTGACGCGTAGGGGGCTGGCGCAGTCGGCCGGATTCAAAGGTCCAGCCCATGCGCTGGCCCAGCGCGTCCAGCTCCCGCGTGGCAATGTTGCGCGCCAGGCCCGGCACCAGTGCCTCGCCCCAGGCGTCTTGCAGCGGGCCGCGCTCCAACACGTCCACAGGCGCCAGCGCCAGGGCTGGGGGCGTGATGTGTGCCAGCACCTCGCCACCCCCAGCGGGGTAGAAGCCGCGCCGCTGCAGTTGCAGGTCCAGCCCCACACCCAGGCGCCGCACCAGTGGGGCAAACGCCCGCTCCAGAAAATCAAATGGCGGCGCCATCGGGTTGTGCGTGCCGCCCGAGAGCTGCACGCGGCTTTCGCCCTCCGTCAGCATCAGTGCGGGCAGCACGGTCTGCAGCACCAGCAGGCAACTGCCCGCCGTGGCGATCTGAAAGCGGTAGTCGCCTGCGCGCACGGCGCCGGGCGTGAACAGCAGCGTTTGCGACCCCAGTTCCGCGCCTTCTGCATCGCCGCCGCATACAGCCACCGCCGCCTGCACGCAGGCCAGGTGCTGGCGCATCAGCCCCGGCTTGGGCCGCCCTGCGCGAATGCGTGTGATGTGCAGCAGGCGGCCGGTGACCATGGCAAGGGCCAGGCCGGTGCGCAGGATCTGGCCGCCGCCCTCGCCGGTGGAGCCGTCGAGGGTGAGGGGGGTCTGCATTGCCTGGCCCGGTGGATGAATAACGTATTTCTCGCTCAACATGACCTCAAATACCTGTTTCGGAAGCGCACGATGCGTGACGCTGGATTGCTTTTTCCATGCGCAGCGCTCGTCCGCTAATCCATGGGTTTCGGTTGCTGCATAGGGCTCGCAGCTCTTGCAAAAATGGTTTGTCTGCCACCCTGATGGCCAGCCGACAGTCGTATCGGAAACTGCCCGTGGAAGGACGGCGGACGATGGATCGCAGCAGAGCCTCTTGTGTGTCCGTGCGCTCCCGGTGTTGCAATTCCGCCTGTTTGAGCTTGGTACAAACCACATCGCGCAAATAGCCGGAGCGAAAGAATCTCGGACTGATCTGCAAGTACAGGATCGCTGCGTCACGCCACACCCCGCTTCCAGTCACGATGTCGCGTTGTGCCTGTGCACTCCAAAGTTCCCACAGCGGGCTTTGGTAAGTCCGAAACTCCTCGGCAGCCTGCCGGTACTCCTTGCGCGATTCCGTGTTGGAGCGTTGTCGCATGGCTGCAGCGCGGCAAGCTGCGTGTAGTCGGTTCATTTCCGCCTCAGTTTCATAGATGACGCGGGCGTCGATCATTTGTTTTCACACTGAGTCGTGTGCCGCGTGTGCCGCGTCATAACGCAACACCGTGTCATGCAGCAGCGCATCGAGCGCGGCATTGCCCGGCACCGGCAAGGCTTGCACAGGCTCGGCCGCGTTGCGTGCCAGTTCGGCCTCGATAAACGCATGGATACCGGGCCAACGTGGGCTGGTGGCGGCTTCGCCTGCGCGCATCTTCACCTCCAGCAGTGCGTTGATTTCCGCGATCAGTGCCGCGTCATGCGACGGGTGCAGCGTGTGCTGGGCCAGCTCGGCAAAGCGCATGGGTGGCACGCCGGGCTGCGTGCGTATCCAGCGCGCAGCCAGCAGCGGGCGCAGCACGTAGAGGTACTTCTTGTAGCGCACCTCATCGGCCTGCAAATGCTCGCGAAAGTTCTTCTTGGCCATGGAGGCGTAGTGGTGCCAGCCCTTGGCGTTGGAGAACACTTGCGCCGCCAGCGCGCGGAACTGCGCCATGGTGTCCGCCTCTTCGCGGTACACGATGGGTGAGCCCAGCCATTCGAGCAGCGTGGGGTTCGATTCGCGCATCAGGCCCAGTGCCTTGCGCAGGTCCCAGCCGTTCACATCCAGGTCGCCGCTGATCGGCAGCTCGATCACGTCGCGCCCGGGCGCCACCGTGAGGTACCACGGCAGCCGGTTCACGTAGATGAAGCGCACGTCGTAGTCGCTGTCGGGCGAGGCAAAGCCCCAGCCCCGGCTGCCGGACTCGCAGGCGAAGAGCACCGTTACGTTGTGCGTGGCTTCGATGCGCTGCAAGGCCTCCAGCACTTGCGCGCGCATGTGGGGCTCCACCGGGTGGGCGGAGCGCAGGAGTTCTTGTTGTTGTTCTGATTTATGCATAAAAATGGGCTGTAGCGCTTATTGGGTAAGCGCTAGCAGCTATTAAAAATGTAGTAATTCCGAAGCCATTCGCAACTGGCGCGGCCCAGGCGAGAGACGCCAAGCAAGGGCCGCCCCGCAGCGAGGGCGTCGTCCCCCTGGAGGGAAGCCGTGCAGCGGCTCAGGGGGTTACCCTTTTACACAGACGACTTGCTTGAGCGTGTAAACCACCTCCACCAGGTCCTGCTGCGCCGCCATCACCGCGTCGATGTTCTTGTATGCCATCGGAATCTCGTCGATCACGTCGGCATCCTTGCGACATTCCACGCCCTCGGTGGCGGCAATCTGGTCGGCCACGGTGAACATCTTCTTGGCCTTGGTGCGGCTCATCGTTCGGCCCGCGCCGTGGCTGCAGCTGTTGAAGCTCTCGGGGTTTCCTTTTCCGCGCACGATGAAGCTCTTGGCTCCCATGCTCCCCGGGATGATTCCCAGCTTGCCTTGCTCGGCACTCACCGCGCCCTTGCGGGTCACGAAGACCTCTTGCCCGAAGTGCGTTTCGCGCTGCACGTAGTTGTGGTGGCAGTTCACCGCTTCCACGTGGGTCTCGAACGGCTTGGTGATCACCGTGCGCAGCGCGGCAATCACGCGGCCCATCATCACCTCGCGGTTGGCCGCGGCGAATTTTTGCGCCCACCCCACGGCCTTCACGTAGTCACCAAAGTACTGCGCGCCTTCCTCGAAGTACGCCAGGTCTTTATCGGGCAGGTTGCGCTGGTTCATCTCGGCGTCCTTCTTGGCCAGCTCGATGAAGTGGGTGCCGATGGCGTTCCCCACACCGCGCGAGCCGGAGTGCAGCATCACCCACACGGACTGGTGTTCGTCCAGGCAGATTTCGATGAAGTGGTTGCCCGTCCCTAGCGTTCCCAGGTGCTTGTAGTTGTTGGTGTTCTTGATGCGCGGGTGCGCCTCGCAAATTTCCTCGAACTCATCCACCAGCCCGGCCCAGGCGCGGTCGGTCTCGGGAGGCGGGGTGTCCCAGCTGCCTTTATCGCGGCCCATGCGTTTGGGCGTCATCCCCACCGGCACCGCGCGTTCGATGGCGGCGCGCACGCCGGACAGGTTGTCGGGCAGGTCGCTGGCCGTCAGCGTGGTCTTGCACGCCATCATTCCGCAACCCAGGTCCACCCCCACCGCAGCGGGGATGATGGCCTTGAGGGTGGGCACCACCGAGCCGATGGTGGCGCCGATCCCCAGGTGCACATCGGGCATCACCGCCACATGCTTGAACACGATGGGCAGGCGCGCAATGTTGCGCAGCTGGTTGCGGGCTTCTTCCTCTACGGGCACGCCGTTGGTCCACATCTTCACGGGCACGCCGTTCGGCACTTCGTATTGTTCGTAGTTGTTGTTGCTCATATTGTTCTTTCGTCTTTGTTGTTCATTGAACCATTCCACGCGCTGCGGCTTGGGCATAGTTTTTCAGTTCGTCGTCGTTCTTCACCTGGCGGATGAAAGCATCCATGTGTGCCTGCAATTCCTGGTGCCGGTTCAGGCGGTTGCCCTCATGGCCGATCCCGTGCAACGCCGATATCTGCGCTTCGCGCCAGGGCGTAGCCAGCATCTCGGAAAACACCTGCCACATCGCGTCGCACCATTCGGGAACGTGCTTGGCGTTCCAGAACGTGGGCCACACGTCAAACCACATGTAGCTCACGAAGTAGAGACGGTCGCTTCTGCTCCCGATCGTGCTCGGCTCGGCAGCGCTCAGGCGCGGGCCAAGGCAGTCGCGCCACAGGGTGGGTAAGGCCCGCACCATGCGCATTGCCTCGGCCAGCGGCACGGTCGGGTCGTTCACCATGTGCGGGATGTCGCCCGCGTTGTTGCTCATCACATGGTTCAGGCCCATTCCGACCTGATCGTCGCTGTACGGCGCCAGGTCGTTTCCTGCGTTGGCGAACAGCACGGTCTGGATGTGCGTCCATTGCAGCGGCGCGGCTTCGAACTCGGGCTCGTCGATCTCCCAGTACCACTCTTGCTCGCCTTTTTCCGGCACGGGGCGGTCGAAAAGGTAGCGCAAGGCTGCGTGGTAGACCGCCGGGTTGAGCCCCACGGACTCACAACTCACTGTGGGGGGTTCCCGGCCCAGGCGCCTCTCACGCGCTGTCAGTTTCTTCACTTTCATCATGGTCGTCTCTTTATCTGTGGATGCTCAGCGCATCTTCACCAGGCCGTTCAGCACCTGGTCCAGTCCACCAAACACCGATATCTTGTCGATGCGCTCGGCCACCCGTTCCAGCGTCTCCAGCTCCTTCATGCGCAGGGCGACGGGGTTGTCCTCCATCACCTTCGCCGTGTTGAGCAGCGAGCGCGTAGCGGCGGTCTCTTCGCGGCGGCGGATCACGTTGGCCTGGGCCTGTTTCTCCGCCTGCACCACCTGGGTCAGGATGGTTTTCATCTCGCCGGGCAGCACGATGTCCTTCACGCCCACGCTTTCCAGCTGCATGCCGTAGGGCGATAGCTTGGTAGCCATGTGCGCGGTCACCACGTCGTCGATTACCGTCTTGTTCTCCAGCAGCTCATCGAGCGTGCGGGTGCCCACGGCGGCGCGCAGCGCAAACTGCAGCTCGCGGTACAGGTGGTCGGCGGGCTTTTGCAACTGGGCAAAGGCGCGCAGCACATCGGTGTAGCGGAAGGTGGCAGACAGGTTCAGCCGCAGGCTCACCTTGTCGCCGGTCATGATGTCCTGGCCCGATACCTCCACGGCTTGCAGGCGCAGGTCCACCAGCTCCACGGCGATGGTGCGGCCGTACTTCCAGAACGCATAGGCGCCTGCAGGTAGCAGCCGATCCACTTTGCCGTCGATGGTGAGCAGCGCGCACTGGCCCTCGGGCACCTGCACCTGCAACACACCGGCCAATCCGGTCACGCTGCGCTGGCGCAGTTGTGTGTGTGTCAGGCGCGCCACCAGGGCGGCGGGCAGCTCGGGGCTCGCTTCCAGGTCGATCACCTGCACGTTCACTTCCACCAGGCCTTTCCAATAAAGGCGGCGGGTGCCAGGGGGCAGCACCTCGACCAGCACGCCGTTTTCGCTGCGCAGGCCCACTTGCTGCTCCGACAGGTTCACTTGCACAAACTCTGCTGCCACCACGGCAGGCTCCTGCGCCATCAGGTAGTCGGCCAGGCCGTGGGTGAAAGCGGGTTGTTCGAGGGCGAAGGTCTCTACGCGCAACTGGTCCATGCCTGCAAACAGCCAGTAGGTGCCGCTTTGGAGCACGCGGTCAAAGCTGCCGTTGCGCAGCAGCAGGGCGCGTTCGTTTTTCTTCACGGTCATTCGTTCGATCAGCTTCATCATTTTTCTTCTCCTTGTTCTGTCGTTGTCGTTACTTCTTCGTTGTCGTTGCAATCAGGGTGCCGTTACAGCAATGGCGGGGTGCCAGGGGGCACAGCCAGGGCCCTGCAGTGCGCCGTGGTTGCTGCCCTGCAAGCAGGGCGGCAGCGTGGCTGGCTGCGGGCGCGGGCTGTGCCGGGTGCTGGCACAAACCGCCACCGGCTGACGGGGTCTTGCCTTGCGGTTGCGTCCAAAAGAGGCGCAACCCTGGGACAACTCCCCGCGTTCGGCGGGTGGTCTTTCGACCGTTTCTCAGTTCCAACCCTTCGGTCGGATGAATGGGCAGGAGTCGAACCTGCTACAGCCCTCTTGCGAGGGTGCTCTACCAATGAGCTACCAATGGAGGCAAGCCGGGAGTCGAACCCGGCACCCCTTTCGGGATGGCTACCACTGCCGTGCCGTTACCCAGCGCTCACGGTGTGCGGCATGCGGGGAATCGACAGGGCCTTGAGAGCCCGGATTCCCTGCACCGGCGGGGCGAACGTTGGTCCTAACCCCGGCCTGTGAGCGGTCACCGCTTGCGCTGGATGCCTTATCTATTGCCAGATGTGTGCCAGCCTGAGTTTTGTCGGTTGAATTTCTTCAACCTGTTGATTTGTATGGGGAAATTCATCCGTAAGATTTTTTGCTTCTTAGATGAATTTGAAAAAACTAGAATTAAAGATAGATAAATAGATAAGCAGCATGCGCAAAAACAAAGTCGTGATCGGTTTCCTTGGCACGCAGCTCGACTCTGGCCGGGGTGCGGGGCGGTGGGAGAAGTGGCGCCCCACCGTATCGCTGGTGCAGCATGAGGACGTGGTTATCGAGCGGCTGGAGCTTCTCTACACGCCGCCCCACCAGGACTTGGCCCAACAGGTGCGCGCGGACATGGTGATCGCGTCCCCCGAGACCACGGTGAACCTCGTGCCCCTGCCCATTGCCGACCCCTGGGACTTTGGCGAGGTGTATGCCAAGCTCTTTGATTGGGCGCGGGGCTACCGCTTTGACACCGAGCGCGAGGAATACTGGACCCACATCACCACCGGCACCCACGTGGCGCAGATCTGCCTGTTCCTGCTGGTGGAGTCGCGCCGCATTCCGGGCGTGCTGGCGCAGACCTCGCCGCCCAAGCGCCAGCAGATGGGCGACCCGGGCAGTTACACGCTGATCGACCTGGACCTCTCGCGCTACGACGTGATCGCGCAGCGCTTTGGCGCCGAGCAGCAGGACGCGGTGCAGTTCCTCAAAAGCGGTATTGCCACGCGCAACGCGCGCTTCAACGCGCTGATCGACGAGGTGGAGCGAGTCGCAGTGCGCTCGCGCGCGCCCATCCTGTTCACCGGGCCCACGGGCGCGGGCAAGTCGCACCTGGCGCGGCGCATGTACGAGCTGAAGAAGGCGCGCCACCAGGTCAAGGGCGAATTTGTGGAGGTGAACTGCGCCACGCTGCATGGCGAGGGTGCTGCCTCTACGCTGTTCGGCCACAAAAAGGGCGCTTTCACGGGCGCGGCAGCCGACCGCGCGGGCTTGCTGCGCACGGCGCACAAGGGCGTGCTGTTCCTCGACGAGATCGGCGAACTGGGCCTGGACGAGCAGGCCATGCTGCTCAAGGCCGTGGAAGAAAAACGCTTCTACCCCATGGGCAGCGACCGCGAGGTGGCCAGCGATTTCGAGCTGATCGCCGGCACCAACCGCGACCTGCGCACCGAGGTGGCGGCCGGGCGCTTTCGCGAAGACCTGTATGCGCGCATCAACCTCTGGAGCTATGTGCTGCCTGGCCTGGCGCAGCGGCCTGAAGACATCGAACCCAATGTGGACCACCAGCTGGCCCGCGCGGGCGCCGAGCTGGGCCGCAGCGTGCGCTTTTCCAACGAGGCGCGCGCGGCCTACCTGCGCTACGCCCAGTCGCCCGAGGCGCTGTGGACCGGCAACTTCCGCGACCTCTCCGCCAGTGTCACGCGCCTGGCCACGCTGGCCGACAGCGGCCGCATTGGCCTGCCCCTGGTTGAGGCCGAAATGGCCCGCCTGCGCTGGCTGTGGCAGCCCGCCAGCGATGCGCGCAACGGTTTGGCGTCTACGCCCGGCGCGTTGGGCCGCGACGATCTTGCGGACCTGTTGGGTGAGGAAGCGGTGGAAGCCATGGACCTGTTCGACCAACTGCAGCTGGCGGCGGTACTGCAGGTGTGCCGCAACGCCCGCACCCTGTCGGACGCTGGGCGGCAACTGTTCCAGGCCTCGCGCGCGCAACGCACGGTGGTCAACGACGCGGACCGGCTGCGCAAGTACCTGGCGCGGTTCGGGCTGGACTGGGAGCATTTAGCCACGGCACCGTTCCCGCCATGGTTGGGGCGACGCCCTTAGACACGGTGCGTGGTCCAGCTCGGTGTTTGCAGCGCAAGCCTCGGCCTTCACCCTGCGATGGCTGGCGGGCAGCGCCCAGCCGCGTAGCAGGGCGGTGATGCGGGAAGCGTCTCACTGCTCACGCGCGAAATGGTGAGTCTGGCCATCTGTCCAGGTGATGATTCCTGTTCCCAGCAGGTCGAGCTGCCAGTGAAGCTGGCGTTCGCCACGAGCGTTTACTGCGAACCCTTCCGCGTAGCAGCCAGACCAGTCACGTTGCGCGAACCCTTCTTCCGGGACTCGCGTGGCTTCGTGCAGAAAGTACGTTTTTATTTCTGCTTCACTGAAGCGCGGTGCCTCGCAGCGGTTACGTGTGCCTTCTTTGACGGCGAAACTCTGTACCCAATGAAGGTTGGATGGCTGTGCCACTGCGGACGCGCAGGCCCAACAAGACAAGAGGGTGATCAGCGCCGCCCTCATTGGAACACCAGGCTCTTGGCCTCGTCGGCCTGTTTGTAAGAAATATCGGAGTGACGGTAAACGTCTGTTTGCAGGTCCAGCCCGTAGTGGCTACCCAGTGCCTGCGTCAGCCATTTCAGCGATTCCGTCTGCTCTGCCGTGGGACGTTCGAACAGTTTTGTCTTTGGGTCGAACTTGGCTACCACTTCAATGGCCACGGAGTCACCGTTGGTTGGATATCGATCGGGGTAGACCTTGGCCTGCTCCCGGGTGTTGAGCGCTTTGACTTTGGCGCTGTAACTTGCAGAGGAGTTCATGAGCGTGTCGATCGCCGTTTTCTCTTCTTTGCTGCAGGTTCGGCTGTCATCGCATCGGGAGCGGATTTTTCCGACGCTGTAGACGCTCTGGTCCAGTCGCGCAGTTTGGTAAATGGTGCCGTCTTTTTCGATGTAGAAGTGCGCGCCGATCCCGTTGGTCTTGGCGTGTTCTAGATTCATGGTGCTGCTGTCGGTTTGGTGCAGCACGATGGCATCGACCCTGGTCATGGCGCCGTGTTCCAGTGCCGCAACGCGTTTATCGACTACGCGTGGGTCGACGATAAAGCCGTCCTTGATGATCAAATCTTCATTGACCCCGTGGCCACCCGGAACTCCTCCCGCATGGGTCGTTGCAGTCACGTTCATTGGCATTCCTCCTGATGTTGCTGTGGTAAACGGTGCGGGGCCAGTGTGCCCATTGAGAACCCATGGCGCCATATGTGTGATTCCCAGTGAGACAGTGTTTCTGGTTTCATCCTGTAAGTAGTCATTGCACGGCCTGTCACGATCTAGGACCCGTTTTCAATGGCTGCATACCGTTTATGCACGCAAAGCCGGAAAGCGACTCAGGCAAGTCAACAAGTGGCCACCGGCCTACCGGGGCGCACTAAGTAGATTTTTGAGACAGGTGCAGCTGGCGGATGGCGCAGCGCAGTGCGCTGTGGCCCGGGGCGATGCGATAATCGACAGCGTGAAGCGCGCCAGACCGCCGCTGGTGCAATCTGGGAAACCAGGCACTGGAGGAACGTCCGGACTGCACAGGACAGCGTAGCAGCTAACGGCTGCCCACCGTGAGGTGAGGATCAGAGCAACAGAGACGAGTCCCGGGGGAGTGCCGCAAGGCAAACCACCGGGGGTGAAACGGGCAATCTCTACGCGCAGCAATACCAAGTAGGCCAACGTTGATGTGGTTCCGCAGAGTTGGCGGGTAGGTAGCACCGAGCCGTGGTGGCGACACCCGGCCCAGATTAATGGCGGTCACACTGCGGGCAACCGTGGTGCACAGAATCCGGCTTATCGGCGCGCTTCACACTTTATTTCCCATCCCCGGTTTCCCCACCGCGGTTCCCAGCCCCTTCGCGCCTCAAGCTCTGACGATGGCGGGAGGAAGTCAGCCTTGCCCAGCAAGGGGCGCGGGCTGGCTCAGTTTTTCGTGCAATGGGGCGCATGCCCCTTTTCCAGCTCGCTGGCTCGCGCCACGGTGTCGGGATGGCTGCTGAGCAGCGACCACACGGGATGGGAGGCCATCTCTTCGGCCGTCTTGCGCTGGCGCGTGCGTTCGGGGCTGCTGGCGCCAGGCTTGGCCGTGGGTGCGGCTGCCTGGTTCTGGCCTGCTTTCTCTTGTTCTTTCTTCTTGTTTTCTTCTTCTTCCTCTTCGTCGTGGGCAATGGCCAGCAGCAGCTTGCCCATGGGCGCCGTGGGCAGGGCCGTGTGGTTCATGAGGGCGATGGCGTAGCAGTCGGCTTCGCGTTCGTGGCTGCGGCTGTAGGCCAGGCCGGTGAGCACCGATGCGCCTGTGGACACCACCGTCGACACGTCCCCGAGCGCCAGGCCCAGGCCCATGTTGAGCACGCCTTGCTCCACCACCATGCGCGTGGTGTGGCGGTACACCACATGGCCGATCTCGTGGGCCAGCACGCCCACCAGGGCGTCGTCGGGCAGGCCCTGGTCGGCGGCGGCCTTCACGATGCCGTCGGTCATCACGATCTTGCCGCCGGGCAGGGCAAACGCATTGGCGCCCATGCCCGATCGGAACTCCAGCGACAGCGGCGGACGGTAGTCGGGGTAGCGGTGCATGGTTTTGGGCGTCTGCTGCACCAGGGCGTCAAAGCGGGCCTTGAGCTGCTCCTGCCGCTCCTTGGGGAGCTTGCTGGGCTTCAAGGTGCCGTCGTCCATCTGCTTGAGCACGTTCTCGGCCACGCTGGTTTCCCAGCCAAGGGGCACAAAGCGTGTGAGCTGGGTGGCTGCCCAGGGTGTGCCATAGCGGTAGAAAAGCGTGAGGCCGATGACGGCGGCAGCCGTTACACCCAGCAGCACGGGCCAGCGGGTCTGCATGCGCTGGGCCAGGCCGGGGCGCTCGCCAGCGGCTGCGAGGGCGGCACGCCAGTCGCTCACGGCATCGATCTCCAGGCTGCCGTGGTCCCGCAGGTCCACGACCACCCGGGGCTGGGGCTTGTGTTCGTTCCAGGCCTCTGGCCAGCCCACGTCCTTCCAGGCGAACACGACCGGCTCGGCGCCTGGCTGTGAGAGCGGGTGGAGCACCAGCGACGGGCCCTGCGGCGTGGGCCGCAGGCTCACCATCACGGGGCGGGCTCTGCTGCTCTGGCCGTCGAACCAGCGTCCTTGGAGCAGGTCTGTGTTCACGGGGGCGGGCATCCTCAACCGATGAGGTCCAGGCCTGCCGCATCGGCCAGCGCATCGCCCAGGCCGCCCTGTTGCTGGCGCACCATGGCGCCCGCCACCTGTTCGACGCCGCCCTTGACGTGCAGGGTGACGGATTCGCATTTCATGCGGTATTCACTCACCCGTGCAAACGGGCGGTAGAGGCCGAGCGTGAGCAGGGTGAGCAGCATGTTCTTGATGCGCAGCCCCACGTAGCTGCTGCTCTTGAGGTGGCACTTGAACCGTGCCACATGGCTCACGCCGATGTTGTTCCACATGAGCTGGAACATCCGTGCCTCGCGGTAGGCGCGGGCGGGGGCCGAAGCCAGGATCAGCATGAAGATGCCCGCGACGATGGACACGATGATCACCAGAATCATCCACAAGCCCATGCGGCTGCTCTGACCGGCGAACAGGGCGATGGAGCTGCCCGCCAGCACGCCAATCAACACCGAGAACCCCACCACGGTCAGCACGAAAACAGCCACCGTGGCCAGCCACACCTTGACGAAATCCATGTACACCGGCTTCCAGCGGCCTTTTTCGGCGCCTACCTGGGCCTTGAGCACCAGCAGGCTCTTGTAGTTGTATTCCAGGCGGATGAAGCACAGCACAGTCAGCACCAGGCCCAGCAGCAGCAGGGCGCCCATGGCCGGGGTGAACGAAGGCATCTTCGGGTTGGCGGCTTCGTCCTCCACCTCCTGCAAGACGTCGGCCAGTTCGGGCGAGAGGATCTGCATGCCAAAAAACACGCCGAACCACACCAATGCCAGCGCAAACAGGGGCCAGCTCGCGAGGTAGACCTCTTTCCAGTGGGCGGTGAACTGCAGGCGCAGGCCGCGCCACCGCGTGGCGCCCAGCCGAAAGCGCATGGCACTGCCCCAGATCAGCGGCGAGAGCACGGCGCCCGTCAGCAGCAAGACGCCCACGGCAGCATCCTGCCCCGTGTTGGCGGCAATGTTGTAGGCCAGGGTGATAAGCATCAGCAGCACGAAGCCCATCACCATCTTGCGCTGCTGCGCAGTGAATTCGAGCGGGCTGCCCGCCACCAGCGTGTGGCTGTAGAAGTATTGCGCCGTGCGGCGCCTGGCCCAGGGGGTGTAGATGCCCAGCGTGACGATGGACAGCAGCACGTTGACGATCCACACCCGAAAGTATTCGCCCCCGCTGCCCGTGAACTCCATCGGGTGTGCATCGATGTTCTGCGGCATGAACGTAGACATCGGCCCCGCAGCGCTGTCTCTGTCTGATGAAACTTGGCTCATGAACTCCCTCCTGTTTGCCGCGCAGTGTAGCAGCGGTCAGTGGAAGAAAAATTTATGCCAAATTGGCCTCTGGCGCTTTTCCATCAAGCGTGAGTAGCTATATTTTTAGTAGCTGACTGGTGCAGCGATGTCTCTGCCGGCTCTGTTGTCAGCAGCTGGCGCGTCATCACCAGCGCACCCGTGGAGCTGGCTTTGCCAGGCCACCGGGTGCGTCCCCCCTCAGGGGCTGAGTGCCTGCGGCTCCAAGCCTGCCTGCGCAGGCTTGAACAGGCCGAAGAGGCTGGGCCTCTGGCGCTGCCACCGTGGCGCCGAAGGCGACTCAGGGGGAGTCAGAACTTCTCCCAAGGCTGCAAATACCGCCACTGCCCTTCAGGTACCTTCGCCAGCGGCACGCGGCCGATGCGGATGCGCTTCAAGGCCACTACGGCTAGGCCCACGGCCTCGCACATGGCCGGGATCTGGCCGGGGCGGATGCCCTTGAGCGCAAAGCGCAGCTTGGTCTCGTTTTGCCAGCTCACCTTGATGGGCGGCAGGGGGCGGCCGTTGAACGAGAGGCCGTGGCACAAGCGCTGCAGCCCGTTCGGTGCAATGTCGCCTTTGACCTCCACGATGCATTCCTGCTCCAGCGACTCGATGTCTTCCGCCAGCTTGCGCGCGATGCGCTTGTCCTGCGTGTAGACCACCAAGCCACTAGCCTCGGTGGGCAGCGGTGTGAAACATTCCAGCTGCTTGAAGTGGCGCTGCAGCACGCGGATGCCCGAGGCGTCCTCAGGCAGGTGGGATGCCGGGCTCAGCAGGGTGGTGGCCGCAGTGGCGCCCTGGCTGCGGCTGGCGTGGGCCGCCTGCCCGGCGGGCAGGCCCAGGCCGGCTTCAAAACCAGTGGGCTTGTGCAGCAGCAAGGTCACCGGGGTCAACTCCAGCAGGCTGGCGTCTGGCGCCACCGTCACGGCCTGGTCAGGGCGCACGCGTGCGCCGGGGGCTTCCACCACCTGGCCGTCCACGCTCACAAAGCCGCCTTCGACGAACTGCTCAGCCGTGCTGCGCGAGCAGTTCAGTTGGTCGGCCACACGCTTGGCCAGGCGGATGTGGGAGGGGTCGGGGTTCTTGTCGGTCATGGGGTGAGGAAGGTAGGCATTCGCCTATGGGAATCGAAGGGACAAATGCGTGATTGTCGGCGGTGCCTTCAATACGGGTGCTGCCGCATGCCAGTGCCTTGGTGGAACAGGCTTTGCCGGGCCACTGGTGGCGTCCCCCTGAGGGGGAAGGCGCGTAGCGACTCAGGGGGCATCAATTGTTCCCGGGCTGTTGTGCTCGAATGCGCTCCACATGCGCCAGGAGCGAGCGCTGCGCAACGGGCCACATGCGCGGCGGCACGTCGGCGTAGGCGTGCCGCACCCAGTCTTCCATGCTGCCCTGGGGCAGCGCCTGCATGGCGGCCAGCACCTTGGCCTCGCGTGCCAGGCGGTGGGCCTTGAGCTTGGCGATGGCGCCACGGGCATTGCCCAGAACATAACCGTGCGCAGGCAGGATGAACTCCACGCCATGCTCGGCGCACACGGCGTCGAGCTTGTCCAGCGAATCGAGGTAGTCGGCCATGTTGCCGTCAGGTGGGTCCACCACCGTGGTGCTGCCGTTCAGGATATGGTCGCCGCTGAAGAGCAGGGCGTCTTCCACCAGCAGCAGGCACAGGTGGTTGGCGGCGTGGCCCGGGGTGTGGATGACCTGCAAAGTATGGGTAATATTGCCCTCTGGCGCTTTTCCATCAAGCGCGAGTAGCTCATTATTTTGTAGCGATCTGTCGGGTGTGAATGTGCTGGCCGTGCGCGCGGTGGGCGCCGAGGGCAGGCCCAGGATGGGGGGCCGGGCTTTGCCCGCCTGCACACACAGTGCCTGCAGCGGCGCGGCGCCGGGCGAGTGGTCGGGGTGCGAATGGGTGCACACGATCATGCGGATGTCACCCCCGGCGGCGCGCCAGAGCTTGTCCAGGTGTTCGGGGTCCGCCGGGCCGGGGTCGACGGCGATGAAGCCCGTGGCCGGGTCGCCCACCAGGTAGCTGTTGGTGCCGGGGCCGGTCATCACGCCCGGGTTGGGGGCGGTCAACCGCTGTACGTTGCGCAGCAGCGGCACGGGGCGCTCGGTTTGCCAGTCCAGCGGGTGCACGATCTGGCCGTCGGGGCACACCAGGGCCAGCTCGCCGTAGGGCATGTCGCTTTCCATGTACCGCGCTTCCTTGCCTACCATCGTGCCCGCGCGCGGGCAGCTGGTCCACAGGGGCAGCTCGTGGGCCAGCGCGTCAAACACGGCCTGGGTGGTGGCAAACGTGGCCAGCCGCTGCAGTGTGCGGATGGTCGGAAAGATCATGAAGAACTGCCCCGCCTCATGCCGTGCCAGCGCATCGGCCGGGCGCACCCAGACGGGCTCGAACTGCTCGGCCTCGTCAGCCACAGGCTCCTGGCCCTCGGGCATGCGGGCGACGAGAAATGGCACGTCGAAGCGGCGCGGCAGGTCGCGGTCGGTGATCCAGTGGGCCAGCATTAAAACGCTGTCGGCCGCCAGCCGCAGGCCGCGCGCGGTGCATTGCGCCACAAAGGGCTGGTGGCGGTCGATGGCGGCGATGTCCTGCGCATCGGCCATCAACCCCTTGCGGGGGCCGTCGGCATGGCGAGCCAGCAGCACGCCCAGTTCTTCAAAACTCTCGCGGATGGCGGCGATGGCCTGGGTGAGGTGCAGATCGCTTTGTGTGGGGCGGCGGTCGGCGGCGGAGTGCGATTGCGCATCCAGCGCATCGATGCCCCCGCCCGGGAACACATAGGCACCCGGTGCAAAGCTGGCCTTGTCGGAGCGCCGGGTCATGAGGACTTCGATGCCTCCCGCATTGCCGGGTGCATCGCGCAGCAGCAGCACAGTGGCGGCAAGGCGGGTGGCTACAGGTTCGCGGTAGGGGTGCAGTTGTTGGCTGGTGCGGGGCATCGGGCCATTATCGAGGGGAGGCGCGCCGTGTGCACACGTCCCACTTCGGTACGGCCCATGGGCCGTACTACGGCGGATGTGCTGGGGTTGACCACTCAGCGCAACGCCCGCAGCTGCTGCAGGCGCAGCAGCACCGCATCAATGACGGCGTTGGCGCCTTCCACGTCGCAACTCCACAGCATCTCCAGCAGCTCGATCAATGCGATGGCGTTGGTCTCCTGCAGTGCCGCCTGGGCCGCTGCCTGAAGGTTGTGCGCGCCCAGATCGTCCAAAACGTTGACGGTCAATCCCATGAGGTACTCCCTGTTTTTTAAGGAGGTCCATCGTAGGTGCGCGACGGCCGTGCGGCGGGCTGGTCGGCATGATCAATATCAAGGGCGGGCGAGAAAGAAAGCGCCAGTGCGCACCCCCTCCTCGCTCAACCGCGTGCCGGAATCGCCAGACCCCTGACCACTGCAGGGCGCGCCACAAACACGTCCAGCACGCGCTGCACGTCGGTGAACTGGCCAAACTCCACCAGGTCGCCCGCGCCGTAGAAACCAATCAGGTTGCGCACCCAGGGCAGGATGGCGATGTCGGCAATGGTGTACTGGTCGCCCATCACCCACTGGCGGCCTGCCAGGCGCTGGTTCAGCACGCCCAGCAGGCGTTTGGATTCGGCCACATAGCGGTCGCGCGGGCGCTTGTCTTCATAGTCCTTGCCAGCGAACTTGTGGAAGAAGCCGAGCTGGCCGAACATCGGGCCCAGGCCGCCCATCTGCCACATCACCCACTGGATGGTTTCGTAGCGCGCAGCGGCCTCCCGCGGGATCAGCTGGCCGGTTTTCTCTGCCAGGTACAACAGGATGGCGCCGGATTCGAACAGCGCCAGCGGCTGGCCGCCCGGGCCATTCGGGTCCAGGATGGCGGGGATCTTGTTGTTGGGGTTGAGCGACAGGAACTCGGGCGAAGTCTGGTCGTCGGTGTCAAAGCTCACCAGGTGGGGTTCATACGGCAGGCCCAGCTCTTCGAGCGCAATCGACACCTTCACGCCGTTGGGCGTGGGCAGCGAATACAGCTGGAGGCGGTCGGGGTACTGGGCGGGCCATTTGTGGGTGATGGCGAAGGCGGAAAGATCGGGCATCAAAGAGTCCTTGGCGGGTGGCAGCCAGAGCGGCGCCCAAAGAGTGCAAGCCTAATGGGGCCGTGAAACCGGCGCAGCCTGAGGTTATTGGCGGCCCACCGACGATAATCTGACGGATGCAGATTCGCTTCACCAAAATGCAGGGCGCGGGCAACGATTTCGTGGTGCTCGACGAAACGCAGGGCCGCCTGGGGCTCAGCACCGCCCAATACCGTTTTCTGGCCGACCGCCACTTCGGCGTGGGGGCCGACCAGATCCTCACCGTGCGGCCTTCGCCCGCTGACGGTATCGACTTCGAATACGTGATCCACAACGCCGATGGCGGCGAGGTGGAGCAGTGCGGCAACGGCGCCCGCTGCTTTGCGCGGTTTGTGCGCGACAAGGCTTTGTCGGGCAAAGACACCCTCCGCGTGCAGACCAAAAGCGGCGTGATCGCCCCCCGCCTCACGCCCGATGGCCGCGTTACCGTGGACATGGGCTGTCCGCAGTTTGAGCCCGCCCAGGTGCCGTTTGATGCTACGGGTCTGAGTCCTGTAGAGCAAGGTTCAGGGCAAAAATGGCCTCTAGCGCTGGATGGTAAAGCGCTGACAGCTACTGTTTTAGTAGCGGTGGTCTCTATGGGCAACCCGCACGCCGTGCAACTGGTGGACAACGTGGATACCGCCCCCGTCGCCGAAGCGGGCCCTTTGATTGAGCGCCACGCGCGTTTTTCGCAGCGCGTGAACGCAGGCTTTTTGCAGATCGTGGACCGCACCCACGTGCGGCTGCGCGTGTTCGAGCGCGGTGCCGGTGAGACCCTGGCCTGCGGCACTGGTGCCTGCGCCGCCGTGTCGGCGGGCATCCGCCTCGGCCTGCTCGATAACGAGGTGCATGTGGACACGCGCGGCGGACGCCTCACCATTGCCTGGAGCGGTGCCGACACCGATTCCGTTTTCATGACAGGCCCCGCCACCACGGTGTTCGAAGGCCAGATCGACATTCCTGACACCCTCCTATGACGTCCCACATCCCACCGATCACCGAAGACGACATCGCCCAGTTCCTCACCAACACGCCGGGCTTTTTTGAGCGCCATGCCGAGGTGCTGGCCAGCGTGCAGATCACCAGTCCCCACGGTGCCCGCGCCGTGAGCCTGCAAGAGCGCCAGGCCGAGATGCTGCGCGAAAAGATCAAGGGCCTGGAGCAGCGCATCATGGAAATGGTGCGCAACAGCACCGAAAACGCCGCCATTGCCAACAAGGTCCACCAATGGACCGGCAGCCTGCTGCAGGTGCGCGACCCGTTCGACCTGCCCCAGGCCGTGGTGGATGGTGTGCGCACCCTTTTCGACGTGCCCCAGGCGGCGGTCCGCGTGTGGGAGGTGGCCGCGCCGTACATCGACGCCGACTTCACCCAGGGTGCCAGCGAAGACGCCCGCGCGTTCGCCTCGTCGCTCACCATGCCGTTCTGCGGCCCCAACCTGGGTTTCGAACCTGCCGCCTGGCTGGCCAACGAGGCGGGCGAACCCGCCCAGTCGCTGGCTCTGCTGCCGCTGCGCGCAGGCGCCATCGACAGCGCCACGCCCGCCTTTGGCCTGCTGGTGCTGGGCTCGCAAGACCCGCAGCGTTTTGATGCCACCATGGGCACCGACTTTTTGTCGCGCATGGCCGAGCTGGCCAGCGCCGCATTGCTTCGTCTGAAGTAGCCAGACGGCCAGCGGCCACTCTGCGGCGGCTCAGCCACGGTAACCATGTCTGACACGCCCACTGCGCCCACCACGCTCGACCCCCACGTCCTGCGCTACCTGGAGCACGCGCGCGTCGAAAAGCGGCTGGCGGCGCGCACGCTCACGCTCTACACACTCGACCTTGAAAAGCTCGCGCAGTTTGCGGCGTGTGTCAGCGTGCCGCTGCTGCAGCTGCAGACCGCACACATCCGCCGTTTTGTGGCGCAGATGCACAGCGGCGGGCGCAGCGGGCGCGGCATTGCGCTCATCCTCTCGGGCTGGCGCGGTTTTTTCATCTGGGCGGGGCGGCAAGGGTTGATCCCGCACAACCCGGTGCAGGACGTGCGTGCCCCCAAGGCGCCCAAGCCACTGCCCAAGGCGCTGGGCGTGGACGACGCGGTGCGTCTGGCCAAATTCGACAACACCGGCGCCGACCCCTGGCTGGAGGCGCGCGATGCGGCGATGGTCGAGCTGCTCTACGGCTGCGGCCTGCGCGTGGGTGAACTCGCGGGGCTCGACGCCATCCCCAATGCCGACACCCAGCGCCAGGGCCGGGGCTGGGTCGATCTGCAAGCGGGTGAGGCCCATGTGTTCGGCAAGGGCAGCAAGCGCCGCAGCGTGCCTGTGGGGCGCGCGGCCACCGCAGCGCTGCAGGCTTGGCTGCTACTGCGGGCCACGCCCTTCGGCGGTGAAGGATCGGCGCGGCTTGATACAGCACTGTTCGTGGGCCAGCGCGGCAAGCGGCTCACGGCACAGTCGATCTGGTTGCGCCTGCGCCAGCGCAGCCAGCAGGCGGGTTTGACCACGCCGGTGCACCCGCACATGCTGCGCCACTCATTTGCCAGCCACCTGCTGCAAAGCAGCGGCGACCTGCGTGCGGTGCAGGAGCTGCTGGGCCACGCCAACATCACGACCACGCAGGTCTACACGCGCCTCGATTTTCAGCACCTGGCCAAGGTGTATGACGCGGCGCATCCCCGAGCTAGAAAAAAGCCCCCCTGAGCGGCTGCGCCGCTTCCCCCAAGGGGGACGCACCCCCTGGCCCGGCAAAGCCGGTTCCACGGGTGCACTGGAATTGGCTGCGCTCACAGCAGGTGCTGGGGGAGATCCGCAATGGCCTGTCTCACGGAACCAAGTTGCAACAGGGCGCATCCGAGCAGAGCGCTTGCTTTGAAGCTACTTGGAGTTGTCGTCATGCTGCTGAAATGGATCAAATCGAACCGTGGGTTCATTGTGTTGCTGCTGTGCTTCGGCATCTTTCGCACGGCGGTGGCGGACTGGAATCCGATTCCTTCGGGGTCCATGCGGCCCACGCTGCTCGAAGGCGACGTCGTTTTTGTCAACCGCCTGGCCTACGATCTGAAGCTGCCGCTGACCGATGTGGTGCTCGCCCGCCTGGGCGAGCCCGAGCGGGGCGATGTGGTCACCTTCTCGTCGCCGCGCGATGGCACGCGGCTCATCAAGCGCATTGCGGCGTTGCCCGGCGACACTGTGGAAATGCGCGACGAGGTGCTGTACCTCAACGGCGAGGCGGCGCGCTATGACGCGCCCGAAGCGGTGACCGAAACCCTGGCGGAATGGGGCGCCCAGGTGCCCGCCACCCGCTGGACGGAACACCTGCAGGGCCACGAGCGCCGTGTGCAGTGGCTGCAGGGCGTGACCGCGCACCGCAGCTTCGGCCCGGTGACGGTGCCCGAGGGCGAATACCTGGTGCTGGGCGACAACCGCGACAACAGCGCCGACTCACGCTACATCGGGTTTGTGCCGCGCCACCTGCTCATCGGCCAGGCGCGCCGGGTGCTGGTGTCGGCCGATATCCTTGCCAACTGGGCCCCGCGCCTGGGGCGTTTCGGTCACGCGCTTTGATTCGGCGTGAGCGCTGAACCGCGTTGCGCGATGGTGCTGAGAAGGATTGTGGCGACGTCCGCTACTTGGGAAAGGCTTCACTTCCTTACGTTTTGATCAGTCGCTTGTAAGCGTGTGGTTGATGTCGCTTGAGGTGTGAGGGACTGGTGCTGCTGACCCCGCATTCACGGGAGTCACCCTGGAACTTGCGGTTGCCGCAGGCGGCGCATTGTCAACACATGTTGCATTTTTGTGGCGCTTGTGGCTTCGAGTAACAAATCCTTGCCGCCTGGTGCCATTGGTTCTGTGGTGCTGGATCCGTCCACGGGGGCCTATACCTACACGCCGAATGCTGGCTTCAGCGGGACCGACACATCCACCTACCGGGTGTGCCTGCCTGCTCCGAACGCGGCTCTTTGTGACGATGCGACGGTGCAAATCTCGGTGGTTGCGCAGGTGCCCCCCGTGGCCCTGTCCGTGTCCGTTGCGGGCGTGCCGACCATTGGGCAACCCGCCACAGGCAACTACACCTACACGGACGCCAATGCAGACGTGCAGGGTGCGTCCACCTTCCGCTGGGTGCGCAGCCCCAGCAACAGCGTGGCGGCAGGAACGAATGTCGCCACAACGATGGGATATACCCCGGTGGCAGGCGATGTGGGCAACTTCCTGTTTTTCTGTGTGACGCCGGTGGCCGCGACTGGGGCGACGCCGGGCCTGGAAGTGTGTTCGCCGGCAAGCCAGATCGGGTTTGCGTCACCCATTCCTACGCTGTCCCAGTGGGGGATGATCATTTTGTCGATTCTGATGGGCTGTTTCACCACGGCCTTTGCACGCCGTCGCCGCTGATGCATAACCAGTAAACCCCTGCGGTGTATCGGCCCCGCAGTGGTAAGCAATGCGGTTTATGCGAAGGGCGGGGCGGCTTTCGGCGGAATTTGCAGCGGCAGCGACAGCGTAAATGTGGAGCCCTCGCCCAACCGGGACTTGACGGTTAACGTGCCGCCCAGCAGTTGGGCAAGCGCACGAGACAGCGACAGCCCCAGTCCGGTGCCCCCGTGCTGGTAGCTGACGCGGGCGTGGCCCTGGCTGAACTTTTCGAAAATGACCTCGTGCAGGTTTTCCGGGATACCGGGGCCCGTGTCTGTGACATGGAACTGCACATGGTGACCATCTGCGCTGGTATCCACGGCCAGGCACACGGTGCCCGACGGGGTGAATTTGATGGCATTGGACAAGAGATTGTTCAGGATTTGCTTGAGCTTGAGGCGGTCGGTTACCAGGGCGTTCGGGACATTGGCGGCCGTGGTCGCCGTGAGTGCCAGCGATTTGGCCACTGCACTGACGCGGAAAAGCTCAATCACATCGTGCAGCAGACCGGGCAGTTCCACGGGCTCGGGGTGCGCTGGCATGGCACCCGCTTCAATCCGCGCCAGGTCGAGGATTTCCGTCAGCAGAGCGTTCAGGTGCTCAGCGCCCTGGCGAATGAGGCTCGATTGTTCCCGGGTCTGTGGATCGTTGCTGCGCAGCTCCATGAGTTCAGCAAAGCCGCGGATGCTCGTCAGCGGAGTACGCAGCTCGTGCGACATGGCGGCCAGGAATTCGCTTTTGGCCTGGTTGGCGCGCTGGGCTTCGGCCTCGCTGCGGGTCAGTGCCGCGTGGCTGACCGCCAGCCTGCGAATGCTTCCCAGAAATACGGCGACAAAGGCCACAACCGCTAGGCTCAACAGTGCCGTCAACCACAGGATCGTGTTGCGTGTGGTGCGCCAGCGGGCGAAAGAGTGTTCTTCTGAGGTGCCGCTGAGTACGGCAAGCGGGTAACCTCCGACACGGCTGAAACCAATAATGCGCAGTCTGGCGTCGGACGATGGCGACAACATGGCCCCGCTGTCCTGGCCGCGAAGTGCATGCAGGAGGGGCGCGGGCAACTGCATCCCAACCTCTGTGCTGACACCTCCCAACACGCGCACACGGATCACTCCGTCAAGCCCCGCAAGTCCCACACCGCCGTCGCTGCCCAGTTGCACGCCCCGGTACACGTCGGCGAAATGGCGTGGATTGAGTGATGCCACCACCACCCCCAAGACGCGTCCATCCGCAGCGGTGACCTTGCGCGACAGCTGGATGGTGGATACCCCCGACACCTTGCCCAGCAGGGACTTGCTGATGAAAAGGCCGTTGTGCAGCATGCCAGCGCTGGGTGGGGCCGCTTCGGCCGGCTGCAGATGCACCCGGATATGGTCGCGGTCCATCAGGCTGACATGGTTGCTGCGCGAGCCGTCGGGGTCGAGGTTGCTGCCCTGAAAGCGGCCATCGGGGCCCACGAAGGACAATTGCGTCAGGATGTGCGGCACCATGCCGGTTTCATTGGCGATGGTGGCCAGGTCCTCGCCGTTGAGTGGTCCGTCTTCGGCGGTATGCTGCAAACGCCACATGGCCTGGTCCACCGTGTCCAGGATGCGCAGCGTGTGCTCCTTCAGTGCCAGGGCGGTGTTGGTGTTCTGGCGCATCTCGGCGTCCAGGGTGTCCTTCCACTGCCAGCGCAGCATGGCGGCCATGGTGGCCCAGGCACCCAGCAGCACCACAGCGCTGAAAACGCAGGCCACCACAAAGTACATCAGCGCCGGGCTGCTGCGCCAGGCGGAGGAGTGGGGCTTGCTGGGCTTCCTGTTCATGTGAGCGGGGCTGGCATCGTGTCCGTGTAGCCTGCGGTGAGCAGCGTGATATGGAAGATAGTACCCCCGTCGGGCCCGTTGGTGGCATGGATGCGCCCCCCATGCGCTTCGACAATCTTGCGGCATATGGCCAGGCCCAGGCCCGTTCCGCCGGAGCCATCGCGCGTCTTGCTCGACTGCACGAAGGCCTGGAACACGGTCTCCAGCTCTGCGGGAGGAATGCCTGGGCCTTGGTCGCGCACCTTGATGTGGATGCTGTGGTCGTTCGAGACTCCGGCGGTGATGTCGATGAGGCTGTCTTCGGGCGAGAACTTGATGGCGTTGCTCAGTACATTGCGCACCACTTGCTGAAAGCGCGATGGATCCACTTTGGCGATCAAAGGCATGCGGCCCAGGTGCAAGCCCAGGCCCAGGCGTTTGCGGTCCAGCAGCAACTCCATCTCTGCTGCCACTTCCTCGATGAGATCGCGCACGTCGGCGCGTTCGAATTGGAAGGCTCCGACCGTGCTCTCGATCTTTGCAATGTCGAGCAGGTCATTGACCAGCACCAGCATGCGCTGGCCAGCGTCGTGGATGTCGCTGAACATGGATGCCAGCTTGGATTGATGGCGACCCCGCGCCAGCCCGAGTTCGGAGAAACCCAGGATGGATTGCAGGGGCGTGCGCAGCTCGTGGCTGATGTTGGCCACAAATTCCGACTTGGAGCGCGACGCCTCTTCGGCCAGATCGCGTGCGGCCCGGAATTCCGTGATGTCCATCTTGGCGGTCAGGATTCCGATGGGCTGCTTGCCGTTGGTGGTGACGAGCACCTTGGTGACCTGCACGTCCCGGAAGCTGCCATCGGATCGGCGCATGCGCTCTTCGTAGCGGACACGACCGCCCTCGCGCAACAGTTGTTCTTGGTGTGCGCAGTACGTCTGCGCCTCCTGCTTGGGCAGAAAGTCGATGTTGCGCATCCCCAGGACGCTTTTGCGCGACAGCCCCATGAAACTTTCCCAGGCCTGATTGACCGAGAGAAGACGTCCCTCGGTGTCGGTCATGCAGATGGGCAATGGGTTGCATTCGAGCACCTGGCTTGTGAGGGCCAGCTGCTCTTGCAGGCTTTGCTGGGCGGCCAGCAGGGCTGTCACATCCACCGCGCTGCCCGCAAAGCCGCGCAACTGGCCCGACCGGTCACGCAGCGGAACCACCGAGATGTCCAGCGCGCGCGTTTCTCCAGCGGGTCCCGTGAGGCGGACCTGCGCCATGCGCACGCCCGGGGGCTGGATGGCGTCGAACAGAGCATCCACGCCATCGCGGCACTCGGGGTGGACGACGTCCCGCAGACGCTGGCCTCGGGCCATTTCAGCGGGCTGATTGGTAATGGCATGCCAGCGTGGATTGACGAACCGGATGGTCCCTTGGGCATCGGTGCGGAAGATCAGCTCCTGAACACTTCGGAACAGGACCGACAGCTCTTGTTCGCGCCGTGCGGTTTCTTGCTGGGCCTCATCGCGTTCACGTTGCGCAACTTCCTTTGCGCGGGCATTGCGCCAGGACGCATGGGTGAGAAGTCCTATCAGCGCCAAGGCCACCCCCATGAACAGCAGCGGTCCTCGCATTGCGGCCAGCCACTGCTGGATCGTGGCCTCGTAGGGTTGCTCTACAAAAGCCACCAGAGGCTGGCTATTGGAACTGCGCCAGGCGCCCAGGCTGCGCGCCTGAAAGGTTTGCAGCGGGCCGTAAGTTCCTTTGTGCGCTGGCAGCAAACCCTGGAACAAAGGGTGGGTGCCCAGGCTGCTTCCAAGATTCAAGGTGTCGTTGCCCACCTGGGTGAGCAAGGTCCCGTTGTCCAACGCCAGCATGACCTGTGTGCCAGGGTGGCCTGCCTCCATCAACTGCCGCTGGTAGGTGGCCAGGGCATCGGGATTGATCTGTGCCACCAACGTCACCACAGCGTTCGATGGCAGGCGAACCAGGCGCACCATGGGAATGTAGCCAAGGCCCGCTGGTACGGTTGCATTGCGCACATCTTGGGTGAGTGTGCGGCCACGCACCCAGGCTCCAATGACCACCCGCTCCTCGGTCACTGGTGAAGGAGGCAGGCGCTGCAGATCCACCCGGCCACCGCGGTCCGAGGCGGTCGTGGAGGCCAGCACCTGCCCTTCGGAGCTGACGATGGCGATGCTGCGCAGAAAGGGCAGGCCTTGCAAGCGGTAGGACTGCTGCGCTTCCAACTGCGCGGGAGTGTGGTTCTCGGTGGTCAGGTTTTTCGCAAGGCTGTCGAGGGCGAGCTTGGTGTTGTCGAAAACCTGGCTGGCGTGCGACTCCATGACGCTGGCCAGTAATTCGAGCTGCTTGCGGTCCTGAGCTTCTGTGCGGCGGAACTCCAGCCACATCAGCGATGCGGTGCCGACGATTACGGCCAGCATGAGAAGTGTGCCCCCGAAGAGCGCCCTGCAGCTGGCAACTTCCAGCAAGCTGAGCTTGGCAAGGGGAATAGATCGTTTCATGGCAGGGGCATCAGTTCAGGAGGATGCTTTCGAGCCCGTGGCGCCGTGCCGCCGTTTCCAGGCGGCCGTCCTGCCGGATCCGGGCGACAAAAGCGTTCAGCACGGCTCGCCATTCGGCGTCGCCCGGTTTGCTGGCATGGGCGTAGGGGAGCGCATAGAACGGCTTGGGGGGCGCCACCAGTGCGGCCCATTCGGTGCTTTCGATCAGTGCGCGACCGTAGGGGTAATCGGTCATGAAGACGTCCACGCGGCCCGCAATGAGCTCGCGTTCGCGCGTCTGTGGCAGGTGGATGGAGACGAGACCTGCATGCTTGAGGCGTTGCCGCATGACGGGCTCCATGAACGTTCCAGCCTGCACGCCTACCTGCACGCCGGGTTGGTCGATGTCACTCCACTGCCGCACGATTCGGCTGGTGCGTGTGGTTACGGCATAGATATCGCTTTGCAAATAGGGCGTGGAGAACTGGAGTTGCTCCATGCGCTGCGGCAGCATGGCGATGCCGAACATTGCTACATCACAGGTGTTCGCCTGCAGGTCTTGCACCAAGGTGACAAAGGACGAGTCCACGAATCGCAGCTTGACGCGCAGATCAGACGCCAGTGCCGTAGCCAGATCGATGTCCAGGCCGCTGAGCTGGTCGGAGCGCGGGTCCCGAAACGAGATGCGCTGGTACGCGGGCCAGATACAGACCCTGACTTCACCCCGGGCCTGAACGCGGTCCTGAACCTCACCTGCTATGGCACCCAAGGAGGCCAGAGCGGTAGCCAGGAGGATGAGCACCGCAGCCTGCACTCGGTTTGTACGGAAGATCATGGTGCCTCCTGCTTGCGGTTGATCAGGTCTGCGAAGGTCATGCGTCCGACCGTAACTTGCTCACGCAAGGCCGAAATGGCGGCGCTGTTGCGCAGGAAGCAGTCCACGATATCTGGGTCGAAGGCTTTGCCCCGTTCTGCCAGGAGCATCTCCAGCGCTTTTTCGTGGCTGAAGGCCGGGCGGTAGACGCGGTCCATGGTCAGGGCGTCATAGAAGTCCACGATGGTCACAATGCGCCCCGACAGGGGGATGGCTGGGCCTGCCAATTGGTTCGGATAACCCTTGCCATCCCAGCGTTCATGGTGTGCGAGCGCAATTTCGGCCGCCATCTGGAACAGCGCGATGCGCGATTTGCCCAGGATATCTGCACCGATGGCGGAGTGCTGGTTCATGATTGCGCGCTCTTGGGGCGTGAAGGCGCCGGGTTTCTTCAGCACTTCGTCAGGAATGCCGATTTTGCCGATGTCGTGCATGGGAGCCGCCTTGCGCAGCATCAGGGCGTAGTCCTTGGACTCGCCCAGAAAAAGTGCCAGGGCCTCGGCCAGGAATCCGATGCGTACGATGTGGATGCCCGTGTCCCCGTCTTTGTATTCCGCCGCCATGGACAGCAGAAACAGTGCCTCGTGGTGGGCGCGGGCCACTTCCTGCAACGCCTCGTTGCGTTCCTGGTACACGCGCCCCAGGTCGAAGACGATCTTCTCCATCTGGTCGGCCGCCGCCGGGCTGAACTGGGTGTTCTCGCGTGCAGTTGCCACCACGTTCATGGCGCCTCGCCGGGGGTTGTGCCCAGGTGGTTGATCGTTTCGATCAGTTTGAGGGGGCTGAAGGGCTTGAGCAGATAGGCATCGGCCCCGGCCATCATCCCCGCCTCGATATCCTGGCTTTGCCCGCGAGCCGTCAGTAACACCACCCAGGGTTTGCCCAGCGATGGGTCGCTTTTGACAAGGCGGCACAGATCGAGTCCGTCCATGCTTCCGGGCATCATGATGTCCAGCAACAGTAACTGGGGGCGCAGCGTTCGCACGGCCTCCATGCCCTCGTCGGCGTTGACGGCTTCATGGATGTCGTGGTCTTCGAACTCCAGGGTCATGCGGATCAGTCGGCGGATATCCGCATGGTCTTCGATGATCAGAATGCGTTTGTTCATGGTTGGGCACTTGCTGTAACTAGTTTTATCAATTTTATCACAAAAATGATTTCTCGAAGTGATAAAATTCGCCACTATGGAACTCAGTCTTCTCTCTTCGCTGCCGGTGGATTGCAGTACCCGTGATGTGGCGCGGGTGCTGGGTATGGCGGTTCGTTCTGTTCAGCTGATGGTGGACCGGGGTGAGCTGGAGGCCTGGAAAACACCAGGAGGTCATCGGCGCATCGCGAAGGCATCGGTCGAGCGCTGGCTGGCTCAGCGGCAGGGTCAGGGCCAGCCCGTTGTACCGGTTGCCGAAGTTGCCGTGTCTGGTGCGGTGGTAGCGCCAGACGATGGGGTGGTCAAAGCTGCACCCAGGCGCGCCGAGCAGGTCAGCGCTTCTCGCGAACCACCGGGTACACACGGCCAGCGGGTGTTGCTGATCGAGGATTCCGCACATTTCCAGACCCTGGTGAAGCTGTTGATGGCGCACGATTTCCCGCAAGTGGATCTGCATGTGGCAGACGATGGCATCGTTGGCTTGGCGATGGCGGGCGAACTGCAGCCGGATGTGCTGATTGTGGACATCCTTCTTCCTGGCATTGATGGCGCAACGCTGATTGCGCGTCTGCGCTCGCATCCCCAGTTCCAGCGCAGCCGTCTGATCGTTGTGACCTCGCTCGACGAAGAGCAGCGCAGTCCCTACGCCTTTGCGCTGGCCGGGCTGCCTGTGGTGCACAAGCCCCGCTTGGTGCAGGAGCTGCCTGCGTTGCTGGCGGGGTTCCTACGTCCTGTGGCCGAGAAGGCCTGAGCGCCGTCGTGACGCAGCCGCGCGTGCTGTTGGTAGAGGACGATCCGTTAGTGCGCCGGTTTGTCCAGATGGCGCTCGATCCCCTCGGCGTGAGTCTGGTGCAATGCGCCACGCTCGCCGAGGCGAAGCAGGCGCTGACCACCGAAGTGGCACCCCTGGTCCTCACGGACCTGACCCTGCCCGATGGCTCCGGCCTTGATCTACTGGGTTGGATGCAGGCAAGTCTTTCGCTACAGGGAGCGGCCTGCCGCACCGTGGTTTTCAGTGGTGGGATTGACCCAGCCACGCAGCGCAGATTGGAGTCGCTCAACGTCTGGCGCGTTTTGCACAAGCCAGCCTCGGTAGGCGCCCTGATGGCTTGTGTCTCTGAGACTCTGGCCAGCCCCAGCGGGGAGGAGCCAGCCGCTCTGGCTGTTGCTCCCCTGGTGAGCGCCGATCCCGTGGCCGAGTTTTTCGGCGGCAACCGAGCGCTTTACGAAGCGTATCGACAGGCGTGCCTGGCCCGATTTCCTCAAGATGTGATTGAAGGCGATCTGGCCGTGGCGGCGCAAGATGCACAGGCGCTGCGGCGCGTGGCGCACAACCTCAAGTCAGTGTTGACGATGCTGGGTGAGGCGCAGGCAGCCCAGTGCGCGCGAAGCAATGAAGAGTGGGCTGCTGCGGGCGACTTGGAGCCAATGCAGCTGGGGTGGCAGCAGTTGAGGCAGCATGTGCTGCTTATGGTTTCTATTCAAGGCAAAAACTGAATTTGCTGTGTCTCGCAAACGGCAGTGTATTGCCTTTGTCTAGGACTGTTCATAGCTCCCAAACAATGGAAAAACCACCCGAAGGTGGTGATTCCAATAGGGCGTCAACCGCTGATTCCTAGCGCCTGGCCTAGAAGTTTTCCCAGTCTTTCTCTGCATGTGGAGCGGTAGTTACAGGGCTTGCCGAAGGTAGATGAGCCGCGCCAGGTTTCGCTGTCGCCACGCTGCGGACCGCTGTCTTGGTAGTCGAGGTTGCTGATCGCTGGTTTTGAGTGCTCCGGGCCATGGACGGCCGTGAGGTGTATGCCGGAGAGTTGCTGTGCATTCTTGATGGAGGTGCAAGCGCAGGGCGTTCTTCCAAGGTCGCGATGTTGAAGGCGGAAACCACTTTGACAAGCTCCGCTGCCTGGGTATTGAGGCTGCTGGCCGCTGCTGCCATTTCCTCCACCAATGCCGCGTTCTGCTGGGTGGCCTGGTCCATCTGGGTGACAGCTTCATTCACCTGGTCCACGCCCTGGCTCTGCTCGGAACTTGCTGCGCTGATCTCGGCCATGATATCGGTGACGCGGCCAATCGCCGAGACCACATCGCTCATGGTCTGGCCTGCCCGGTCCACGAGGGCGGAGCCGGCTTCTACCCGCTCCACACTAGCGCCGATCAGCACTTTGATTTCGCGCGCGGCGTCTGCAGATCGGCTTGCCAGGTTGCGAACCTCGCTCGCAACCACCGCAAAGCCCCGGCCTTGTTCACCCGCACGGGCGGCCTCCACGGCGGCGTTCAGGGCCAGTATGTTCGTCTGGAAGGCGATGCCGTCAATGACACCGATGATGTCCGAGATCTTGCGGGAGCTGTCGTTGATGTCTTTCATCGTGCGGACCACGTCTGCGACAACCTCGCCGCCTTGGCTTGCCACGTTCGACGCGTTCTGCGCGAGCTGATTAGCTTGGCGGGCGTTCTCGGCGTTCTGGCGAACCGTCGAGTTAAGCTCTTCCATCGATGCTGCGGTTTCTTCCAGCGCACTGGCCTGGTTTTCGGTGCGTGCAGAGAGATCGCTGTTGCCCGCAGATATCTCGGCACTGGCCGTGGCCACGCTCTCGGAGCCTTGGCGCACCTGCGAGACAACCTGTGTCAGTGACGTCTGCATGTCAGAGAGCGCTTGCAGTAGCGGGCTGAACTCATCGTTGGCGCTGTCAATGACTTCTCCGGTCAGGTCGCCATCACGCACGCGGGCGGCAATCACTTGCGCCTCAGTCACCCGGCGCTGCAGGACTCTGCCGATGTACCAGGAAAAAGCCATCAAGCCAGCTGCAATCGCGGCGACCGCTCCGACCAGGCTGTACAGCGTCTGCTTTGCACCGGCCTCGATGTCTCCAATGCTCTCGGTCAGCGACGTGTTTTGACGCTGTTTTTGTTTGCTCAGCATTTCAAGCACCACGTTGCGGGCAGGAATCGTCTTGGCGACCAGAAAGTCAAAGCCCTCTTCCTTGTTGCCCTGCTCGATCAACTGGATGTTTTGCGCAGCGACCTGCCAGAACGTACCAAGGGCTTGAACAAGCGCGGAGTATTCCGCCTTTTCTGCGCTGGAGACCGCCGTTTTTTCCAGTGCCAACTGGTCGGCGTCGATCAGTTTCTTCTTCTCGCCAATGTCCGCCAAGGTGGCCTTGACGTCGCCAGGTGTCCTGACCAGCAGCGCATGGCGCAGCTGGAGGGACGAGCGTGTCACATTGAGTTCCATGGTCGCCAGGCGCAACTGGTGGGGTACCGATTCTGTTGCAACTTTTCGGGTTTGAGCGGTGACCTCGGAGAGGTTGAACCAGGCGAGAAGCGCAACCAGGGTGAGGCTACTGATGAGTGCCAAGGACAGGAGGTGCAGGCGCTTGGCGATGCCGAATGTTTTAAAGAAGTTCATGGGGATTCCATCGGGTGGGTGTTTTTCGTGGCAGCGCAACAACGCGTCATTGCACGGTGAGGGATGGGGGCAGCGCGGGAGCCAGGAGTTTTTCGATGTCGAGCAGGATGAGCATCCGGTCATCGACAGACCCTATGGCCAGCAGGTGGTCCTGATCCACGTCCATGTCGAGTGCGGGGACAGGGCGCAATTGCTCCCGCTCCAGCGTGAGCACATCAGACACGCCATCCACCACAACGCCCACGACGCGCTGACCAATGTTGAGCACGATCACCACGGTCAGATGGTCATAGCGAGCCTCTGGCAAGCCCAGTTTCAGGCGCAGGTCGATGATGGGCACGATCACGCCGCGCAGGTTGACCACGCCCTTGAGGTCGGCGGCGGCATTGGCGATGGTGGTGGGCTTTTCGTACGAACGGATCTCCTGCACCCGCAGGATGTCTACGCCGTACTCCTCGTTGCCGATCTTGAATGCCAGGAACTCGCGAAGATCGGTCAAGACCGTTGGGGCTGCATCAGGGATAGAACCCAGGCTGGATGGGGTGTGAAGATTCGCTGACATGTTTGTTTTGATGAAAATGATAGTTGTGCGAATTTTGGAGGTTTGAATCATATTTGTCAAATAAATGATTTAAAAAATGATAAATATGCCAATCTCACCAGCGCTGTGGTGCGTTCTTCTGTGCAAACGGGCGGGCTTGCTGCGGGGTCCGCGCATGCTGTTTTTCAAGGGATGATGGTTGGACGGCAGCGGTGAGCCCGCACAATCCGGGGCATGAAAACCCTTCGCCTTCGCCCTGGCAAAGAGCGCTCGCTCCTGCGCCGCCACCCCTGGATCTTTGAATCGGCCATCGCCAAGGGCGGCGGCGACAGCGGCGAGACCGTGCGTGTGGAGTCGCACGAAGGCCAGTTCCTTGCTTGGGCTGCCTTCAGTCCCAGCTCGCGCATTCGCGCGCGGGTGTGGAGCTTTGACGAAGCACAGCGCATTGATGCTCCGTTTTTTATAGCTGCTTGCGCCCGATCCATCATCGCCAGAGCCCGATTTGACGTGCAAAGCGATGGAGTGCGCCTGGTGCACGGCGAATCCGACGGTCTGCCGGGGCTCATCGTGGACCGCTATGGCGATACGCTGGTGGCCCAGTTCACCAGCGCGGGCACCGAGCGCTGGAAGGATGTGATCGCCGACGCGCTGCTGCGCGAGACGGGCCTGACCAAGCTGTATGAACGCTCAGACGCCAGCGTGCGTGCGCTGGAAGGCCTGGAGCCGGCCACGGGCTGGCTGCGCGGCGGGCCCACGGGCACGGCGGGCGATAGCGAAGGGCCGCCGCTCGAACTCACCATCCGTGAACACCAGTGGAGCCTGACGCTCAATATCGCCGAGGGCCACAAGACCGGCTTCTACCTGGACCAGCGCGACAGCCGCAAGCGGTTTGCCGACTACACCCAGCGCCTGGGCTTCAAGCATGTGCTCAACTGCTTTTGCTATACCGGCGGCTTCAGCGTGGCGGCGCTGGCGGGCATGCGTGCGGCAGGCACCGCGGCCGATGGGCATGTGACGTCCATCGACTCGTCCGGTCCCGCCTTGGAGCGTGCCCGTGCGCACGTGGCGCTTAACGGGTTCGATCCGAACCGCGCGAGCTTTATGGACGCCGACGTGAACGCTTCACTGCGCCAGTTCCTCAAAGAAGGCCAGCGTTTTGACGCCATCATCCTCGACCCGCCCAAGTTTGCGCCGACCGCAGCGCACGCCGAACGCGCGGCCCGCGCCTACAAGGACATCAACCGGCTGGCGCTGCAACTGCTGACCCCGGGCGGGGTGCTGTTCACCTTCTCGTGTTCGGGCGGCATCAGTGCCGACCTGTTCCACAAGATCGTGGCGTCGGCGGGCGCGGATGCGGGCGTGGATGGCTACATCCTGGAGCGCCTGGGCGGCGCGCCCGACCATCCGATGACGCTGGAATTCCCGGAAGGGGAATACCTCAAGGGCTTGGTCGTGATGCGCAAAGGGTGAGCCCGGCGGCGTCCGGCAGGGGCTTGACAGCCTCGGTACACTGAAAAAACGCCCCCTGTGCGGGGCCCTGCAGCCCGCAGCATCGGGCTGCAGCGCATGTATTTGATTCCCTTGAAAGACAGATTTATGGCACTGATCCCCGTCACTATCCTCACCGGCTTCCTGGGCTCGGGCAAAACCACGCTGCTCAAGCGCCTGCTCTCCGAAGCCCATGGCCAGAAGATCGCCGTGATCGAGAACGAATTCGGTGAAGAAAACATTGACAACGACATCCTGGTGACCGAGTCCAAGGAGCAGATCGTGCAGATGAGCAACGGCTGCATCTGCTGCACCATCCGTGAAGACCTGCGCGAGACGCTGCAGCTGCTGGCCGCCAAGAAGCGCAAGAACCTGCTGGAGTTCGACCGCATCGTGATCGAGACCACCGGCGTGGCTGACCCGGGGCCGGTGGCGCAGACCTTCTTCATGGACGAAGAAATTGCCGAGACCTACCTCATCGACTCCATCATCACCCTGGTGGACGCCAAGCACGCACCCCAGCAGCTCAATGACCGCCAGGAGGCGCGCCGCCAGGTGGGTTTTGCGGACCAGATCTTCCTGTCCAAGACCGACCTGGTGTCCAAGGACGAGACCGAGGCGCTGATCCATCGCCTCAAGCACATGAACCCGCGCGCGCCCATCAAGGCCGTGCACTTTGGCGAGGTACCGCTCAAGGAGGTGTTGGACCTGCGCGGCTTCAACCTCAATGCCAAGCTGGATATCGACCCAGACTTCCTCAAGGAAGAAGGGGGCGGGCACGACCACCATGATCATGACCACGAACATGGCGAGCACTGCAGCCACCCCTCGCACCAGCATGAACATGGCCATGGTCACCACCATCACCATGACGACGATGTGAAGAGCTTCGTTTACCGCTCCGACCGGCCATTCGACCCTGCCAAGCTGGAGGACTTCCTGGGGGCCATCGTGAATATTTACGGCCCGCGCATGCTGCGCTACAAAGGTGTGCTTAATATGAAGGGCACTGAACGCAAGGTGATCTTCCAGGGGGTGCACCAGCTCATGGGAAGCGATCTGGGCCCTCAATGGGCCGAGGGTGAGACGCGCACGAGCAAGATGGTCTTTATTGGCATTGACCTGCCCAAGGACATCTTCCTGCAGGGGCTGGAACAAAGCCTGGTCTGACCCTCACCGGGGCCTGTGCCGCCCAGGGGAGAACGGCGTGTTTGTGTTGTATCTGCAACGTTTTCGTTTGCGTCAGCCCAGGTCGATACAATCGCGCCCCGGTAAAACCCCGGAAGGCTTGCCACCCGCCCTTGGCTGCGAATGCAGCTAGGGCCCGCCCGTACTGCGAGGAGACCAGGAAGTGAAAGCCGACACCAGCAAATCCAAGGGGGCCACCAAGGCAACCCCTGCCGCGGCGAAAAGCGCCGCCGCCCCAGCGGCACCCAAAGTTGCTGCGAAGGCCACTGCCAAGGCTGCTGCGGCGCCCAAGGTGGCCGCACCCCCCGCCGTGGCGGCGCCTGCTCCGGCACCCGTGCTGCAAGCAGGCTCGCAGGTACCCGTGCGCACAACCCGGCCTTCTTCACGATTGGCCCAATTGACCGTACCATCCATGGCACAGACAGTGGCTTCGACCGCTGCCAAAGCCAGTTATCTACATACCATGCCCACGACCGCGCAAGCACAGCCTACGTATACGGCTGCCAAAAAAGACCCCAAGCTGGCGAACAACTGGAAAACCAAGTCCGCCGCTGAGTTGACCGATGCTGAAGTCATGGCCATGCCTGACGACGAGTACATGAACGACAAGCAGATGGCCTTCTTCCGCCTGAAGCTGGTGCAGCTCAAGCAGGAGATCCACAACAGCGCTGGTGAAACCACCGAACACCTTCGTGAAGACACCGTGGTGGTGCCCGATCCGGCCGACCGCGCCACGATCGAAGAGGAGCATGCCCTGGAGCTGCGCACCCGCGACCGCGAGCGCAAGCTGCTCAAGAAGATCGAGCAGTCCATTGCCCGCATCGACGCAGGTGACTATGGCTACTGCGACGAAACTGGCGAACCCATTGGTGTGGGCCGCCTGATTGCCCGCCCTACTGCCACGTTGTCCCTCGAAGCGCAGCAACGCCGCGAACTCAAGCAGAAGATGTTTGGTGATTGACCGGGCCGCCTGGCCTGATCAACCCCAAGCGCACCCTGAGCCATGAGCAAGGAAGAAACCACCCCCGGAGGCCTGCTGTCGAAGGTGGTTCGGTTCGTGAAGAACCCCACGGTGAACTGGACCGAGCTGGACTCCATCCAGGACGACCGGGAGAGCCAGTACAGCAAGCAGATGCTCAAGGAGATGATCGAGCGCAAGCGCCGCAACGACTTCGTGCGGCGCCGCGAGTTCGATCAGCTGCGCAAGCTGCGTCAGCGCGAGGTGCTGCAGGGCCAGCGTGTGGAAGACGCCGCAGGGCGCCCCTCGTTCTTTCAGAGCAGCATGGCATCGCCCGACGAGCGGGCCGTCACGCTCAAGAAGATCGACGAGATCGAAGCGCAGATGTCGCAACAGTGGTGGAAGAGCAAGCAAGGTGCAGAGGCTCCCACGCAACCTGGCGCCATGCCTGTTGCTGCCGACGCAGCTGCGGCCTCTGATTCCGCCCACGCAAGGGCGTATGCGCCCACGGCACCCGGCAGCCTGCCAGCGCCCCTCGAAAACAAGGCCGGTGTCCAGCCGCTGTTTGCCGATGACAGCATGGCCATTGGCCGGTTTGGCGGCACCGATGCGCAAATGCTCGCGGGTGCAGGTCCTGGCGAAGCGTCCTTCAGCCTTGCGGCAGCTACTGCGGTAACGCCAGCGCCCGCATCCGAACCGGAGGAATTCGTGCACGAACCCGATTTAGAAGAAGCTGCCATCCGGTTTGCCAATGGCGACCACGCCGGGGCTGAGTCCGGCCTGCTCGATGTGCTGGCCCAGCACCAGCAGGATGCGCCCGACGACCAGCTCGAAATCTGGATGACACTGTTCGACCTGTACCGTGCAACGGGCCAGCATGACCGGTTTGACACGCTGGCCATCGACTTCGCCGCCCAGTACAGCCGCTCCGCTCCGCTGTGGTTCTCCATGCCCGAGCAATTGGGCATGGCACCGCCCGCCGCAGCGGCTGCGCCTGGAACGGCTGCAGCCGCACCGGCAGGCGCGGTGCGCCGCGATTTCAGCTGGAACGCGCCGCCCACGCTGGCTGTGTCTTCGGTGGCCGCACTCCAGGCCTCGCTGGCACGCGCCGCCTCGCCCTGGACCCTGTCCTGGGCCCGCTTGGGCGCTATCGATGACGCTGCCGTGCCTTTGCTGGCGGACCAGTTCACCCAGTGGGCCGAGCGTGATGTGCAACTGGTGTTCTCCGGGGTAGAAAAGCTCAACGCCCTGCTGGATGCCAAAACCCAGTCCGGTGACCGCTCTACCAGCCCTGAGTGGTGGAGCCTGCGCATGGCGGCGCTGCGGCTCATGGGCAAGCCAGATGAGTTCGAGCTGGTGGCGCTGGATTACTGCGTCACCTACGAAGTCTCACCGCCGTCGTGGGCGTCGCCGCGCTGCGGGTATTCGGACAACGAGGGTGTGTCTTCGGGCTCGGCGCCTCTGGCGGCCGACAGCGACTTCATGGCCTCCGACCTGGGTGAGTTGTCCGCCCCCGCTCCGCTGGAGGCGGGCCCTGTGGCGCAGCTCAGCGGCTATATCGATGGTGATGCCACGCCACTGCTGGAGCCTTTCCAGGCCTTCCTGCGCCCGGGTGTGCCGCTGACCATTGCCTGCGACAAGCTCATTCGTGTGGACTTCGCGGCTGCGGGCTCGGTGCTCAACTGGGCGGCCGAGCAGCAGGGCCACGGCCATGTGATCCAGTTCCAGAACCTGCAGCGGCTGGTGGCGATTTTCTTCAACGTGATCGGTATCAACGAGCACGCTTGGGTGGTACCCCGAAAGAACTGAAGCCTCCATGGGGCGCACCACCAGTGCGGCGGAGCAACCCTTGCGCGTCGGCTGGGTGCGGGCCGTGATCGTTGCATAGTTTTTTGGTGGGCTGCAGGGCCACGGATTCGCTGGCTGCTCGTGGCAGGTAGTGTTCGGTTTCGCCTTGAAAGCGCTGCCCGTGCCCTCAACTTTCGCAGCTATGGACTCATCAAACGACAACCACCCGGTGTTCCACGGCACCACCATCCTGAGCGTACGCCGCCAGACGCCCCAGGGCGTTCAAGTGGCCATTGGCGGGGATGGCCAGGTCACCCTGGGCAACATCGTGGTCAAGGGCACGGCGCGCAAGGTGCGCAAGCTGCACCACGGCAAGGTGCTGGCTGGTTTTGCGGGCGCCACGGCCGATGCCTTCACCCTGTTTGAGCGCTTTGAAGCCAAGCTCGAAAAACACCAGGGCCACCTGGTACGGGCAGCCATTGAACTCACCAAGGACTGGCGCACCGACCGCGTGCTGCGCCGCCTCGAAGCCATGCTCGCCGTGGCCGATCTGGAGGCCTCGCTCATCATCACCGGCAATGGCGACGTGCTGGAGCCCGAGCAGGGCATCGTGGCCATTGGATCGGGCGGGGCCTACGCGCACTCGGCCGCCAAGGCTTTGCTCAACCACACCGACCTCTCTGCGCAGGAAATCGTCAAGAAGTCGCTGGAGATTGCCGGCGAGTTGTGCATCTACACCAACATGAACCACACCATAGAGACCTTGTAGGCCGGGTGTTTTTTGCAGGGCGGTCTTTACCGCATTTGATACGTTTTTGATAGCTGCTAGCGCTTGATAGATAAGCGCTAGAGCCAAATTTGACTGGAATTTTCGCCATGTCGTCCATGACCCCCCAGGAAATCGTCTCCGAGCTGGACCACCATATCGTGGGCCAGGCCAGTGCCAAGCGTGCCGTGGCCATTGCGCTGCGCAACCGCTGGCGCCGCCAGCAGGTCGAAGGCAGCCTGCGCCAGGAGATCACACCCAAGAACATCCTCATGATCGGCCCGACCGGCGTGGGCAAGACCGAGATTGCGCGCCGCCTGGCCAAGCTGGCCGATGCGCCCTTCATCAAGGTCGAAGCCACCAAGTTCACTGAGGTCGGCTATGTCGGCAAGGACGTGGATTCCATCATCCGCGACCTGGCCGAGATGGCTGTCAAGCAAACCCGCGAGTCCGAGATGAAGAAGGTGCGCACCCGCGCCGAAGATGCTGCCGAGGAGCGCATCCTGGACGTGCTGATTCCCCCTGCCCGCGCAGCCGCAGGCACCGAGCCCGCGGCTGACAACACGGCCCGCCAGGTCTTTCGCAAGAAGCTGCGCGAAGGCGCGCTGGCCGACAAGGAGATCGAGATCGACGTGGCCGAAGGCCGCCCCCAGCTCGAAATCATGGGCCCCCAGGGAATGGAAGAAATGGCCGAGCAATTGCGTGGCATGTTCAGCCAGATGGGGCAGGACAAGCGCAAGACCCGCAAGCTCAAGATTGCCGAGGCCCTCAAGCTCATCACCGACGAAGAGGCGGGCAAGCTCGTCAACGAGGAAGAGATCAAGACCCGCGCTGTTGCCAATGCCGAGCAGAACGGCATCGTCTTCATCGACGAGATCGACAAGGTGGCTGCGCGCCAGGAAACCAGTGGTGCCGACGTGTCGCGCCAGGGCGTACAGCGCGACCTGCTGCCGCTGGTGGAGGGCACCACGGTGTCCACCAAGTACGGCATGATCAAGACGGACCACATCCTGTTCATCGCATCCGGGGCGTTCCACCTGTCCAAACCCAGCGATCTGATCCCGGAGCTGCAGGGGCGCTTCCCCATCCGGGTCGAGCTGGAGTCGCTGTCGGTCAAGGACTTTGAGGCCATCCTCACGCAGACCCATGCGTCCCTGGTCAAGCAGTACCAGGCCCTGCTGGCCACCGAAGGCGTCACGCTCGAATTTGCGCCCGAGGGCATCACGCGCCTGGCGCACATCGCCTTTGAGGTGAACGAGCGCACGGAGAACATCGGGGCACGCCGCCTGTCCACGGTGATGGAGCGCTTGCTGGACGAGGTGAGTTTTGATGCGACCCGCCTATCGGGTCAGACCATCACCATTGACGCTGCCTATGTGGACGCCCGCCTGCAGACACTGAGCCGGGACGAGGACCTTTCACGCTACATCCTGTGACCACTCGGTCAAGCCTTGAGAGGTCACTTTCATAGGCCTCTCTAAGTGCTTATTTTTCAACGACTTTTGGCTTTTTAATCTCTGCAAAGTCGCGTCTAAGTCGTTGATTTCATTACAAAAGTTTGTTGGGCACCCTCTTGTTCGGTGTGCTTTTCCTGCTACAGTGCAAAAAAGTGCAATTAAGTGGTGAAAAGTGCCCTCAAGGTCCATTGCACGGACCCCCGAGGCGCAAAACCGAATTGGAAATCTGTCCGTGTTTCAAGGTGCCTCGTCGCTGAGTCTCGATGCGAAGGGTCGGCTGTCTGTGCCGACCCGGCATCGTGACGTCCTGGCGGCCACGGCATCCGGTCAGCTCACCATCACCAAACACCCGCACGGCTGCCTGATGGTGTTCCCCCGCCCCGAGTGGGAGAAGTTCCGCGAGCGCATTGCCCAGCTGCCCATGTCCGCCCAGTGGTGGAAGCGCATTTTTCTGGGCAACGCCATGGATGTGGACATGGACGCCACGGGCCGCGTGCTGGTTTCGCCCGAGCTGCGTGAAGCAGCCGGTATCTCCAAAGACACCATGCTGCTGGGCATGGGCAACCATTTCGAACTTTGGGACAAGGCTACCTACGACGAGCAGGAGGCCAAGGCCATGCAGGGCGAGATGCCGGATGTCTTCAAGGACTTTTCCTTCTAAGGCGCGCTGTGACATCCCCCCTGCAACACACCACCGTCCTGCTCAATGAGGCCGTGGATTCTCTCCTGGGCGGCGCAAGCCCTGAGCCTGCGGGCACCTGGGTCGATGCGACCTTTGGGCGCGGTGGGCACTCTCGCCTCATCCTCCTTCGGCTGGGGCCGCAGGGGCGCCTTGTGGCCTTCGACAAGGATCCCGAAGCCATCGCCGAAGCAACGCGCATCACCGATGCGCGTTTTTCCATTCGGCACGAGGGTTTCCGCCATCTGGCCGATCTGCCGCCCGCCAGTGCTGCGGGCGTGCTGATGGACCTGGGCGTGAGCTCGCCCCAGATCGACAGCCCCGAGCGGGGCTTCAGTTTCCGTTTTGACGGCCCGCTGGACATGCGCATGGATACCACGCGCGGCGAAAGCGTGGCTGATTGGTTGGCCACGGCCGAAGTCGGTCAGATTGCGGAGGTGATACGTGACTACGGTGAAGAACGGTTTGCTGGCCCCATTGCAAAGGCGATTGTTGCTCGGCGCGAAGAACGGGGTCCTCTTTCAACTACCGCAGAACTTGCCGATCTCGTGGCTGGCGCGGTCAAAACCCGCGAAGCGGGCCAGAACCCTGCAACGCGCACATTTCAAGCTCTTCGGATTTTCATCAACGCCGAGCTTGAAGAGCTGCAACAGGCGCTAGAGGCCAGCCTCTCGGTGCTGCAGCCGGGCGGGCGGCTGGTAGTCATCAGCTTTCATTCGCTGGAAGACCGCATCGTCAAACAGTTCATCGCCAAACACTCCAAGGAGGTGTACGACCGTCGCGCACCGTTTGCCGCGCCGCAGGCCATGAAGCTCATCGCGCTGGACCGCATCAAGCCCAGTGCTGCCGAAGTGGCCGCCAACCCCCGCTCGCGCAGCGCCATCATGCGCGTGGCCGAGCGCACGGCGGTCGTCTGACATGACCAGGCTCAACGTGGTCCTGTTGCTGGCGGTGCTGGCCAGCGCGATCTATCTGGTGCACACCCAGTATGAATCGCGCCGCCTGTTCACCGAGCTGGACCGCGCTGTGGCCGAGGCCCGTCGTCTGGAAACCGAGCACCAGCGCCTGCAGGTGGAAAAGCGCGCCCAGGCCACGCCGCTGCGGGTGGAGAAGATCGCGCGTGCCCAGCTGAACATGCGCACGGCCACGCCGGCCATCACGCAGTATGTGTCTGACCCACAGGGTGTTGCGGCGGCGGCTGCTGCAGCGGCCGCATCGCAGCCGGCAGGGGTGCAGCCATGAGCCGCAGCGTGCTCTACACCTCCAGCCCGCTGCTGGCCAGCAAGACGCCGGTCTGGCGCAGCAAGTTCATCGTGGCGATGATTGCGCTGGGTTTTCTGGGGCTGGCGGGGCGCGCTGCCTATGTGCAGGTGTTTGGCAACGCCTTCTTTCAGCGCCAGGGCGAAGTGCGTTTTGCGCGCACGCTGGAGCTGCCCGCCAACCGCGGCAAGATTGTGGACCGCAACGGATTGATCCTCGCCTCCAGCGTGCCGGCGGCCAGCATCTGGGCCATCCCCGAAGACGTGGACCAGGACAGGCCCGAGGTGCGCGCCAAGCTCAAGCAGCTGGCCAAACTGCTCGACATGCCGCAGGCCGAGCTGCAGAAAAAGCTGGCGGATGAAGACAAGACCTTTGTCTGGATCAAGCGCCAGCTCGACTGGGATGTGGGCCAGCAGATTGCTGCGCTCGACATCAAGGGCATCTACCAGCGCAAGGAATACAAACGCCAGTACCCCGAGGGTGAAGCCGCTGCGCACGTGGTGGGCTTCACCAACGTGGAAGACCATGGCCAGGAAGGCATGGAACTGGCGTTCGACAAGGAGCTCGCGGGCAAGCCGGGCTCGCGCCGCGTGATCAAGGACCGCCTGGGACGCGTGGTCGAAAGCGTGGGCGAAACCGTGCCGCCGGTCGATGGCAAGGACATGCAGCTGTCCATCGACAGCAAGGTGCAGTTTTTTGCCTACCAGAAGCTGCGCGACCAGGTGGCCGCGCACAAGGCCAAGGCGGGCAGTGTGGTGGTGCTCGATGCGCACACAGGCGAGCTGCTGGCGCTGGCCAACTACCCGAGCTACGTGCCCGACAGGCGCCAGAACCTCACGGGCGAACAGCTGCGCAACCGCGCACTGACCGACGTGTTCGAGCCCGGTTCGACCATGAAGCCCTTCACCATCGGCCTGGCACTGGAGACGGGCCGCGTGCGTCCCGAAACCATCGTGGACACCACACCGGGGCGCATCAACATTACCGGCTCCACCATCTCCGACACGCACAACTACGGCGTGCTGACGGTGGAAGGCGTGATCCAGAAGTCCAGCAACGTGGGCACCACCAAGCTGGCCATGCAGATGCCTGCACGCGAAATGTGGGAGACCTTCTCAGCCGCTGGTTTTGGCCAGAAGCCGCAACTGCATTTCCCCGGTGTGGTGACGGGTCGTCTGCGCCCGTACAAGACCTGGCGCCCGGTGGAGCAGGCCACCATGTCGTATGGCTACGGCCTGTCGGCCAGCCTGTTCCAGATGGCGCGCTCGTACACGGTGTTTGCCAACGGTGGCCGGGTGATTCCCGCCACCATGCTCAAGACGGCCGAGCCCGCCGTGGGCGTGCCGGTATTTTCCGAGCGCACGGCCGACCAGGTGCGCAAGATGCTGCAGATGGCTGCAGGCCCTGGTGGCACCGGCCAGAAGGCCCAGACCGTGGGCTACTCGGTGGGCGGCAAGTCGGGCACGGCGCGCAAGCAGGTGGGCAAGAACTACGCTTCGGGCAAGTACCGCGCGTGGTTCACCGGCATGGCGCCCATCGACAAGCCCCGCATCATCGTGGCCGTGATGATTGACGAGCCCAGCAATGGCGTGTTCTACGGCGGTGCCGTGGCTGCACCGGTGTTCAGTGAAGTCGTGCAGCAGACGCTGCGCATGATGGGCGTGCAGCCCGACATGGCGGTCAAGCCACAGATCGTGGCCAACGCGGTGGAGGAATCGCTATGACGACGGTGCCTTTGCTCCAATCGGTGCACGATGCCGTGGCCTGGCTGCGCGAGCGGGTGACCGGCACCCTGCAGACCGACAGCCGCCAGATCCGTCCCGGCGATGGTTTCATCGCCTGGCCAGGCGCTGCCACCGACGGCCGCGCCCACGTCGGCGATGCGTTTGCTCGGGGTGCTGTGGCTTGCCTGGTGGAGCACGAGGGTGTCGAGGCCTTTGCGCTGCAAGGTTTGCCCGTGGCGGCACTCCATGGCCTGAAGGCCGCCACCGGCCTGATTGCGGCCGACTGGTTCGACCAGCCCACGCAGCGCCTGGACGTGCTGGCCGTGACGGGCACCAACGGCAAGACCAGCACCAGCTGGTGGCTGGCCGAAGCCCTCAATGTGCTATCAAAAAATGAGCTTATTGCGCAAGGTGGATGCGCGCTGGTAGGCACTTTGGGCATGGGAACGCCGCCTGCACTCACCAGCACGGGCATGACCACCCCCGACCCGGTGCGCTTGCAGCGCGCGTTCCAGCAGTTCGCCGATGCGGGCCGCACGGCCTGCGCCATTGAGGCCTCTTCCATCGGCCTGGCCGAGCACCGCATGGCAGGCACGCGCATCCGTGTTGCCTTGTTCACCAACTTCACGCAGGACCATCTGGACTACCACCCCGGCATGGCGGCCTACTGGCAGGCCAAGAGCGTGCTCTTTGACTGGCCGGGCCTGCAGGCTGCGGTGGTCAACATCGACGATGCACGCGGCGCCGAGCTGCATGCCACGTTGGCAGACCGGCTGCTGGACCTGTGGAGTGTGTCCATCACCGGCCCCGCCCGTCTGGCGGCGCGCGACATCAGCATGGGCGAAGGTGGGCTGCGCTTCACCGTGGCCGAAGGTGTGCACACGCATGTGCTGCAGACCCGCGTGATCGGGCAGTACAACGTCTCCAACCTGCTGGGTGTGCTGGCCGGGCTGCGCGCGCTGGGCGTGCCGCTGCAGCACGCGCTGTATGCCTGCGCCCAGCTTTCGCCGGTGCCGGGCCGCATGGAGCAGATCCACCACCCTGGCCAGCCCCTGGTGGCCGTGGACTACGCCCACACGCCCGATGCGCTGGACAAGGCGTTGCAGGCCCTGCGCCCGATCGCGCAGGAGCGCGGCGGCCAGCTCTGGTGCGTGTTTGGCTGTGGCGGCGACCGCGACGCAGGCAAGCGCCCGTTGATGGGCGCCGTCGCCCAGCACCATGCCGACCGGGTGGTGGTGACCAGCGACAACCCGCGCAGCGAAGACCCTGCGGCCATCCTGCACCAGATTCTGCAAGGCACCATCGCTGGCAACACCGTGCGCGCCGAGCCCGACCGCGCCGCTGCCATTGCGCTGGCCATTGCCGAGGCAGCGCCCGCCGATGTGGTGCTGATCGCCGGCAAGGGCCACGAAGACACCCAGGAGACGGCCGGTGTGCGCCAGCCGTTCTCTGACATGGCCCATGCGCAGACCGCGCTGCAGGCCCGAGGAGCCCGTCCATGACCGCCACCCCTGGGGTGATGATGACCCTGGCGCAGGCGTTTGCGCTGCTTCAGCCGCGCATTCCCTCCGCCCGCCTGGTGGGCGATGGCGCCACGCCGCTCGCACGCGTGCACACCGACACGCGCACGCTGCAGGCGGGCGACCTGTTTGTGGCGCTCAAGGGCGAGCGGTTTGACGCCAATGCGTTCTTGCCCGACGCCCGCGCTGGTGGCGCCGCTGCTGCCATCGCCCACGGCGGCCTTGTCGCCGCAGGCCTGCCGGGCATCGAGGTGCCGGACAGCCTGGCGGCGCTGGGCGCGCTGGCTGCAGCGTGGCGGGCGCAGTTCAGCCTTCCGTTGGTCGGCGTGACGGGCAGCAACGGCAAAACCACGGTGACGCAGATGATTGCGTCCATCCTGCGCGCCTGGAAGGGTGAGGCTGCCTTTGCCACGCAGGGCAATTTCAACAACGACATCGGCGTGCCGCTGATGCTTCTGCGCCTGCGGGCCAGCCACGCCGCCGCCGTGATCGAAATGGGCATGAACCACCCGGGCGAGATCGCCACGCTGGCCGCCATGGCGCAGCCCACGGTGGCGCTGGTCAACAACGCGCAGCGTGAGCACCTGGAGTTCATGCACACGGTGGAAGCCGTGGCCCGCGAGAACGGCTCGGTGTTCGCCAGCCTGCCTGCCGACGGGGTGGCCGTGTTTCCTGTGGGGGATGCCTACACGGGCCTCTGGCGCTCGCTGGCGGCAGGGCGCCGCGTTGTCACTTTTGGCGACGGTGGCGATGTGGCCTGCGCGCAAGCTACGTGGGGCCAGGGCGCTTGGGCCGTCACACTGGCCACGCCACAAGGCGAAGTGGCCACCCACCTGCACATTGCGGGGCGCCACAATGTGACCAATGCACTGGCAGCCGCTGCCTGCACGCTGGCGGCGGGGGCGCCCCTGGCCGCCATCGCCCAAGGGCTGAACCACTTTGTGCCAGTCAAGGGCCGCTCGCGCGCTTTCAGCGTGCACTGCGCGGGCCGCGACATCACCGTGGTGGACGACACCTACAACGCCAACCCCGACTCCATGCGTGCCGCCATCGACGTGCTGGCCGAGTTGCCCGGCCCGCAACTGCTGGTGCTTGGCGACATGGGCGAGGTGGGCGACCAGGGCCCGCAGTTCCACGCCGAGGCCGGTGCCCATGCGCGTGCGGCAGGCATCCCCCTGCTGTTCGCGCTGGGCGCGCAGTCGGTGCACGCCGCCACGGCCTATGGAGGTGCCCGGCATTTCAACGATATGAGTGCGCTGCTGGTGGCAGTGCGCGATGCCCTGTCCACCGTGGGCAGTGTGCTGGTCAAGGGATCGAGATTCATGAAGATGGAACAGGTGGTGGAGGCGATTGCCGCCACTGCAGCCGCCGCAGCGCAGCCGCAAGAACAACAACAAAAGCAGAACCGGGCACTGGAGGGACACCATGGCGCAACACTCTGAAGTCACCCGTGTGGTGGCGGCACCCAAGGCCGTGCAAGCGGGGGAGGCCACATGCTGCTGATGTTGTCGCAATGGCTGCAGGGTCTGTCGCCCGAGTTCGGCTTTTTCCGCGTGTTCCAGTACCTCACGTTCCGCGCGGTGATGGCCGCCATGACGGCGCTGCTCATCGGCCTGATTGCGGGCCCCAAGGTGATCCGTGTGCTCACCTCGCTCAAGATCGGCCAGCCCATCCGGGGCTATGCCATGCAGACGCACCTGTCCAAGAGCGGAACGCCCACGATGGGTGGCGTGCTGATCCTGCTGTCGATTGCGATTTCCACGCTGTTGTGGTTCGACCTGTCCAACCGCTTTGTGTGGATCGTGCTCATCGTCACGCTGGGTTTTGGCGCCATCGGCTGGGTGGACGACTGGCGCAAGGTGGTCAACAAGGACCCCGAAGGCATGCGCTCACGCGAGAAGTATTTCTGGCAGTCGGTGATCGGCTTGATTGCTGCGCTGTATCTGGTGTTCAGCATTTCCGAAAGCTCCAACGCCAAGGTGTGGGAGCTGTTCGTGGGTTGGGTGCAGTCGGGCTTCTCGCTGGACCTGCCGCCCAAGGCAGGCTTGCAGCTGCCGTTCTTCAAGGAGATCAGCTACCCGCTGGGCGTGCTGGGCTTCGTGATCCTGACCTACCTCGTCATCGTCGGCTCCAGCAATGCAGTGAACCTGACCGACGGCCTGGACGGCCTGGCCATCATGCCGGTGGTGATGGTGGGTTCGGCACTGGGCGTGTTTGCCTATGTCACGGGCAGCTCGGTGTACTCCAAGTACCTGTTCTTCCCGCACATTCCGGGCGCGGGCGAACTCTTGATCTTCTGCGCCGCCATGGCGGGGGCGGGCCTTGCCTTCCTGTGGTTCAACGCGCACCCAGCCCAGGTGTTCATGGGAGACGTGGGTGCGCTGGCGCTGGGTGCGGCGCTGGGCACCATCGCCATCATCGTGCGGCAGGAAATCGTGCTGGCCATCATGGGCGGCATCTTTGTGGTTGAAGCACTGTCGGTGATGCTGCAGGTGACCTGGTTCAAGTTCACCAAGAAGCGCTACGGAGAAGGCCGCCGCCTGCTCAAGATGGCGCCCCTGCACCACCATTTTGAAAAGAGCGGCTGGAAGGAAACGCAGGTGGTCGTGCGCTTCTGGATCATCACCATGCTGCTGTGCCTCATCGGCCTGTCCACCTTGAAACTGCGATGAACGCTGACGAGCCTCTCATCCGTCCAACGCCCGCCGAACCCGGGGCGCCCGATGCCGCGCGGCCGTTGGCAGGGCCGGGCGCGGACGCCGACGTGAACGCGCCCGCTGGTGACGACTTTTTTGCACCGGACCCCACGGAAACTGTCGATACCGATACCGAGGCGTTGAACACCGATGCGCAGCAGCCCAGCGTGGGCATTGCGGCTGAGCCGTCGTCCCGAGCTGGCGAACCCGTCGCCGCAGTGCCGCCTGAAATGGCCGCGCCGGACGTGACCCCTGCGGCCGGGAACGCAACCGCCAAGGGCCATACCTGGGACCCTGAAGCCGTGCCCGCCATCTCGGCTGCCAAGGCTGCCGCCGAATTCGTGGCGCAGATCTTTGCCGACGTATCGGCGCCCGAGGCCGCGCCCGTCGAGCACAGTGTCGACGTTGAAGACGTTGACGCCCCGGGTGCATCCGGCGCAGAGGCCGAGCCGCAGGTCGCGCCGCGCGAAGCCATGGCCCAGCTGCTGCAAGGTCAGAACATCCTCATCCTGGGGCTGGGCGCCTCGGGCCTGGCCATGGCCCGCTGGTGCGTGCGCTGCGGGGCCGAGGTCACCGTGGCCGACACCCGCGCTGCGCCGCCACAGCTGCCCCTGCTGCAGCAGGAGCTGCCCCAGGTGCGTTTTGTCGCCGGTGCCTTTGATGCCAGCCTGGTGGAAGGCCAAGGCCTGAACGCGGTCTACCGTTCTCCCGGTTTGAGTCCTAAGGCAATAGCTCCTGTTTTGATAGCTGCCAGTGCTTGTGGAATAAGCGCTGGGGGCGAACTAAGTTTGTATTCCATGGCGCTGAACGCGCTGCGGGCATCCCACGGCTACGCACCGGCGGTGCTGGCGATCACCGGTACCAACGGCAAAACCACGGTCACATCGCTCACAGGCCAGCTCGTGGAGCGTTCGGGCAAGAGCGTGGCCGTGGCTGGCAACATCGGCCCTACGCTGCTCGATACCCTGGCGGGCCACATCGACGCGGGCACGCTGCCCGAGGTGTGGGTGCTGGAGTTGTCGAGCTTCCAGCTCGACGGTATGAAGGTGGGTGAAGGGGGCTTCGAGCCCACTGCGGCGACCGTGCTCAACATCACGCAGGACCACCTGGACTGGCACGGTGACATGGCGGCCTACGCGGCGGCCAAGGCGCGCATCTTTGGCCAGACGGGGCTCATGATTTTGAACCGCGAAGACGTGGCCGTGATGCAGATGCTGCCGCCACCCGTGAAGGTCAAGCTGCAAAAGCCCCAGGTGCGTGAGCACCTGACCTTTGGCGCCGACATGCCCCGGCGCCCCGGCGACTTTGGCATTGAGGTCGTGAGCGGTATGCCCTGGCTGGTGCGCGCGATGGACGCGGATGAAACCCGCAAGCGCGGCCGCAACGAAGTGGCGGAAGACCTGCACATCCAGCGCCTGATGCCCGCCGATGCGCTGCGCATCCGGGGCCGCCACAACGCGGTGAACGCGCTGGCTGCGCTGGCCCTGGCCTCGGCCGCAGGCTGCACCTTGGCCCCGCTGCTGTACGGGCTGCGCGAATACCGGGGTGAGCCGCACCGTGTGGAGCCCGTGGCGATCATCAATGGCATTGAGTACTTTGACGACAGCAAGGGCACCAACGTGGGCGCCACGGTGGCGGCCCTTACCGGCCTGGGCGCAGAGCGCCGCATCGTGGTCATCCTGGGTGGCGAAGGCAAGGGGCAGGACTTCTCGCCGCTCGCAGCGCCGGTGTCGCGCTATGCGCGCGCTGTGGTACTCATCGGGCGCGATGCGCCCCAAATCCGCGCTGCGCTGCAGGACTGCGGCGTGGTACTGCTGGATGCCGAGACATTACCCCAGGCGGTGGCTCTGGCCACGCAGCGGGCCCATGCGGGCGATGCCGTGCTGATGTCGCCCGCCTGCGCCAGCTTTGACATGTTCAAGGACTACGAACACCGCGCACAGGTCTTCTGCGACGCGGTGCGCACGCTGGCAGACGATGCCGGGCAATCCCTGGAGGGCATGGCATGACCGCCGACGTGCGCAATTCCACATTGCTGCAGCGGGTGACAGGCTGGTTTGGCGGCCTGCCCGGCAAGGCCGCCGACGTATTGCCGGTGCGCGTGGGCGGCACGGAGTACCGCCAGTCGTCTAGCACGCCGGCCAGCGTGCTGGGCTTCGACCAGGCCCTGTTGTGGGTGGTGGTCGCGCTGCTGGCCTGGGGGCTGGTGATGGTGTATTCGGCCTCGATTGCCATGCCGGACAACCCGCGTTTTGCCAACTATGCCTCCACCCATTTTCTGACCCGCCACGCGATGTATCTGGTGATCGGGTTTGTGGTGGCCTTGCTGGCCTTCCAGGTGCCGATGGCGCTGTGGGAGCGTGCGGCGCCGTGGCTGTTCGTGGTCGCGTTGCTGCTGCTGATCGCGGTGCTGATCCCCGGCGTGGGCAAGGTCGTCAACGGCGCGCGGCGCTGGTTGTCCATCGGACCCATTGGCTTTCAGCCCTCTGAAGTGGCCAAGTTTGCCGTGCTCATCTATGCGGCCGACTACATGGTGCGCAAGATGGAAGTGAAGGAGCGGTTTTTCCGCGCCGTGCTGCCCATGGGCGCTGCCGTGGGCATTGTGGGCGTGCTGCTGCTGGCCGAACCCGACATGGGTGCGTTCATGGTGGTGGCCGTCATCGCCATGGGCATTCTGTTCCTGGGGGGCGTCAACGCCCGCATGTTCTTTCTCATCGCCGGGGTGCTGGTGGCGGCTTTTGGCGTGATGATCGCCAGCTCGCCTTGGCGCCGCGAACGCGTGTTTGCCTACCTCGACCCCTTCAGCGAGGAGCACGCTCTGGGCAAGGGCTACCAGCTCTCGCACTCGCTCATCGCCATCGGGCGCGGTGAGATCTTCGGTGTGGGCCTGGGCGGCAGCGTGGAAAAGCTGCACTGGCTGCCCGAAGCGCACACCGACTTTTTGCTCGCCGTGATCGGCGAGGAGTTTGGCCTGGTGGGCGTGGTCACGCTCATCGTGCTGTTCTTGTGGATGACGCGCCGCATCATGCACATCGGCCGCCAGGCGATTGCCCTGGACCGCGTTTTCGCTGGGCTGGTGGCGCAGGGCGTAGCGATCTGGATCGGCTTTCAGGCCTTCATCAACATGGGGGTGAACCTGGGCGCGTTGCCGACCAAGGGGCTCACGCTGCCGTTGATGAGCTTTGGGGGGTCGGCGATCCTGATGAATCTGGTGGCTCTTGCGGTGGTATTGCGGGTCGACTACGAGAACAAGCTCCTCATGAGAGGGGGCCGCGTATGAGCGCGCAGAAAACTGCTCTGATCATGGCCGGTGGTACCGGCGGCCACATCTTTCCGGGCCTCGCGGTGGCCGAAGAGCTGCGTACGCGTGGCTGGCGTGTGCACTGGCTGGGCGCGCCCGGCAGCATGGAGTCGCGCATCGTGCCCACACACGGCTTCGCCCTTGAACTGATTGACTTCTCGGGCGTGCGCGGCAAAGGCCTCGTCACGCTCGCGTTGCTGCCGCTGCGCCTGTTGCGTGCCTTCTGGCAAGCCCTGCAGGTGGTGCGGCGCGTCAAGCCCGATGTGGTGGTGGGCCTGGGCGGATACATCACCTTTCCGGGCGGCATGATGGGTGTGCTTGCAGGCAAGCCGCTGGTGCTGCACGAGCAGAACTCGGTGGCGGGCATGGCCAACAAGGTGCTGGCCGGTGTGGCCGACCGGGTGTTCACCGCCTTCCCCAACGTGTTCAAACAAGGCCAGTGGGTGGGCAACCCCCTGCGCACGCCGTTCACGCAGCAGCCCGGCCCGGCCGAGCGGTTTGCGGGGCGCACCGGTCCGCTGCGCCTGCTGGTGGTGGGTGGCAGCCTTGGGGCGCGCGCACTCAACGAGATCGTGCCAAAGGCTATTGCCCTGATGCCTGCCGACCAGCGCCCGCAGGTGATTCACCAGAGCGGCGCCACGCAGATCGACGCCCTGCGGGCCAACTATGCGGCTGCAGGGGTCGAGGCGGAGTGCACGCCCTTCATCGATGACACCGCCAGCGCGTTTGCGGCGGCCGACATCATCGTCTGCCGCTCTGGCGCGAGCACGGTCACCGAGATCGCTGCCGTGGGCGCTGCTGCCTTGTTTGTGCCGTTCCCGTCGGCGGTGGACGACCACCAGACCACCAATGCCAGGTTCCTCGTGGATACCGGTGGCGGCTGGCTGGTGCAGCAGCGCGACCTGACGCCCGAAGGGCTGTCGCAAATGCTATTGAAATTGGAGCGCCCTGCGCTTGTAGATATTGCGCTGAAGGCCAAAAACATGCAAAAAATCAACGCCACCCGCGAAGTGGTGACTGCCTGCGAGGAGTTGGCATGAAACACGCGATTCGCCATATCCATTTTGTGGGTCTGGGCGGCGCGGGCATGAGTGGCATCGCCGAGGTGCTGTTCAATCTGGGCTACCGCATCTCGGGCTCGGACCTGGCCGACAGCGCCACGCTGCGCCGCCTGGAAGGGCTGGGCATCAAGACCTGCCTTGGCCATGCGGCTGCGCACATTGACGGTGCCGATGCCGTGGTCACATCAACAGCGGTCACGCCAGACAACCCCGAGGTGCTGGCCGCGCGCGAGAAAAAAATTCCCGTGGTGCCCCGCGCGCTCATGCTGGCGGAGCTGATGCGCCTGAAGCAGGGCATCGCCATTGCCGGCACCCACGGCAAGACCACTACCACCAGCCTGGTGACCAGCGTGCTGGCCGAGGCGGGCCTGGACCCGACCTTTGTGATCGGCGGCAAGCTCAACAGCGCAGGCGCCAACGCCAAGCTGGGCAGCGGCGACTACATCGTGGTCGAGGCCGACGAGTCCGACGCATCGTTCCTGAACCTGCTGCCCGTGATGGCGGTGGTGACCAACATCGACGCCGACCACATGGAAACCTACGGCCACGACTTCGGCCGGCTCAAGGGCGCGTTTGTCGATTTTCTGCACCGCATGCCGTTCTACGGCACGGCGATCCTGTGTGTGGACAGCCCCGCCGTGCGCGACATCCTGCAAAGCGTGACCTGCCCCATCACCAGCTACGGCTTCTCGGAAGACGCGCAGGTGCGCGCCATCAACGTGCGGGCCGAGGCGGGCCAGATGCGCTTTACCGTGCAGCGGCGCAACGGCGTCACGCTGCCCGACATGGAGATCGTGCTCAACCTCGCGGGCGAGCACAACGTGCTCAACGCGCTGTCGGCCATTGCCGTGGCCGTGGAGCTGAACATTCCGGACGAAGCCGTACAGCGTGCGCTGGCCGGCTTCAAGGGCGTGGGCCGGCGCTTCCAGCGTTATGGCGACCTGCCCGCCAAGGACGGCGGCCAGTTCACCGTGATCGACGACTACGGCCACCACCCGGTGGAAATGGCGGCCACCTTGGCTGCCGCACGGGGTGCCTTCCCGGGGCGCCGCCTGGTGCTGGCTTTCCAGCCGCACCGCTACAGCCGCACGCGCGATTGCTTCGAGGATTTTGTGAAGGTCATCGGCAACGCCGATGCCGTGCTGCTCACCGAGGTGTATGCCGCTGGGGAGGCGCCTGTAGTGGCCGCCGATGGTCGATCGCTGGCCCGTGCGCTGCGCGTGGCGGGCCGCGTGGAGCCGGTGTTCATCGACAACGTGGCCGACCTGCCGCAAGCCATTGCCGACAACGCGAAGGACGGCGACGTGGTGATGTGCATGGGCGCAGGGTCGATTGGCGCCGTACCTGGCAAGGTGGTGGAGATGCTACAAAATAGTGAGCTTTCAGCGCTTGAAGGGAGCGCGCTATGACCGTTTTTGATTCCAATTTTGATGTGAAATCCCTGGGCAAGGTTGCTGTGCTGATGGGCGGCGACTCGGCCGAGCGCGAGGTCTCGCTGATGTCTGGTAGCGGCGTGCTGCAAGCGCTGCGTTCGCGCGGGGTGGATGCCCATGCCTTCGACCCCGCGCAGAACGCACTGGGTGACCTGAAGCGCGACGGCTATGCGCGCTGTTTCATCGCGCTGCACGGCCGTCATGGCGAGGACGGTACGGTGCAGGGCGCACTGGAGCTGCTGCGCATCCCGTACACCGGCCCCGGCGTGATGGCCTCGGCCATCGCCATGGACAAGGTCATGACCAAGCGCGTGTGGCTGGCCGAGGGCCTGCCCACGCCGCGTTACGTGTGGCTGGCGCCCGACCGCCAGCAGCGCGAGGTGGTGCGCACCGTGCCCGATGAGCTGGGCCTGCCCCTCATCGTGAAGCCGCCGCGCGAAGGCTCCTCCATCGGCGTGACCAAGGTGCGTGGCTACTCGGACATGCAGGAGGCCGTGCAGCTGTCTGCCCAGTACGACCCCGATGTGTTGTGCGAAGAGTTCATCGAAGGCGAAGAAGTGACCTGCCCCGTGCTGGGCCAGGGCGCCAGTGCCCGTGCGCTGCCAGTGATCCGCATCGTGGCGCCCGATGGCGCCTACGACTACCAGAACAAGTATTTCACTGACGACGTGAAGTACCAGTGCCCGAGCGGCCTGCCCGAAGCTGAGGAGCGCGAGATCCAGCGCATCGTGCTGGAGGCTTACCGCACCCTGGGCTGCCGGGGCTGGGGCCGTGCCGACCTGATGATCCGCGCCAGCGATCGCAAGCCCTTCCTGCTGGAGATGAACACGTCCCCCGGCATGACCGGGCATTCGCTGGTGCCGATGTCTGCACGGGCTTCGGGTATCAGCTACGAAGAGCTGTGCCTGCGCATCCTGGCCGATGCCGCCTTGGACACACCGACAAGGTCGAAGGCCGACTGATGACCCAAACGTTGCCCGCACCGCTGGACGTCAAGCTCATGAACCTGACCGCATCGGTCTTGTTCGTGGGCTGCGTCCTGCTTGTGCTGGCGGCGGGGGCCTGGTGGGTGCTGCGCTACCCGGGCTTTGCGATTGCGCGCATCGTGGTGCAGGGCGAGCTGGTGCACAACAACGCGGTGACCTTGCGGGCCAATGTCGCTCCGCACCTGGTGGGCAATTTCTTCACGGTGGATTTGCGTGCCGCGCGCGAGGCCTTCGAGCAAGTGCCCTGGGTGCGCCGCGCCCAGGTGCGGCGGGTGTACCCCGGCAGCCTGCGCGTGGAACTGCAGGAGCATGACGCCGTGGCGTACTGGGGGCCGGATACCGGCTCTGCGCTGGTCAACAGCCAGGGCGAAGTGTTCGAGGCCAACGTGGGTGATGTGGAACAGGACGGCCTGCCGCGCCTGCTGGGACCTGCGGGCAGCTCCCCCGAGGTGCTGCAGATGTTTGGCCTGCTGCAGCCGGTGTTCAAACCGCTCGGGCTGGAGGTCGAGACGCTGGAGCTGACGGGGCGGGGCGGTTGGCGGGCCACGCTGGACAGCGACGCCGTGGTGGAGCTGGGCGGCGGCACACCGCAGGAGGTGGTGCAGCGCACGCAACGCTTCACGCGCACCCTGACACAGGTGGCTGCGCAGTACGGGCGGCGTGTGGATGCCCTGGAGTCCGCCGACCTGCGGCATGCCGGGGGCTACGCCCTGCGCATGCGCGGTGTGACCACGGTGGTGACCGATACCGCAGCGGCGGCTGCTTCGGCCAGTGCCGTGCGCAGGAGGTAATGGCATGCAGCAACAGCAACAGCGCTGGTGTGTGGAGCGGGACGCAGGTGGGTTCGTGAATGGGGCCGTGGGGCGGCGGGACAGAACAGAGAAGGGCAGAGACTGATATGGCAAGAGAATACAAAGACGTTGTGGTAGGGCTGGACATCGGCACCGCCAAGGTCATGGCCGTGGTGGCCGAGGTCCTGCCCAATGGCGAGCTCAAGCTTGCAGGCTTGGGCGTGGCCCCGAGCAATGGCCTCAAGCGCGGTGTGGTGGTGAACATCGACGCTACCGTGCAAAGCATCCAGCAGGCCCTGAAAGAGGCCGAGCTGATGGCCGACTGCAAGATCCAGCGTGTGTACACCGGCATCACCGGCAGCCATATCCGGGGGCTCAACTCCAGCGGCATGGTGGCCGTGAAGGACAAGGAAGTCACCTCGGCCGACGTGGCGCGCGTGGTCGAGACGGCCAAGGCCATCAACATCAGCAGCGACCAGCGCCTCTTGCTGGTGGAGCCGCAGGAGTTCGTGATCGACGGGCAGGATGTGAAAGAGCCCATCGGCATGAGCGGCATCCGCCTGGAGGCCAAGATCCACATCGTGACCGGTGCGCAGAGCGCGGCCGAAAACATCATCAAGTGCGTACGCCGTTGCGGCCTGGAGGTCGAGCAGCTCATGCTGAACCCGCTGGCCAGCAGCCAGGCCGTGCTGACCGACGACGAGCGCGAGCTCGGTGTGGTGGTGGTGGACATCGGCGCGGGCACGACGGATGTGGCCATCTTCACCGGCGGCGCGATCCGCCACACGGCTGTGATCCCGATTGCGGGCGACCTCATCACCAGCGACATCGCCATGGCGCTGCGCACGCCCACCAAGGACGCTGAAGACATCAAGGTCGAAAGTGGCTACGCCAAACAACTGCTGGCCGACCCCGAGGCGCAGGTGGAAGTGCCGGGCCTGGGCGACCGCAGCCCGCGCATGCTGAGCAAGCAGGCGCTGGCCGGTGTGATCGAGCCGCGGGTGGAAGAAATTTTCTCGCTCGTGCAGCAGGTGGTGCGCGAGTCGGGCTATGAAGAAGTGCTGTCGTCGGGCATCGTGCTCACAGGCGGCAGCTCGGTGATGCCCGGCATGATCGAGTTGGGCGAAGACATCTTCCTCAAGCCCGTGCGCCGAGGCATTCCCAAGTATTCCAGCGCGTTGTCTGACATGGTGGCCCAGCCCCGTGCTGCTACCGTCATGGGCCTTCTCGAAGAGGCCCGGCTGGCCCGTTTGCGCGGCTTCAAGGTGGCGCAAAAGAGCGGGTCCATGAAGACGGCGTTCGGCCGTTTCAAAGATTTCATTGTGGGGAATTTCTGACCATGAAATACCCAGGAATGAGCGCCGCCGGGCCGCCCCAAGGCGCGAAGGCCCCCTTGGGGGGCAGCGCAGCACACGCAGTGGCAAGCGTGGGGGCCTTGTGGTTAGCCCGTGGTAGCCCGCACGGCACTGCACGAGAGCGATGGCGATGTACAGGACCGCCTCGTTCTCCAGCCACCAGTACCCCCTTCCCCATATGGCAATTGCCTACGAATTTAGAAACAGGAGCTCCAAGATGACCATCGAAATGATCGAAGCCGAAGAATTCAACCAGGGCACCCAGATCAAGGTGATCGGTGTGGGCGGTGGCGGCAGCAATGCCGTCGAGCACATGATTTCCCGCAGCGTGCAGGGCGTGGAGTTTGTCAGCGCCAATACCGACGCGCAGGCGCTCACGCGCAGCTCGGCCCACCGTGTCATCCAGCTGGGTGGCAGTGGTCTGGGGGCGGGCGGCAAGCCTGAAAAGGCGCGCGATGCAGCCGAAGCGGCAGTGGAAGACATCCGCGACGCCATCCAGGGCGCGCACATGCTGTTCATCACGGCGGGCATGGGCGGTGGCACGGGCACGGGGGCGGCCCCGGTGATCGCGCGCATTGCCAAGGAGATGGGTATTCTGACCGTGGGTGTGGTGACCAAGCCTTTCGACTGGGAAGGTGGCCGCCGCATGAAGAACGCCGACGAAGGCCTGGCCGAGCTGGAAGCCAATGTGGATTCGCTGATCGTGGTGCTCAACGAAAAGCTGCTCGATGTGCTGGGCGATGACATCACCCAGGACGAAGCCTTTGCACACGCCAACGATGTGCTCAAGAACGCCGTGGGCGGTATCGCTGAAATCATCAACGAGTACGGCCAGGTGAACGTGGACTTCGAAGACGTGCGCACCGTGATGGGCGAGCCCGGCAAGGCCATGATGGGTACGGCCACTGCCAGCGGCCCCGACCGCGCCCGCATTGCTGCCGAGCAGGCCATTGCCTGCCCGCTGCTCGAAGGCATCGACCTGTCGGGTGCCAAGGGCGTGCTGGTGCTGGTCACCGCGAGCAAGGGCAGCCTCAAGCTGTCCGAGTCGCGCCAGGCCATGAACACCATCAATGCCTACGCATCGACCGACGCTCATGTGATCTTCGGCGCTGCCTATGACGAAACCCTGGGCGACGAGATCCGCGTGACCGTGGTGGCCACAGGCCTGTCGCGTGCCAACGCACGCCGCCAGCCCATCTCGGTGGTGCAAGGTGGCCTGCGCACGGGCACGGACAATATGGCCTACCAGATGCCCATGGCCGGTGTGGGAACGCTGGGGGGGGCTGTGGGTGTGCAAGGCGGCCACACGGGCAGCGCGCAAGCCGACTACGGCAGCATGTCGGTGCCCAGCGTGTGGCGCACCAACCGCACCCAGGCTGCGGCCCGTGTGGACGCGCTGTCCTCGGGTGGCATGGATGACCTGGAGATCCCGGCTTTCCTGCGCAAGCAAGCCGACTGATCGACAACAGGCTCTTCCATGGGCCGCAAGACAAGAAGCCCTGCCAGCACAAGCTGGCAGGGCTTCTTTTATGGCAGCGAGGTTTGATCGCGCTGTGCTTGTGTTGCTTCAGGCCCTTGGGGTCAGAAGGACTCCCAATCGTCGTTATTGTTGTCCGCTGCAGGTTTGGGGCTGCTGGCCTTGGGCGGCAGCGCCGCTGCTGGGGCCTTGGCGGGCGACGCAGGGCGGGGTGCAGCGGCCTTGGCCAGTGCGGGGCGTGGTGCGGCAGTGCGTACGGGAGCGGGTGTGGGGCGGGGTGTGGCTGCAGGGGCGGGCCGGCTTGCCGGGGACGGCGCTGGGGCATTGCTGCCATTGACACGGAACAGCGCGACCACCTGGGTGAGCTTCATGGCCTGCTCGCGCAAACTGTCTGCAGCGGCAGTGGATTGCTCCACCAGGGCCGAGTTCTGCTGCGTCATCTGGTCGAGCTGGTTCATGGCCGTATTGACCTGGGCAATGCCCTGGCTCTGCTCGGACGTGGCCGAGCGGATTTCGCCAATGATGTCGGTCACGCGCTGAACGCTTTCAACGATCTCGGTCATGGTGGCGCCCGCATTGCCCACCAGCTGTGTGCCCGATTCCACCTTTTCGACCGATGCGCCAATCAGGGCCTTGATCTCCTTGGCGGCTTCGGCACTGCGTCCGGCCAGGCTGCGCACCTCGCTGGCCACCACGGCAAAGCCCCGGCCTTGCTCGCCCGCGCGGGCTGCCTCGACGGCGGCATTCAAGGCCAGGATATTGGTCTGGAAGGCGATGCCGTCGATCACGCCGATGATGTCGCTGATCTTGTTGCTGCTGGCGTTGATGTCCTGCATGGTGGCCACCACCCGCGACACCACTTCACCCCCACGTGCCGCGACCGCAGCGGCCGATGTGGCCATCTGGTTGGCCGTCTGGGCGGAGTCCGAGGTCTGCTTGACGGTGCTGGTCAGCTCCTCCATGCTGCTGGCCGTGCTTTGCAGGTTGCTGGCGGTGTCTTCGGTGCGGTGGGCCAGGTCGTTGTTGCCCTGGGCGATTTCGCTCGACGCGGTGGCGATGCTGTCGGTGGCGGCGCGCACGTCGGTGACCAGCTTGCGCAGCGAGGTGACCATGTGGGCGAGCCCATCGAGCATCGAGCCTGGGTGGGCCGTGGGGATGTGTGTATCGAGATTGCCTTCGGCCACTTCCGACATGATCGCGATGGCGTCAGTAGGCTCACCCCCGATCTGGCGCAGCACGGAGCGCGATACGAACAGGCCGATGGCCCCCACCACAAGAATCACCACCACCACCATGGCCAGGCTCGACAGCAGGGCCTTGCGCAGCAGCATGTCTACGTCATCGGTATATAGCCCCGAGCCCACCATCCAGTTCCAGCCGTCTACACGGACGATGTACTGGAGCTTGGGCACCGGGGTGGTCTGGTTGGGGCGGGCAAACATGGTGGGGACAAACGCCTTGCCATCCTTGCTGCTGCGCATGCCGTTCACCAGCAGGGCGATGATGTCCACCCCCGAGCCGTCCTTGACCTTGCCCAGCATGTTCTGCCCATCCCACTCGGGTTTGAAGGGGTGCATCACCCCCACGCCCTCGGTGGTCCAGATGTAGAAATACTCGGTCTTGCCCTCGGGGCCGCCATAGCGCGCAATGCGCAGGGCGTCCTTGGCGGCCTTTTGGGCCTCCTCCTGGGGCATGGCGCCGCTGGCGGCCTTGGCCTGGTAAGCGGCCACAATGCTGTGGGCGGATTGGACGGCGGTGGTCAGCAGCTCTTTTCGGGACTCGGTGATGAGTCGTCGCTCCTGCAGGAGGGAGGTGACGGCCATGATCAGCAGCGCGACAAGCGCAGTGCCGATCATGAGCATGATTTTCATTTTGAAGCTGAGCTTGCTCATGGGAGTCTCCTGGGGGGCATTTGTGGTGTGTTCATGTTGTATCTTTTCAAGGCCCTCTGGCCCCAAATTGTGCGGCGAACCCGGGGGCCTGCGCAGTAGGTGAAAACGCGGCGGTAGCTCTACGTACGGGCCACAAGCGCTCCGGGCGTGGCGTCTGCAAGGCAGGCAAGACCTCAGCCCGTGCGGGACAGGGCGCCAGAAACTAAAATGGCAGGATGCTCCAGCAACGCACCCTCAAGACACTGACCCGCGCCGTAGGCGTCGGGCTGCACAGCGGCCAACGGGTCGAGTTGACCCTGCGGCCAGCGCAGCCGGACACGGGGATTGTCTTTCGGCGGGTGGATCTGCCACAGCCCGTGGACATCCCGATCCGCGCCGAGGCCGTGACGGACACCCGGCTGGCATCCACCATCGCGGTCGGCAATGCCAAGGTGCACACGGTGGAACACCTGATGTCGGCCTGTGCGGGGCTGGGGCTGGATAACCTTTATGTGGACATCACGGCCGAAGAGGTGCCTATCCTCGACGGATCTTCCGCATCTTTCGTTTTCCTGCTCCAGAGCGCAGGGGTCGAGCTGCAAAACGCGCCCAAGCGCTTCATCCGCGTCCTGCGGCCGGTGGAGGTCCGCGAGGGCGAGGGCGCCAATGCCAAATGGGCACGTTTGACGCCTTACCACGGCTACAAGCTCAGTTTCGAGATCGACTTTGACCACCCGGCCGTGGACTCCACCGGCCAGCGTGTGGAGTTTGACCTGGGGCAAGGCAACTACAGCCGCGACATTGCCCGCGCCCGCACCTTCGGCTTTACCCGCGATGTGGAGATGATGCGCTCCAACGGCCTGGCGCTGGGCGGCGGGCTGGACAACGCCATCGTGATGGACGACTACAAGGTGCTCAACAGCGACGGCCTGCGCTACGACGACGAGTTCGTGAAGCACAAGATCCTGGATGCCATGGGCGACCTGTACCTCATTGGCAAGCCCCTGCTGGCTGCGTACAGCGCTTTCCGCTCGGGCCACGCCATGAACAACCTCTTGCTGCGCGAGCTGCTGGCCCAGCGCGATGCGTGGGAAGTGGTTACCTTCGAGGATGAGCGCCAGGCCCCCACCGGCTTTGCTCAGCCCGCGCGGGCCTGGTAGCACGCACATGTTGATCTTTCGTTGGCTGGCCATGCTGCTGCTTCTGGCGGCTGCCGTGTCGTTTGCGTTTTATGCCGGTACGGGGCAGGCGCGCTACAAGCGCCTGGGGCTCATCATCCTCAAGTGGACGGTGATTGCCGCCGTCTTTTTCTTTGCTGTGATCCTCATCGGCCGACTCGCGTGATGCGCGGGCTCTGCAACGCAGTTTTTTCTCTGGCCTATACTCGCGCCTGCTCCGGGGTGTGCTGATGCGCTGAGATGCAAGAGGCCTGAAGAAATTCAGGCCAGCTTGCGAACCCGACGAACTTGATCCGGTTCATACCGGCGGAAGAAGAGCCGACCTCCTTGTCCCCGTGCCCGCAGTCCCTGTGGGCACGTCATGCCCCAGGCGCTGCCGCCCCTGGGGGGCGCACAGGTCCATTCCGGAGCAGACCCCACCGCCCCCGGAACCAGGAGACCTGCCCATGAACGCCCCCGATCCCCTCGCTCGCGAGAAATTTGCTGAATTGCTGGCGCTGACGCGCGAGCCCTTCCCCGCATCGCGCAAAGCCTATATTCCCGGCCAACTGCACACCGACCTGCGTGTGCCCGTGCGCGACATCGCGTTGACCAACGGCGAGCTGGTCAGCGTGTACGACACCTCCGGCCCTTACACCGACCCCGAAGCCGTGATCGACGTGCGCAAGGGCCTGGCCAGCGTGCGCGGGGGCTGGATCACCGGCCGTGGCGATGTGGAGCACTACGAAGGCCGCGCTCCCGTGGCGCTGGACGATGGGCAAAAGAGCGAAGACGCCACGCGCTTGGCCCAGCTGCGCGCCGAGGCCGCCGCCCTGCAGCGCAAGCCCCTGCGCGCCAAGGCGGGAGCCAACGTCACGCAGATGCACTACGCCAAGAAGGGCATCATCACGCCCGAGATGGAGTACGTGGCCATCCGCGAAAACGGCAAGCGCGAGTGGATGGAGCAGTACATGGCCGATGCAGGCCGCGAGCAGCGCCTGATGGGCAACCCGATGGGTGCCAGCATCCCGCGCATCATCACCCCCGAATTCGTGCGCGACGAAGTGGCCCGGGGCCGCGCCATCATCCCCGCCAACATCAACCACCCCGAGGTGGAGCCGATGGCGATCGGCCGCAACTTCCTGGTCAAGATCAACGCGAATATCGGCAACTCGGCCGTCACGTCGAGCATTGAAGAAGAAGTGGAAAAGCTCGTGTGGGCGATCCGCTGGGGTGCCGACAACGTGATGGACTTGAGCACTGGCAAGAACATCCACACCACGCGCGACTGGATCGTGCGCAACAGCCCCGTGCCGATTGGCACCGTGCCGATCTACCAGGCGCTCGAAAAGGTGGGCGGCGTGGCCGAAGACCTGACCTGGGAAATCTTCCGCGACACGCTGATCGAGCAGGCCGAGCAGGGCGTGGACTACTTCACCATCCACGCGGGCGTGCGCCTGGCCTACATCCACCTCACGGCGCAGCGCCGCACGGGCATCGTCTCGCGCGGCGGCTCCATCATGGCCAAGTGGTGCATGGCGCACCACCGCGAGAGCTTCTTGTACGAGCATTTCGAGGACATCTGCGACATCATGAAGGCGTACGACGTGTCGTTCAGCCTGGGCGACGGCCTGCGCCCCGGCTGCGCATCGGACGCCAATGACGAAGCGCAGTTTGCCGAGCTGCACACGCTGGGCGAGCTGACCCAGGTGGCCTGGAAACACGACGTGCAGACCATGATCGAAGGCCCCGGCCATGTGCCCATGCACATGATCCAGGCCAACATGACCGAGCAGCTCAAGACCTGCCACGAAGCGCCGTTCTACACCCTGGGCCCGTTGACCATCGACATTGCCCCCGGCTACGACCACATTGCCAGCGCGATTGGCGCCGCCATGATCGGCTGGATGGGCACGGCCATGCTGTGCTACGTGACGCCCAAGGAGCACCTGGGCCTGCCCGACCGTGATGACGTGAAGCAGGGCATCATTGCCTACAAGATCGCCGCCCACGCGGCCGATGTGGCCAAGGGCCACCCCGGCGCTCGCTCGCGCGACGATGCGCTCAGCCAGGCTCGCTTCGACTTCCGCTGGCAAGACCAGTTCAACCTGGGCCTGGACCCGGAAACAGCGAAGGAGTACCACGACGAAACCCTGCCCAAGGACTCGGCCAAGGTAGCGCATTTCTGCTCGATGTGCGGCCCCAAGTTCTGCTCGATGAAGATCACGCAGGAAGTGCGTGACTTTGCCAAGCAAAAGGGTGTGGCCGAGGCTGAAGCCCTGGCCCAGGGCATGCAGACCAAGGCGGCAGAGTTTCAGAAGGGCGGGGGCGAGTTGTACATCCCCCTGAAGCCTGTTTGAGAACAGTGCAATAAGCGCAGCTACTGGCCCCGAGGATTCCCTGAAACAGGGCCTCAGGGCCGTGCTTACCCTGTGCGGTGGATAGCCCCGCCCGGCATATAGTCCCGCCCACCCCCGGTTCAGAAGACCGGGAGGATGGGCGTGTGGCACTAAATTTGCTATGCTGAGTTATCTGTTAAAAAATGTAAGGAAGAGCCATGAATGCTCTCGGCCGCTTCTCTATCCGCACACGTCTTTACTTCGGAACCGTTTTTTCGCTGATTCTTCTGATCGTCATTGGCGCTATGGGCTATGTGGCCCTGGACCGCACCCGGGGCACATTGCAAGAGCTGTTTTCGCAGCGAGTGCAAACCCTGACCGATATGTCCGACCTGCGCACTACCCTGGGTGACCTGCGCCGGACCGAAAAAGACATCATCATCAATTTCAACAACTCGGTCGAGGTCTCTGCCCTGCGCGAGTCCTGGGCCAAGACCCTGGCTGCCTTGCGCAAGAGCTTGGCCGAGGTGCGCCAGGTGCAGTCGGGCGATGCAGAGTTTGTGGCCTCCATCGACAAATCCCTGGACGAGATCAAGCAGTACGAAACCGGCATTGCCCCCATCTTCGAGAAGATCGAGGGGGCGCAGCTCGATGGTGCGGGGGGCGGTGCCTACGCCGACCGCCTGAAGGTCCACATGGAGGCCACCGACAAGCTGTTCTCCAGCCTGGCCAGCGCGGCCCGCTCGCAGATGGACGAGGCCCGTGCGGGGGTTGAATCGCGCACTTCCACCATGTCGGCGTTGATTGGCATCGGGCTGGTGCTGGGGTTGGCGGTGCTGATTCCGCTCACCTTCTTCAGCGTGCGCTCCATCACCAAGTCACTGGGGCAGGCGCAGGAACTGGCCGACCGCATTGCCAGTGGTGACCTCTCTCGCGATGTGGCGGCCATGAACCAGGACGAGGTGGGCCAGCTGGTGTCGGCCATGGGCCGCATGCAGGACGCCTTGCGGGGCCTGGTGCGCCAGGTGCAGGACGCGGCAGGCAACATCACCACCGCCAGTTCCGAGATCGCCAGTGGCAACCACGACCTGAGCCACCGCACCGAGCAGACCGCGGCCAATCTGGAGGAAACCGCCTCGTCCATGGAGTTGCTGACCAGCACCGTGCAGCAAAGCGCCCAGTCCTCCCGCCAGGCCAGCGACTTCGCTTCGTCGGCCGCCGAAGTGGCCGCACGCGGTGGTGCCGTGGTGTCGCAGGTGGTGACCACCATGGACCAGATCACGACCAGCTCGCGCAAGATTGCCGACATCACCGGTGTCATCGACTCCATTGCCTTCCAGACCAACATCCTGGCGCTCAACGCGGCCGTGGAAGCCGCGCGCGCCGGTGAACAGGGCCGGGGCTTTGCCGTGGTGGCCAGCGAGGTGCGCAACCTCGCGCAGCGCAGCGCCGAGGCGGCCAAGGAGATCAAGGGTCTGATCGGTTCGTCGGTGGAACGCGTCGAAGATGGCTCGCGTCTGGTCAGCCAGGCCGGGCAGACCATGACCGAGATTGTCAGCAGTGTGCGCCGGGTGTCCGACATCATTGCCGAGATCACGGCCTCGTCGGCCGAGCAAAGCGACAACATCGGCCAGATCAGTCAGTCCGTGAGCCAGCTCGACCAGATGACGCAGCAGAACGCCGCGCTGGTGGAAGAGTCCACCGCTGCCTCTGAATCGCTGCGCGAACAGGCGCTGCACCTGAGCAGTGCGGTCAGCCAGTTCAAGCTGCAGGACGGCGGTGCTCCTGCACCCTCGGTCTTCAGCGCGGCAGCAGCGCCCGCTGCTCCAGCCGTGGCCCAGGCGCAGCGTCGGCCTGCGCTGCGCATACGGTAATTTTGAGCATTTTTGACCGCTAGCGCTTATCTATTAAGCGCTATTTGCTATAAAAACAATAGCAAACTAGGCCTCGGTGGCTGACTAGTCCCGCGTCACCCGCAGCACTTCCTCGCGGCTGGTGATGCCCGCAGCAATTAGGCGCTCGCCATCCTCGCGCATCAGGGCCATGCCGTCGGCCATGGCCGCAGTGCGAATGTCGGCTTCGGACGCCTGGTTGTGGATCTGCGCGCGGATCGCGTCCGTGGTCACCAGCAGCTCGAACACACCCGTGCGGCCTGCGTAGCCCGTGTGGCCGCAGGCATCGCAGCCCGCACCATGGCAGTGGCTGCAGTATTTGCGCACCAGCCGCTGGGCCAGCACGCCGAGCAGTGATGACGACAGCAGGAACGGCTCCACCCCCATGTCGGTCAGCCGCGTGACGGCGCTGGCTGCGTCGTTGGTGTGCAGCGTGGCCAGCACCAGGTGGCCCGTGAGTGAGGCCTGGATGGCGATCTGCGCGGTTTCGAAATCGCGGATTTCGCCGATCATGATGATGTCCGGGTCCTGGCGCAGGATGGCGCGCAGGGCCTTGGCAAAGGTCAGCTCGATCTTGCTGTTGACCTGCGTTTGCCCCACCCCGGGAAGCTCGTACTCGATGGGATCTTCCACCGTCATGATGTTGTTGCGCGTGGCATCGAGCCGGCCCAGCGCCGCATACAGCGTGGTGGTTTTGCCCGAGCCCGTGGGCCCTGTCACCAGGATGATTCCGTGCGGCTGGCTGATCAGGCCCTCGAAGCGGCGTAGCGTCTCACCCTGCATGCCCACGGCTTCCAGGCTCAGCTTGCTTTCGCTCTTGTCCAGCAGGCGCAGCACCGCGCGCTCGCCATGGGCGCTGGGCAGGGTGGAAACGCGTACATCAATGGCGCGGGTGCCCAGGCGCAGGCTGATGCGGCCGTCCTGCGGCAGGCGCTTTTCGCTGATGTCCAGGTCGGCCATGATCTTCAGGCGCGAGATCAGCGCGGCGTGCAGCGCGCGGTTGGGTTGCACCACCTCGCGCAGGGTGCCGTCCACGCGAAAACGCACGCTGGAATGGCGCTCGTAGGGCTCGATGTGGATGTCGCTCGCGCCGTCGCGCGCGGCCTGCGTGAGCAGGGCGTTGAGCATGCGGATGATGGGTGCGTCGCCCGCGGATTCGAGCAAGTCCTCGACGGCGGGAAGCTCCTGCATCATGCGCGAGAGGTCCGCGTCGCTTTCGACCTCGCTCACCACGGTGGCGGCGCTTGATTCGCTGTGCGAATACACGGCGCTGATGCGCTGGGCCAGGGCCGGGGCGTCCAGCGGCAGCAACTGCTGCACCGGGTGTTTGCGCAGCACTTCGGACAGCGCACCGGCGTCGGGGTTGGGGCCATGCCACAGCACCAGCTGGTGGCCGTCGTCCTCCAGCAGCAGCTGGGCGGTGCGGGCAAAGGCGTAGGGCAGGGGGTGGCGCATGGGCGTGGGTCCGTCAGAGCGCTTTGGGCGAGACCGTGGCGTTGAGTGCCAGACTGCGCACGGTGACGGCAGCGGCATTGGCAGCGTCTTCGGTGTTGTAGGGGCCCACACGCACGCGGGTGAGCGTGCCCCGGTTGGTGTCTACCGCCTGGATGGACAGGGGCAGTGCCGTGCTGCGCAGCTTGGTCATGGCGCTGCGCGATTCCGCATCCTTGCCGAACACACCCACGTTCACGTAGTACAGCGGCGCGGGGACCTGCGCCTGGGCCGTGGGGCTGGACTGCTCCACAGGCGCGCTGCTTTGGGGAGCGGTACCCGGTGTGGGTGGGGGGGGCGCTACAGGGGTGAGCTGCTGCATGGGAACGGGCACCGGCGCGGCGGGCTGCACAGGCATGGGGCTGGCGACAGAAGGCGCCCGCTCGGGCAGCGCGGGAAGGATGGGTGCGCCAGAGACCGAATTCATGACAGTGCTGGGGGCCGGCTGCGTGGCCTGCTGCAGAGCGCGGATCGCTTCGTAGCGGTCCACGACCAGTGCGTCGCTGGTGGCGTTGTCGCGCACCACAATGGGGCGCAGGAAGATCATCAGGTTGGTCTTGCGGCGCGAGCGGTTCTCGCTTTTGAACAGGTTGCCCACCACGGGCAGGTCACCCATCAGGGGCACCTTGTCCTCGCCCTGCGAGTAGGTGTCCTCCAGCAGGCCGCCGATGACGATGATGCTGCCGTCGTCCACCACCACGTTGGATTCGACCGCACGTTTGCTGGTGGTGGGGCCGGTGGCATTGGACAGGGTGGAGCGGTCGATCTTGGAGATCTCCTGGTAGATCGCCATTTTCACCGTGCCGTTCTCGCTGATCTGCGGGCGCACCTTGAGCATCAGGCCCACGTCCTTGCGCTCGACGGTGTTGAACGGATTCACGGTGCCGCTGTTGCCGGTGTTCGCATACGAGCCCGTGACGAAGGGCACGTTGTCGCCGATGAGGATGCGTGCCTCTTCGTTGTCCAGCGTCATCAGGTTGGGGGTGGACAGCACGTTGGCATCGCCGCTGTTCTGCAGGAAGTTGGCAAGCGCGCCCAGGTAATACTGGCCGTTGATGCGTGGCGCCAGAGCCAGGTTCAGGCCCCCGCCCAGGCCGCTCGCGGCAGTGGCGATGCTGCTGGTGCTCCCCGAAGCCAGCGCTGCCGTGATCCCCAGGATGTTGGCACCTGCTGCACCGGAGTTGGTGCCGATCACGCCCACCGTGCCATCGCCTTGTTTGCCCAGGATGCCCTGCCACTGGATGCCGAACTGCGCCACCTTGTTGGCGGCAACTTCCACGATCAGGCTTTCCACCAGAACCTGTGCGCGGCGTCCGTCGAGCTTGTCGATCACTGCACGCAGCTGGCGGTACAGGGGCTCGGGCGCCGTGATGATGAGCGAGTTGGTGGTGGGGTCGGCCTGGATCTGGCCGCCCGTGGACGGCTGGTTGTTGTTGGTGCTGCTGGTGCCCATGCCGCTGCCTCCCGAGCCTAGCCCCCCGCTGCTGCCACCTGATAGACCACTGCCGGTGGACAGCATGTTGCCGCTGGTGCCGCCACCGCCCAGGCCTCCACTGGGCGCGGCCGGTGCGGCACTTGCGCCCGCACTGCCACCGCCCGTGTTGCCGGTGCCGCCCATGGCTGCCATGGCGGCACGCAGCGTGGTGGCCAGCTTGGTGGCGTCGGCGTTCTTCAGGTACACCACATGGATGTTGCCGGTGGACGCACTGCTGCCGGGCGCTGGGGCCTGGTCCAGCTGGGCGACCAGCGCGCGCACCTGGGCCACACGCGCCGGGTTGGCGGCGCGCAGGATCAGTGCGTTGCTGCGCGGCTCGGCAATCAGCGTGGTCTTGAACGAGGTGTCCGCCTGCCCCTGTGCGGCGACCGGCGCGGCACCGCTGCCCCCGTCGATCAGGCGCGCCACCAGCGGCGCGAGGTCAGTGGCGACGGCGTTGCGCAGCGGGATCACTTCCACATCGCTGGCGTTGGAGACATCCATGGCCGCCACGATGCGCGCCAGGCGCTGCAGGTTGTCCGCGTAATCGGTGATCACCAGCGAGTTGTTGCCGGGGTTCACGTTGATGGTGTTGTTGGGGCTGATCAGCGGGCGCAGCACGGGCACCAAGTTGGCGGCGTTTTCAAAGTTGAGCTTGAAGATCTGGGTGACGATCTGACCGCCGCCGGGCGCGCTGCCAGAGCTGCCCTGCACCACGCTCACGCTGCCGCCTTGCAATTTGGCGTCGGCCTCGGGCACCACCTTGTACAGGCCTGCAGCCTCCACCACCGTGAAGCCCTGCAGCCGCAGCGCGGCCAGGAACTGCTGGAAGGCGGCGGCGGGCGACACGGCGCGTTCGGTGACCAGGTTGAGCTGGCCCTTCACGCGCGGGTCGACCACCACGTTGCGGCCCGTGATGGTGGCCATGGTGCGGGCCACGGCTTCGATCTCGGCGTTGGCGAAGTTCAGGGTGACGGGCTCGCCGGCGCGCACGCTGCCGGTGCCGGTATCAATGGTGGTTTGGGCAATAATTTGGCCGCTGGCGCACGCCAGTAGTGCGCTAGCTGCTATTGCTTTAAGAGCAAAACCCAGACGTGGTGACAACAAGGAGTTCATAGGTTCAACCCACGGTGATGATGGAGCGCGCGCCATTGCGCCGTCCAATGATGTTCAGAAGATTCGATAGGGCGGCTTCGCGCTCGGGGGTGGCACTGGCCTCGCCCGCAAAGCGCAGGCGGTTGCCCACCCACTGGCCGGTGCCGTTGAGCTGCAGGTGCCCGTCCAGCGTGCTCAGTGTGAGCGTGGGCGCCTCGCCGCCCTGCACCGCGAGGCGGTAGCTGCCCATGGGGCGCAGGGTGGACAGGCGGGACGACATGGCCCGTGCATCCAGCTGCACCTGGCCTGCCAGGGACATGCGTCCGGCACTCCAGCGCATGGTGAAGCCACGGGTCTGCAGCGCCAGCTGGCCCTGGGGCTGCAGCGTGTTCCAGGGCGTGCCCAGCCCGGTCAGCACGGAGGCCGGCCACAGGCTCTCGCCGTCGATGATGGTCAGGCGCGTACCGGACCAGCCGGCACTCGCCTGCAGTCGCAGGGGTGCAGGGGTGCAGCAGCTGGCATTCAGTTGCGCGTGCAAGCCACCCCAGCCGGGGCGGATGCGCCAGTCCAGGCGGCTGGGCAGGGCGGCGCTGTCCTGGCTGGCCGAGCCCCCCGTCAGCACCAGTTGGGCCGAACCTGTCCAGACCGTACCGCGTGCCTGCAGCAACTGTACCTGTCCGCCCGTTGCGCTGGCGACGCTTTGTGCCAGCCAGTGCGCGGGTGCAAACGCCACCACGGCGGGCACTACGCCCGCCACAGCGCCGACCAGCGCCCAGCCCCATGCGCTGCGGGGAGTGCGGGGTACGGGTTTTCGGTGTCGTGAGGAGGTGGCCACGGGGAGAGGGTGTCTGTGCGGGGGGGCTGATTCAGGGCTGGGCAGGCGGCAGGGCCAGCACCAGGGTGCCGTCCCAACGCGGCATCGCCGTGGCCGCGTTGCCCAGTTTGACCGGTGCCGGGGCGTTGGGCGCGGAGCCTGCAGGCGCGGCGCTGCGCGTCAGGCGTGCCTCCACCGGGGCGGCGCGGGCGTTGCTGCGTGCCTGGGCCAGCCATTGGGCCAGCGCATCGGCGGGAGCGCCTTTGAGCGTGACGGTGGCGCGGTCGCCCACCACATTGAGCTGGGCCGTATTGCCCAGGCGCTGTGTGAGCGCGGTACGCAGCGCACCGACGGAATCGCCGCGCGTGTTGCGTGGGGCCGACTGCAGCTGCTGCGCTTCGGCGCGCAGGCCTTGCATGCGCTGCAGCTGTGAGTCCAGCTCGGCATGGCGCGCGGGTGCGGCGCGCAACGTGGACAGGGCAGGGGCCACGGCCAGCCACCACAGCAGGGCGAACGCGACGAGGCCACCTGCGGCCAGGACCAGGGTCTGCTCACGGGGGGCCAGGGCCTGCCAGCGGGCGCGCAGGGCGGGAGAGGTGATGACAGTCATGGTGTGCCTTCAGCGCGCAGCAGCAGGCTGCCATCGTCCAGCCGGGCCCGGTAGCCCGCAGCCTGCAGGCGGGCCGAGAGCACGGTTTCTTCGTCGGGGGCCAGCGTGACGCCGCGCAGGCGCAGCTCGCCGGGGGCGTATTCGATGCCCGTGGGCTGGCGACCGCCGGGGAGGGAGGCTCCGGCGGCGGCAAGCAGGGGCTCCAGGTCGCGGGCCGAAACGGCGCCGGCCGCCTGCCGCAGCTGGGCCAGTTCGCGCTCCATCTGCACAGGGGCATCCACCACCACCTGCACCTTGGGGAAAGTCTGGGTCAGCGTGGACCGCACGGCCGCCTGTTTGGCGGCTAGCGCCTTGCGCTCCTGCCAGGCCCAGGCATTGAGCCCCACCAGATGCGCCACCACCAGCAGTGCCGCGCCCCAGCGCGCTGCGCGCCACTGCGGGGCGTTCAGCAGTGCGCTGGCCAGGCTGCCCGCCTTGCGCAGCGCCCGGGTGCGGCCGGTGCTGGCCAGATCGAACTGGGCCAGATCCCAGTCGCCACGCGCTGCGTCCAGCGCCCGCTGGCTGGCCGTGTGCAGAGCCACGCGCTGGCCCAGCGTGCGCTCTGCCAGGGCCGCGACCGCAGGCTCGGCGCGCACCACGGGCGCATCGTCTCCGTCCGTGGCCGCATTCTGGGGGAGCCCGGCACGGGCCAGCATCACGGAGGCAATGGACAGGGGCAACACGGCCACGCCGTGGTCGGCACCCTGCCCAGTCAGCACCACGCAGGCGTCTTCGGGGGTGCCCAGGGCGCACAGCTCGGGGCGGCCACTTTGGGTGGGGCCGGGGGCGAATTCAGGCACGACACGGGACACGCGGCGACCAGCGGCTTCCAGGGCCTGCAGGTTGTCGCGCAGCCAGGTGCGGTCGCACACCGCCACCCACACGGGTTCTCCGGGATTGGCATCCGGCTGGATGGCAAAGTGCAGCTGCGATGCGTCGTCGAGCAGGCGGTCTTCAAGCAGACCCTCCAGCACCGACCGCAGGCGCGGTGTCTGCTGGCCCGCGCCCAGTGCCAGGCCGGGCGGCAGTTGCACCCGTTGCCAGGACAGCGCCCGGGCGGGCACCACGGCCACCACTTCGCCGCCGGGGCGCGTGGGTTCGGGCAGCAGCGCGGCCGGGGCAGTGGCGTGGCGAAGGGCAGTATGGCCGTCCGCCGTCAGCGTGTAGCTGTACTCGGTGGCCGGCCCCGGACGGGCCGGCGGCAGGAAAAGGATGAGGGTGCTCATGGACAGGTTTTGCGGGCCATTTTAGGGGGCGGGCTTGACAGTGCGGGCCGAACCTGCAGATGTGTTGCAGATGTGTCAGATTTCAGCGCTGCGCCTCCCGAGCGCCCGGGGCGGTTTCGCGGTCAAAAGCACCCCGTTCGCGCCACAGTGTGGTGACCTCGATGCCCTGTTTGCGCACCAGGGATCGCTCGTCCACCATGGCATCGCCCAGGCGCAGGCGGCCGCGCACCTCAAAGTACGAAGAGGCCACGGCGTGGGCGCCTTCGTTGATGTCGATGCTGGCGCCCAGCAGGTCGCGCACCTCGCTGAGCGTGCGGAAATGCCGGGCCTCGCGGGCCTGCAGCATCTTTTGGGCGCTGGCCATGTCCAGGCCGTCGATGGCGGCCAGCAGCACGTCGATGTCGGCGGTGTTGAGGTTGACCGGTGCGCGCACGGGCAGCAGCGTGACGTGGGGCGCCAGGCGGGCCACGGTGGTGGGCGCCAGGCCCAGCCAGCCCAGTTGCGTCATGGTGGGGGGCAACAGTGGGGCGTTGGCGCTGTCGGTGCCTGTGGTGGTCTGCGCGCGCCGCAGGGCGTCGGTGAGCAGACTCAGATCCTGCAGCGGCAGCCCCAGGCGTTCGAAGAGCCGCGTGAACTGCCGCAGTGCCAGGGTTTGCACGTTGCCGTTGTCGACCAGGTTGGTCAGGTTCAGGCGGCCCTGCATGTCCGAGATCTGCCCCGACAAAAAGGCTTCGGTGGTGTCGGTGGTGGCGTCGTCCACCTGGCTGACGTTCTTGTCGGCCGCGAGAAAGGTGGACAGCCGTGCCTCCTGCAGCGGCACGGCCCAGGGCTCGGCCAGGTGGTCCGCACCGCCCGAGCGCCCGTCTTCGCGCAGGATCAGGCGCGACCAGTCGAGCGCGCCGACCAGAATCCAGGTGGACTGCACGCGGCCGCGCTCGGCCGTCTCGACCTCGACCGCGCGCCATTGCTGCCACATGGACGCCGCTGCAAAGGTCGCCACGAGGGTGACCGTGAGCATGGCCAGCAGCAGCGCCGCACCGCGTTCCCTGCGGACCGGGCGTGGCCCCATGTGGAATCCCCGTGGGGCGCTGTGAAACTGGCGCGGCCCAGACCAGTGCCACCGTGGAGCTGGCTTTGCTAGGCCACGGGTGGCGTCCCCCTGGGGGGAAGCGGCGCAGCCGCTCAGGGGGGGCTGATCATGTCCGACCCCCACCCAGCACGGGGTTCACCCAATCGCGTGTGAGCCGCCCCACCAGGGCCTGACCGGGCGGCAGCGTGATCTGCAGGCGCACGCCGTCGGGGATGGCCGAGGTGCCCACCGGGGTGGTGCCACTGCTGGACAGCGGGTTGGACCACGCACCGCCCCGGTAGTAGAAGATCTGCCAGTCCTCCAGCGGCAGCAGCGTCATCTCATGGCGCCGCTCGGCGTCGCCCGGGCTGCGCGCCCACTGCGCGGCCAGCTGCCACGCCTCCTGCCACTCGGCGCGCGTGCGCACCGGGGGCGACTGCCAGCGCATCCACTGGCCCACACCCTGGCCGCCCCGGCGCGTCCAGGCCACCACCAGGGCGCCCTCGTCGGGCACTGCGCTGGTGCGCCGCGTCAAACGCAGCACCTGGCCGTCCCAGTCGAGCGGCGTGGTGTTGGCAATGGGCAGCAGTGCATCCAGGTCTGTGCCCCACTGGCCCAGGGCAGACTGCAGCACCAGCATCTCGTCGGCCCGCTGGCGCGTGATCTCCTGCGCCCGCACCATCCCATCCAGCCCCCGCCAGCTCAGGATGGCCAGCAGGCTCATCACCGCAATGGCCAGCAGCAGCTCCACCAGCGTGAAGCCGCGCGAGTCCCTGGCGTGTGAAACTGGCGCCGCGCCATCGCGAGGACGGCCAGCAAGGGCCGCCCCGCAGCAAAGGCTGTCGTCCCCACGGGGGGACGGCGCGAAGCGGCTCAGGGGGGAGCTATCGACGGACATCAATACCTTCCGATGATGGTCGAGATGCGCAGGATCGAGTTGTCGCCATCCAGCACCTGCGCGTCCATCCGGCGAAAGCTCGGGTTGGGCGTGGGCCGCACGATCAGGGCCACGGTGAGCTGGCGCCCGGCCTGTTCGCAGGTGACCTGGCTGTCGCCCACGCTGGGCATCTGGCGCGACAGGCGCGCATAGACCAGTTCGTTCTCGGCACACAACTGGGCCAGCACGATGTCTGACTGACGCAGCGCGTTGCGCGTGAGCGCCGTGGTGGCCTGCAGCCCCGCCATCAGTGCAATGGCCACGATGCTGAGCGCCACCAGCACCTCCACCAGCGTGAAGCCGCGCTGCCGCCTGCAACGGCGTTGGGGGGGCAGGGTGGACTTCATTGGACGGTCTCGACGGTGAAGGGGCGCACCCCGTCGGTGGCAATGCGCAGCGTGCGCTCGGGATAGGCCTGGTGGGTGATCAGCACCTGCTGGGGGCCAATGAGGGGCTCTGGCCCCAGCACCAGCAGCGTTGGCGCGCGCACCGTGGTGCCCGCATCCAGCCACTGGCCGGGCATCGCCGCCAGTGCGCTGGGCGGCAGGCCCTCGAACCGGAACCCTCCGGCATCGGCACGCCAGCGCACGGGCATCCCCCCGGCGCGCGACTGCGCACGCGCAGATTCCAGCAACGCCGCCAGCCGGGCTGCCTCGCGCTCGACCAGCGTCTGCCCGCTGTCGCGCATGGCGATGCTCACACCGGCGGTGGCCAGGGCAATGATGCTGATGACCACCAGCAACTCAAGGAGGGTGAAGCCCCCCTGAGCCGCCGCGCGGCTTCCCTTCGGGGGGGAGATGCCGATGGCCTGGCGAAGCCAGTTCCACGACATCCCTGGCCGAGGGAGCGCCAGTTTCATGGAGCAGGGGTCTGTCGCGAAGAGCCGGTCGTCATTGCCAACTGCCAATATCGGCATCCTTGCCTTCACCGCCCGACTGCCCATCGGCGCCGAACGACATCACGTCGATCTCGCCCTTGATGCCAGGGTTCAGGTACTGGTACGGACGGCCCCAGGGGTCGTTGGGCAGTTTTTCGAGGTACAGCTTCCAGTTGTTGGGCACGGGGCCCGAGCTGGGCTTGGCGATCAGCGATTGCAGGCCTTGTTCGGCCGTGGGGTAGCGCTGGTTGTCCAGGCGGTACAGCTTGAGCGCCTGCATGATGTTGGTGATGTCGGTGCGGGCAGCGGTCACGCGGGCGTCGTCGGCGCGTTCCAGCACATTGGGCACGATGAGGGCGGCCAGCACGCCGATGATGACGAGCACCACCATCAGCTCGATGAGGGTGAAGCCACGGGCCACGTTCGTGGCCAGGCGGTGGCGGGCGGAGCGCAAGAGGAGGGGGAAAGAAGTGTTCACTGCTGGCGGTCTCTCGGATGGTCGAATCGCGTGAATCATAATCCCCGCATGGTGACCAATACGTACAGCAAATGGGGCGTCCGCCTGGGGACTCTGGCGCTATGGGCCGCCGCAGGCGCCAGCGTGGTTTTTTGGGGGCTGCGCCTGTCGGCCCCTGCGGCCGGAGCCGCTGCGCCCGTGGTGCTACCACCCCCCGTGGCGCCCGATGCGCAGGCTCTGGCCCGGCTGCTGGGGGCTGCGCCCGCCGCCCCGGGGGTGGTCGCAGCCGCCCCGGTGGCAACACTGGCCAGCCGCTTCGCACTGATCGGGGTACTCTCGGGCCGCAACAGCGGGGGCGGCGCCGCGCTGATCGCGGTGGATGGAAAGCCCGCCAAGCCTTTCCGCGTGGGCGCCGCGGTGGATGAAGGGCTGGTGCTGCAGGCGCTGGGCCCACGCCAGGCGCAACTGGGGCGCGATGCTGGTGGCCCCGCCACCCTCACGCTGGACATGCCGCTCAAGCGTTGATGCTTGATGCCGGGGCAGGGGGCTCCGGCTCCTATCCCAGTTCGATCCTCTCCCACTCGCCCCAGCCCGGCGCGGCAACGGGCCATTCTTCCGAGCGCGGCAGCACGCCGTTGCCGTGCGCCTTCAGCCACGCCATGCTGCGGATGACCCCGGCGTGGGTGATCCACACCACATCCTGTGTGGCCCCGGGGCCGTGGTCCTGCAGCGCAGCCGCCACGCGGGCCAGCACCGCCGCCAGGTTTTCCCCCAGGCCAGGGCGGTAGCTTGCGAAGGCGGCCGTCCAGGCGTCGATGTCGCTGCGGGCAATGGCCTCCCAGGCCTGCCCCTCCCAGCTGCCAAAGTCCATTTCGCGCAGGCGGGCGTCGGGTTTTGATACCAAATCGGGCCGCAGCGCTTGAAGCTCTATCGCAAGCTGCTCGCATCTTTGTAGCGTGGAGTGAATCACCCGCGCCTGGGGGGGCAGCGCGGCGGCCAGGTGCTCTGCGGCAGCGCGCGTGGCGGCGGGGTCGGCGGGGATGTCCAGCGCCCCGTAGCAGGTGCCGGGTGCCACCAGCGGCTGGGCGTGGCGTACCAGCCAAAGGCGAGTTTTGGGGGGGGCGCCGGTCACATCCAGCGCAAGGCCAGCGCCGCGCCCAGGTAAAAGCCGATTTCGCTGACCTGCTGCGTGGCACCCAGGCAGTCGCCGGTAAAACCCTGCAGCCTGCGCGCGAACCAGCGGGCCATCCAGGCGGCGGCAAGGGCGCTGCAGAGTACGGATGCTATAAAATAAATAGCTGATTGCGCTTGATAGACAAGCGCTAGCGGCATAAAACACCACAAAAATGCCGCCAGCAGCGCGCCGCCCGAAATCTGGTCGGCCAGCGGCTTGCTTTTGGACCGGGCGGTGTCGCCCACATGCGGCAGGCTGCGCACGATGAGCAGCGGCCAGAAACGCGACAGCACATGCGCCCCCACCAGCGCGGCCACGGCGGCCAGCAGGCTGTGGGCACCCAGCAGCGCCAGCAGGCTGAGCTTGGCCAGCAGCGCCAGCACCAGCGCCATGGCCCCGAAGGCGCCAATGCGTGAGTCCTTCATGATGTCGAGTGCCCGCTCGCGATCGGCGCTGCCGCCCAGGCCATCGGCCACGTCGGCAAGCCCATCCTCGTGAAAGCCGCCGGTCATCAGCACCGTTGCGATGGTGCAGAACACGGCGGCCACGGTGGAGCCCAGTGGGTTGGGCGCCAGGGCCCAGTGCAATGCGGCATAGACGCCCGTGGACAGCAGCGCGGCCAGCCAGCCAATGCCCGGAAAGTGCGCCGCGCTGGCCCGCAGCATGGCGGGGCTGTAGCCGACCCAGTCGGCCAGCCGACCAGTGACCGGGATGCGGGTGAAAAACTGCACGGCCAGCAGATAGTGGCGCAGGGCTTGCATGGGTTGGCTGGGGCTATGTCAGATTTGATAGCTGCTAGCGCTTTATGGATAAGCGCTGGAGGCCAATTTGGCCCATATTTTGGTTACTTGGATCGCAGGAACAGCCGGTAGGCCGGGTTCAGCGTCTCTTCCACATACGGATAGCCCAGCGTGGCCAGGAAGGCGTCGAACGTGGCGGCGTCTTCGGGCGGCACCTGCATGCCCACGAGGATGCGGCCATAGTCGGCGCCCTGGTTGCGGTAGTGGAACAGGCTGATGTTCCAGGTCGGCTGCATCAGGCTCAAAAACTTGAGCAGCGCGCCGGGCCGCTCGGGGAAGGTGAAGCGCATCAGGCGCTCGTCCTGCGCGAGCGCCGAATGCCCGCCCACCAGGTGGCGCAGATGCTCCTTGGCCAGTTCGTCGTGCGTCAGGTCCAGTGCCTCGAAGCCGTGGCGGCCGAAGTTCTTGGCGATTTTCTCCGACTCGCCCTTGCCATTGGTGGTGATGCCCACGAACACATGGGCCTGGGCGGCGTCGCTGATGCGGTAGTTGAACTCGGTCACGTTGCGCGGGCCGCCGGGCAGGCCGCCCACCACCTCGCAAAAGCGGCGAAAGCTGCCGCGTTCTTCGGGGATGGTGACGGCCAGAAGCGCCTCGCGCTCCTCGCCCACCTCGGCGCGCTCGGCCACAAAGCGCAGGCGGTCGAAGTTCATGTTGGCGCCGCACAGGATGGCGGCGTAGGTTTCGCCCTTGGTTTTCTTTTCAGCAACGTACTGCTTGATGGCCGCCACGGCCAAGGCCCCGGCAGGCTCGACAATGCTGCGCGTGTCCACAAAGATGTCCTTGATGGCGGCGCAGACGGCGTCGGTGTCCACGGTGATGAACTCGTCCACCAGGCCGCTGTGGGCGATGCGGAAAGTCTCCTCGCCCACCAGCTTGACGGCGGTGCCGTCCGAGAACAAACCCACGTCGGCCAGCGTCACGCGCTCGTGCGCCTTGACGGACTGGATCATGGCGTCCGAGTCGTTCATCTGCACGCCGATCACCTTGATCTCGGGCCGCACGGCCTTGATGTAGTTGGCCACGCCCGAGATGAGCCCGCCGCCGCCAATGGCCACAAACACGGCGTCGAGCTGGTTGCTGCCCAGGCTTTGCAGCTGGCGCAGGATCTCCATGGCGATGGTGCCCTGGCCGGCAATGACGTCCGGATCGTCGAACGGGTGCACAAACGTCAGGCCCTGTTCCTTTTCGAGCTTGACCGAGTGCCCGTAGGCGTCGGAATAGCTCTCGCCAAACAGCACGACCTCGCCGCCCAGCGTCTTCACGGCGTCGATCTTGAGCTGCGGCGTGGTGGTCGGCATCACGATGACCGCGCGGGTGCCCAGCTTGTGGGCGCTCATGGCCACGCCTTGCGCGTGGTTGCCGGCCGACGCGCAGATCACGCCGCGTGCCAGCTGCTCGGGCGTGAGGTGCGCCATCTTGTTGTAGGCGCCCCGCAGCTTGAAACTGAACACGGGCTGCTGGTCCTCGCGCTTGAGCAGCACTTTGTTGTGCAGGCGGCGGCTGAGGTTCTTGGCGGGCTCCAGCGCCGACTCCACCGCCACGTCGTACACGCGGGCGGTCAGGATTTTTTTCAGGTAGTCGGCGGGGGTGAGGTGCTGGGTCATGGCAGGGCAGGTGGGGCCGCCACGGGGCAGCGGGGGGGGTCCACATCATAGGGGGTCGGTTTTTTGGGGCTGATTCGCAGCGGGAGGGCGCATCGATGCCGGTTCAGCCAAAAAAAAAGCCCCGGGCCGTGAGGCCTGGGGCTAATCCATCCTTTGAGGAGATGGAGGAGACAATCGGTGCGGGACAAGTGCCGGAAACCGGGCTTCTTGCCATCTGCCTTTTCCATCCAGAAAAAGCAGCGCTTGGGGGAAGTTTAGCGCGAGTCTTGTTGCATTGCAGCAAAATCAACACCAAATTTTTATTTCGCCGGGCCATTCCGTGCGAAAAAACCACGCACCAAAAAGGAGATACACCATGGAATGCACAGTCAGCTGGACCGGAGGCACAGGAACCCGTTCTGGCATGGGCTTTGTGGCCGAGACCGGCAGCGGCCATGTTTTAACGATGGATGGCGCGCCCGATGCCGCCAATCCGGCCAACGGCGGCCAGAACCTGGCGCCCCGGCCCATGGAGACCGTGTTGGCTGGCACGGGCGGCTGCACGGCCTATGACGTGGTGCTCATCCTCAAGCGGGGCCGCCACGATGTGCGAGGCTGCAGCGTCAAGCTGACCACCGAACGCGCCCAGACCGATCCCAAGGTGTTCACCAAGATCCACATGCATTTCACCGTGACGGGCAAGGGCATCCCGCCCGCTGCGGTAGAGCGCGCGATCACCATGAGCCACGACAAATACTGCTCGGCCAGCATCATGCTGGGCAAGACGGCGGAGATCACCACCGGGTTTGAGGTGGTCGAAATTTGAATTTACCCCCCCTGAGTCGCCTGCGGCGCCTCCCCCCAGGGGGACGACGCCTTCGCTGCGGGGCGGCCCTGGCTCGGCATCCCTGGCCTGGGCTGCGACAGTTTTTGAGGCGGCAGACGCGCGATACCTCTGGCGCACCCATAGCGTACGCCCGGGCCGTCGTCAGAGGTAGTGTGCGGTGGTGGTCATTACCTTGGCTGCTACCTTCATCGCCGCCCGGGCGGGGGGCGGAAGTTCCAGTGCGCCCGATGCCCGGGCCTGGGCGGCATGGCGCTCCTCGTCGTCCTTCATGCGGGCCACCACGGCCCGTGAGGGCAGGTCTTGTGCGGGAAGCCGTGCGAGGTGGCTTTGCAGGTGCGCCGCCACCTGGTTTTCCGTTTCCGCCACAAAACCCAGGCTTGCCCGGTCGCTGACCTTGGCGGCGACCAGCCCCAGCGCGAAGGCGCCCGCAAACCACAGGGGGTTCAGCAGGCTGGGCCGGGCGCCCAGCGCGTCCAGGCGCTGCTGGGTCCAGGCCAAGTGGTCGGTTTCTTCGCGGGCGGCCTCCAACAAGTGGGCACGGAGCGCGGGATCGCGCGTGACGGCTGCCTGCGCGGTGTACAGGGCTTGTGCGCAGACTTCGCCCACGTGGTTGACACGCATCAGCGCCCCCGCCAGCTTCTTCTGGGTGGGGTCGAGCGCTCCTTCGTCCATGCCGCGCGCCGGCGTGGGCTCCGATGCCCGGGGTGTTGCAAAAAGTGTGCGCAGTGCGGTGTCAGCCGCAATTAGCAAAGAGTCCATGGAGGCTTTCAGGTTGGCAAGAGCGCAGAAACACAATTTTCACTTGGATACAAATCTCGGGCGCTGGCAGGAGCCGCCACAAGGCGCAGCAGATCGATTTTGCCGGGGTTCATGGAAATGTTGCAACACTGCAACGATTTTTCCCTTTCGGGTCGATTGTGGGTGAATTCCTTTGCGAAACCTGGCCGGGTCTGGTGCAATAAGAGCAACTTCCCCACCAGGAGGTTGGCCCGGGGAACCGGCGGGACTGTGCAGGTGCTTTCACCATAGACCCCCCGTACCGGAGCCCGATGTTTAACCTTGGAGTAACTCGCAATGAAAAAATCCCTGATTGCCCTGGCTGTGCTGGCTGCTTCCGGCGCTGCAATGGCTCAATCGTCCGTAACCCTGTTCGGTATCGTTGACGCTACCTACGCATACGGTTCCGGTAGTGCCGGCAATAAGTCCCAACTGACGAACTCCGGCTACAACAGCAGCCGTCTGGGCTTCCGCGGTGTTGAAGATCTGGGTGGCGGCATGTCCGCTTCGTTCTGGCTCGAAGCTGGCGTGAACAATGACAACGGTTCCGGCGCTAACACCAGCACCAACAACCAAGCTAGCGGCTCCACTGGCGGTGGCGGCCTGACCTTCAACCGTCGTTCGACCGTCAGCCTGAACGGCGGCTTCGGTGAAGTGCGTCTGGGTCGTGACTACACCCCCCAATTCTGGAACCTGACCGTTTTTGATCCGTTTGGCACGAATGGCGTTGGCACCACCCAAACTATGGGTATTGGCTCTATCGCTACTCCCGCAGCTTACGCTGGCGGCGGATACACGAACGTTCGTGCTTCGAACTCCATTGGCTACTTTTTGCCCGGCAATCTGGGTGGCTTCTACGGCCAAGTTCAGTACTACATGGGTGAAAACCTGAGCGGTACGGCCACCAAGAAGGACGGCAATGGCTTGGCCTTGCGCGCTGGTTATGCCAACGGTCCCATCAATGTTGCATTGGCTTTCTCTGACACGAAGAATGTTGCGCTCGGCAACATCAAGACGGTGAACATCGGTGGTCAGTACGATCTGGGCGTTGCCAAGATCATGGCCCACTACAACCAAGACAACAACAACCGTGCAGACCGTGCAGACGGCAAGGGATTCTTGATTGGTGGCCTGATTCCAGTGGGCGCTGGCGAAGTTCGTCTGTCTTACTCCACCTACAAGGCAGAAGTTGTTGGTGCTGACCCACGCACGAACAAGCTTGCTCTGGGTTATGTCCACAACCTGTCCAAGCGCACGGCTCTGTACGCTACGTACGCTCACGTGAGCAACAAGAACGGTGCTGGTACTGCTCTGAACGGCGCTTCGCTGACCTCGGCAAACGACAACTCCAACGGCTACGACTTCGGTATCCGTCACAGCTTCTAATATCGAGACTGGCTTCTGGCCAGTTACCGGTATCAAAGCTAAAAAAGCCGCCTTCGGGCGGCTTTTTTTTGTCTGCTGATTTGTGCTTGGTGGTTGGTTGTTCGGACTTCCTGTATGTAACTCCGGGTACATCCGCCCTACGGATCGGTCGGTTGACGTCGGGCAATGGCATCCTTCGCACTGTCTCCGAGGTTTCTTCCTCTTGTTTGCTTTGGTGCAGATTCTTGGCACCATCCTTGCGTGCTGCTTCCCTACAAAATCAGCCCTTAGAGGCCCTTCGTAGTGCCCGGGATTCAGGGATTTCCCGTTGGCTATAGAGCAACCTTTACTGCATAGTAAAACTTTTATTCAAGAGGGTTCCATGAAACTCAAATACAGTCTTTTGTCGGTGGCTGCGGCTGCTGCACTGCTTGCAGCACCAGCCCTGCATGCCAAGCCCTTCAAATGGGCAAGTCAGGGGGAAATCGCGACCTGGGATATCCATTCCCAGAACAACGCGCTCCAGAATGGCATCCATGCGAATGTGTATGAAAGCCTGGTTTACTACAACAGCAAGACCTTTGACGTAGAACCCGTGCTGGCAACGGCCTGGAAAGAAATCAGTCCCACGCAGGTGCGTTTCACGCTGCGCCAAGGCGTGAAGTTCCATGATGGTTCGGCCTTCACCGCCGACGACGCGGTGTATTCGCTGCAGCGCGCGATGGCCAAGACATCGAACTTCACTCCCTACATCCAGGGCATCAGCAAGATCAACAAGGTGGATGCGCAAACCATCGACGTCATCCTGACCGCGCCCAACCCCGTGCTGCTGCGCCAGATGACCGAACTGCGCATGATGAGCAAGGCCTGGGCGGAAAAGAACAAGTCGGTCGACCCCAAAGACATCAAGGGCAGCGATGAAAACTTTGCCCACCGCAATGCCATGGGCACCGGTCCCTACACGCTGGAATCGTGGCAGCCTGACGTGAAGATGGTGTTCAAGCGCAACCCCAACTGGTGGGGCAAGATGGATGGCAACGTGACCGAGATCGTCTATACGCCCATCAAGTCGAACGCCACCCGGATTGCGGCATTGATCTCAGGTGAGGTGGACATGGTCCTCGACCCCACCCCGCAGGATCTGGGCCGCTTGCGCGCCAGCCCCGACCTCAAGGTGATTGACGGCATTGAGAACCGCACCATCTTCCTGGGCATGGATCAGTTCCGCGACGAACTGCCAGGCTCCAACATCAAGGGCAAAAATCCGCTCAAGGACGTGCGCGTGCGCAAGGCCCTGTACCAGGCGATTGACGCAGAAACCATTTCCCGCAACATCATGCGTGGCCTGGGCAAGCCCACGGGCACCATCGTGGCCCCACAGGTAGCAGGCTACACCGAGGCCGTTGGCAAGCGTTTCCCCTACAGCGTGGAAGCTTCCAAGAAGCTGCTGGCGGAGGCCGGCTATCCCGATGGTTTTGAGGTGGACTTTGCCTGCCCCAACAACCGCTACATCAATGACGAAGCCATCTGCCAGGCCGTGACCGCCATGTGGTCGCGCGTGGGCGTGAAGGCCAAGCTGCGCACGCTGCCCCTGGTCAATTACTTCCCGATGATCCAGCGCTACGAAGCCAGCATCTACATGCTGGGCTGGGGCGTGCCGACCTTCGACGCGCTGTACAGCCTGCAATCGCTGGTCCGCACTGTGGGTCAAGGTGGTGACGGCAACTACAACGTGGGCCGCTACAGCAACCAGCGCATGGACTATCTGGTGGACCGCATCAAGGCAGAAACCGATGCACCCGTGCGCGCCCGCATGCTGACGGAAGCGCTGCAACTGTCCAACGACACCGTGTCCCACATTCCTCTGCATGACCAGGTGATCCCATGGGCCGTGAAGAAGAACATTGAACTGGTTCACCGCGCGGATAACCGTGTGGATATGCGCACCGTCAAGGTGAATTGACCGGTGCCTGACACACTGAGAGCAAGGGCCTGGGGATGACCTGCATAACCCTCGTGAGGCTGTGGTAGTGCGGATCGGGATGGGCCGCAAGGCGTCTTTTTGCAGCCAATAGCCAAGCTATTGGCAAGAAAAGCAACGCAGCGGACCGCCCGAGGCCGCGCTATCACAGACCGCAGGGAGTGATACAGGTCATCCCTAGAGGCCCTTGCTTTCTTTGTTTTGTTTTCTGGTCCGGTTTGACGACCGCTTATTGCCTGCCAGCGCCCTGCCATCAAAAGTGGCTGTGGCGTTCCCATCGAACACTCAATCGACTCTCTGATGCTCGCCTTTATATTGCGCCGCCTGATACAGGCTGTGATTGTCATGGTCACGGTGGCCTTCATCTCCTTCATGCTGTTCCAGTACGTGGGAGACCCTGTGGTGTTCCTGCTGGGCCAGGACGCCACCCCCGAGCAGATCCGCGAACTGCGCGCCTCGCTCGGTCTGGACAAGCCCTTTTTCGTACAGTTCTGGCATTTTTTGGTCAACGCAGCCCAGGGCGAATTCGGCCTGAGCCTGCGCCAGGGTGCCAAGGTTTCGCGGCTGATTGCAGAGCGCTTTCCCGCCACACTGGAGCTGGCCTTGGTGGCTGCTTTCCTGGCCCTGGTCATTGGCGTACCCATGGGCGTGTATGCAGCCCTCAAGCGCGGCACCTTTACGAGCCAGCTGTTCATGACCATCTCACTGCTGGGCGTGTCGCTGCCAACGTTCCTGATCGGCATCCTGCTGATCCTGGTCTTCGCTGTCACCCTGGGCTGGTTTCCCAGCTTCGGGCGCGGTGAAGTGGTACAGATGGGATGGTGGAGCACTGGCCTGCTCAAGGCCAAGGGCTGGCACCACATCACGCTGCCTGCCATCACGCTGGCGATTTTCCAGCTCACGCTGATCATGCGGCTGGTGCGCGCAGAAATGCTGGAGGTGCTGCGCACCGACTACATCAAGTTCGCACGCGCCCGGGGCCTGTCCAATCGCGCCATCCACTTCGGCCATGCGCTCAAGAACACGCTGGTGCCCGTGATGACCATCACCGGCCTGCAGCTGGGTGGTCTGATTGCCTTCGCCATCATCACCGAGACCGTGTTCCAGTGGCCCGGCATGGGCCTGCTGTTCATCCAGGCCGTAACCTTTGCCGACATTCCGGTGATGGCCGCCTACCTGTGCCTGATTGCCTTGATCTTTGTGGTGATCAATCTGGTGGTGGACCTGTTGTATTTCGCGGTCGACCCTCGCCTGCGCGTAGGCAAGGCAGGAGGCCACTGATGCAGGGCCCCCGCCTGAAGGCCGGTGGCCGGGCGTTTGCGCACATTGCGCAGTACCACCCCGAGCTGACCGCGCTGCGCCGGGACCTGCACGCCCACCCTGAGCTGGGTTTCGAGGAGATCTACACCAGCACGCGCGTCAAAGAGGCTCTGAAGCTCTGCGGCGTGGACGAGATCCACGACGGCATTGGCCGCACGGGAGTCGTGGGCGTGATCCGCGGCCGCAGCACCTCCAGTGGCAGCATGGTGGGCCTGCGTGCTGACATGGATGCGCTGCCGCTGGCCGAGCACAACGATTTCTCCTGGAAGTCGTGCAAGCCCGGCCTCATGCATGGCTGCGGCCACGACGGCCACACCGCCATGCTGGTGGGGGCTGCGCGCTACCTGGCCGAGACCCGCAACTTCGACGGCACAGCCGTGCTCGTGTTTCAGCCGGGCGAAGAAGGTTTTGCCGGGGCCCGTGTGATGATGGAAGACGGGCTGTTTGACCGCTTCCCGGTGCAGTCCATCTACGCCATGCACAACTGGCCCGCGATGAAGCCCGGCACCGTGGGCATCAACTCCGGCCCCATGATGGCTGCGGCGGATCGCTTCACCATCGAGATCACGGGACGTGGCGGCCACGGTGCCCATGCCTACCAGACGGTGGACGTGCTGGTTGTGGCCGCGCACATCATTACGGCCGCGCAAAGCATCGTCTCGCGCAATGTGCGCCCCATTGAAAGCGCCGTGGTCAGCATCTGCGCCGCACAGGCTGGCGACCTGGGGGCCTTCAGTGTGCTGCCGGGCTCTGCCACGCTGGTGGGCACCGTGCGGACATTCGATCCGGTAGTGCAGGAGATGGTGGAAAAGCGCCTCAAGGAGCTGTGCAACGCCATCGCCCTGGGCTTTGGCGCCACGGCCACGGTGCACTACGAGCGCATCTACCCGGCCACGATCAACAGCGAAAGCGAAGCCATCTTTGCCGGCGACGTGGCCGAATCCCTGCTGGGTGCCGACCATGTGGTGCGTGACCTGGAGCCCAGTATGGGCGCCGAGGACTTCGCCTTCATGCTCCAGACCCGCCCCGGTGCCTATCTGCGCATCGGCCAGGGCACAGGGGCCAGTGGCAGCGCCTTGCACAACAGCCGCTACGACTTCAACGACGACATCCTGCCCCTGGGCTCGGCGCTGCACGCAAGCCTTATCGAGCAGGCCATGCCTTTGGCTGCAGCTTGAAGCACCGTCCAGCCTGCCTGCCCATTTGCACTACCGCGCCACGGCCCAACCCTTTCACCCCGCTTTCCCCAACCTGGAGGTTTCCATGAAATTCCATAAAAAAATCGCTCTGACCGCTCTCTTTACCGCATTGGCGGCGGCGAGCCTGGTGGCCCAAGCTCAGACCATCCGCATCGCCAACCAGGGCGATTCCCTGTCGATGGACCCCCACTCGCTCAACGAGTCGCTGCAGCTGAGCGTCACCGGCAACGTCTATGAGCCGCTGGTCGGCCGCAACAAGGACCTGAGCCTCGCGCCTGCCCTGGCGACGAGCTGGAAGCAGACGTCGCCCACCGTGTGGCGTTTCGAGTTGCGCAAGGGCGTGCAATTCCACGACGGCACGCCTTTCACGGCCGATGACGTGGTGTTCAGCTTCGGGCGCACCCAGGTGGAAGGCTCGGACATGAAGAGCTACACCAACGACTTCAAGGAAGTGCGCAAGATCGACGACCACACGGTCGAAATCGAAACCAAGACTCCGTTCCCCATCCTGCCCGACGTGATCTCGCTCGTGTACATGATGAGCAAGAAGTGGTGCGAGACCAACCAGGCCCTGGGCCCGGTGGACCGCCGCAAGGGCATCGAGAACGCCGCCTCGTTCCGTGCCAACGGCACGGGCCCCTTCCGTCTGCGTGAGCGCCAGCCCAACGTGCGTTCGGTGTTCACACGTAACGGCAGCTACTGGGGCAAGATCGAAGGCAACGTCAGCGAAGTCGTGTTCACCCCCATTGGCAACGATGCGACCCGTGTGGCCGCCCTGCTGTCCGGCGAGGTTGACGTGATGGAACCCGTGCCTGTGCAGGACATCGAGCGCGTGAACGGCAGCGCCAACACACGTGCCATCACCGGCCCCGAACTGCGCACCATCTTCCTGGGCATGGACCAAAAGCGTGACGAGCTGCTGTACTCCAGCGTCAAGGGCAAGAACCCCTTCAAGGACAAGCGTGTGCGTCAGGCCTTCTACCAGGCCATCGACATCGAAGGGATCAAGAAGACCGTGATGCGTGGTGCATCCAACCCCTCGGCCCTGCTCGTGGGTCCCGGCATCAATGGCTTCCAGCCTGACGCGAAGCGCCTTCCCTACGACGTCGAAGCTGCCAAGAAGCTGATGGCCGAAGCCGGCTATCCCAACGGCTTCGAAGTGGCCATGAACTGCCCGAACGACCGCTACGTGAATGATGGCCGCATCTGCCAGACAGTGGCCGCCAACCTCTCGCGCATCAACGTCAAGATCAACCTGCAGGCCGAAACCAAGGGCACCTACTTCCCCAAGGTGCTGCGCCGCGACACCAGCTTTTACATGCTGGGCTGGACGCCCGCCACCTACGACTCGCACAACGCGCTCAACGCCCTCATGCGCTGCGTTGATGACAAGGGGTCCGGCCAGTTCAACCTGGGCGCCTACTGCAACCCCAAGGTGGATGAGCTGACACTCAAGATCCAGGCCGAGACCGACAAGGTCAAGCGCAACGCGATGATCAAGGAAGTCTTCGATCTGCACGCGGCCGATGTAGGCCACATTCCCCTGCACCAGCAAGCGCTGGCTTGGGGCGTGGGCAAGAACGTCAAGCTCGTGCAACTGGCCGACAACTTCATGCACTTCAAGTGGATGAGCATCACCAAGTAAGAAGGGGCGCAGAAGTCCCTACGTTAGTCGATCGCAGAGAAAAGAGAGAACGACCGGTTCTTTGAAAGTCCACACCAACGCATGGCCGCTACCCGGGCTCTGCGTTGGTGCTTGTTTACTGGTTTCCCACAATGAAAACAACCCTTGCCCGTTGGTTTGACAGCGATGTTGGCTACAGCTTTCGCACATCGCCCATGGCGATGGTGGCCGCTGCCATCGCGCTGATCTGTGTGTTCTGTTCGGTATTTGCCGGATGGGTCGCGCCCCATAACCCCTTTGACCTGGCCACGCTCGAACTCAGCGACGCGCGGCTGCCCCCGGCCTGGAGCGCCGAAGGCTCCATGAAGTACCCCCTGGGCACCGACGACCAGGGCCGGGACATTCTTTCCGCCCTCATCTATGGCGCGCGCATTTCCCTTGTGGTGGGCCTCGCCTCGGTGGTGCTCTCCGTGGTGGTGGGCGTGGCGTTTGGACTGCTGGCCGGCTTTCGCGGCGGCTGGATCGATGCCGTGCTCATGCGCCTGTGCGACGTGATGCTGTCGTTCCCCGCCATCCTGGTGGCGCTGCTGATTGCGGGTGTGGGCCGTGCGCTGTTCCCCAACGCGCACGAGTCCCTGGCCTTTGGTGTGCTGATCATCTCCATCTCGCTCACGGGCTGGGTGCAGTACGCGCGCACTGTGCGCGGCTCCACCCTGGTCGAGCGCAACAAGGAATACGTGCAGGCCGCCCGCGTGACGGGCGTCTCGCCCCTTCGCATCATGCGCAAGCACGTGCTGCCCAACGTGATGGGCCCCGTGATGGTGCTCGCCACCATCCAGGTGGCCACGGCCATCATCACCGAGGCCACACTGTCCTTCCTGGGCGTGGGCGCACCGCCCACATCGCCCTCGCTGGGCACGCTGATCCGCATCGGCAACGACTACCTGTTCTCCGGCGAATGGTGGATCACCGTGTTCCCTGGCGCCATGCTGGTGCTGATCGCCCTGTCCGTGAACCTGCTGGGTGACTGGCTGCGTGACGCGCTGAACCCTCGCCTGCGTTGACTGGCATTCGCAGTATTTTTGAAGCAGGCACACATTCCATGTCTCTCCTAGAAGTCAAAAACCTCGTTGTCGAATTCCCGGGCCGCCGCGGTACCCTGCGCGCCCTGGACGACATTTCCTTCTCCATTGCACCCGGCGAGATCCTGGGCGTGGTGGGGGAGTCCGGCGCGGGCAAATCGCTCACTGGCGCTGCCATCATCGGCCTGCTGGAGCCCCCGGGCCGCGTGGCATCTGGCCAGATCCTGCTCGAAGGCCAGCGCATCGACAACCTCAGCAATGAGGAAATGCGTCACATCCGTGGCCGCCGCATCGGCGCGATCTTTCAAGACCCGTTGACCTCGCTGAACCCGCTGTACACCGTGGGCCGACAGCTCACTGAAACCATCCTGGCCCACCTGCCGGTCACGCCCGCCGAGGCCCGCCAGCGTGCCATTGCGCTGCTGCAAGACACCGGCATTCCGGCCGCTGCAGAGCGCATCGACCACTACCCGCACCAGTTCTCCGGCGGCATGCGCCAGCGCGTGGTGATTGCCCTGGCCCTGGCGGCCGAGCCCAAGCTCATCGTGGCCGATGAGCCCACCACGGCGCTCGACGTGTCCATCCAGGCGCAGATCATCACGCTGCTCAAGAACATCTGCAAATCGCGCGGTGCGGCCGTGATGCTGATCACCCACGACATGGGCGTGATCGCCGAGACCTGCGACCGCGTGGCCGTGCTGTATGCCGGGCGCGTGGCCGAGATCGGCCCCGTGCACGACGTCATCAACAAGCCGTCGCACCCGTACACCAGCGGGCTCATGGCCTCCATCCCCGACATGACGGTGGACCGTGAACGCCTGAACCAGATCGACGGAGCCATGCCCCGCCTGAACGCCATTCCCCAGGGCTGCGCCTACAACCCGCGCTGCCCCAAGACCTTTGACCGCTGCATGACCGACCGCCCCGACCTGATGGACGCAGGCTCCACCCGCGCCGCCTGCTGGCTACACGCCGGCGCCACAACGAAAGCTGGGGTGGCTGCATGAGCGCCGTACCAACCCCTCGCGCAACCGCTGGCAACAGCAAGGCCTTGGTGCAGGCACACGACCTGGCCAAGACTTTTGACGTGTCCGCCCCCTGGCTCAACCGCGTGATCGAGCGCAAGCCCCGCACGCTGCTGCATGCGGTGGACGGCGTGAGTTTCGAGATCGAAAAAGGCAAGACCCTGGCCCTGGTGGGCGAATCTGGCTGCGGCAAAAGCACCGTGGCGCGCCTGCTGGTGGGTTTGTACGAGCCCACACGCGGCGGCCTCACATTTGACAACCAGGACGCACACGCCGCTTTCAAGGGCAACGACGCCAAGGCCATGCGTCGCCGCATCCAGATGATCTTCCAGGACCCGTATGCCAGCCTGAACCCCCGCTGGCTGGTCGAAGACATCATTGGCGAGCCGCTCAAGGAGCATGGCCTCATCACCGACAAGGCCGAGCTCAAGCAGCGCGTGGGCGAACTGCTCAAGTCCGTGGGCCTGTCGCCGCTGGACATGGTGAAATACCCGCACCAGTTCTCCGGCGGCCAGCGCCAGCGCATCTCCATCGCGCGCGCCCTGGCCACCGAGCCCGAGTTCCTGGTGTGCGACGAGCCCACCAGTGCGCTTGACGTGTCGGTGCAGGCCCAGGTGCTCAACATCATGAAGGACCTGCAGCGCGAGCGGCAGCTCACCTACCTGTTCATCAGCCACAACCTCGCTGTGGTGCGCCATGTGAGCGATCAGGTCGGCGTGATGTACCTGGGCCGCCTGGTGGAACTGGCCGACAAACACACACTGTTTGACACGCCCCGCCACCCGTACACCCGCATGCTGCTCGATGCCATCCCCAAGATGCACGACACCGGCAAGGCCCGCACCCCCGTGCAGGGCGAGGTGCCCAACCCGCTGAACCCACCACCCGGTTGCGCTTTCAACCCCCGCTGCCCGCATGTGAACGACCGCTGCCGCACCGAGCGCCCCCAGCTCAAGAGCATTGGTGGCATCCGCATTGCGTGCCATGCGGTGGAGGAAGGGCGGATCTGACGCCCGGCGCCGCATCGACGTGCGGCGAAGCCACCCGGTTTGAGGACAAAGGTGCAGATGGATGTTTTTGCTATAAAAAATATAGCTTTTGACGACTATCCATTCAGCACCTGCGCCCGCTCTTGTATCGGGAATCGATCAAGGCGCTGATTCGGCCTTCGCTGTTGCGCCTGGCTCGGCTGCGGGCAGGGCCCGCCCCAGCAGGTAGTCAATGCACGTGCGCACCGCACGCGTCTGGTGGCGGTTGGGCATGTAGAGCATGAACATCTGGGTGCCAAAAATACTCAGCCGCCAGTCGTCCAGCGTGGTCAGCACTTCCCCACTGGACACGGCGTCCTGCACCACGTAGTCGGGTACCAGCCCTACGCCCAGCCCTGCCAGGATGCCCTGGCGCAGAAACGGAAAGTGCTCCGAAATGAGGGTGGGCTCCAGCAGGGCTTCCTGGCGCTGGTCACCCCGGTACCCGCGCAGGCGCAGCTGCTTGCCCACCACCCCTGCGGTGATCACCGGCGCGGCCTGCAGCGCTTCAAAGCTTTGGGGCAGCCCATGCGCCTCGGCGTACCCCCGCGATGCGCAGGCGATGTAGCGCACGCTGCCCAGGTCGCGCGCCACCAGCGTGGGTGGGGGCTCGGGCATCACGCGGATGGCGATGTCCACCTCATCGCGGATGAGGTCGTCCACCCGATTTTCAAAGCGCACATCCAGCACGATGCCAGGGTACAGCCGCTTGAAGTCGATCAGCCAGTCTGACATCACCATCTGCCCGTAGCCACTGGGCACGCTCAGGCCCACGCGCCCCTGCAGGCCCTGGCCCAGCGTGGCAATGGTCTCGCGCGCGGCCAGCATTTCGTTCTGAATGGCGCGGCCATGGGCGTACAGGCGCAGCCCCACCTCGGTGGGCTCTACCCGGCGCGTGGTCCGGCGCACCAGCTGTACACCCACCGATTTTTCCAACTGGTGCAGGTGGTAGCTGACGTTGGCACGGGACATCTTCAGGTTGCGGGCGGCCTGGCTGAGGTTGCCGGCATCGAGGATGTCGACCAGCACGGTGAGGGAGGTGAGTTCCATTGAACAGGGAGGCGGCGCGGGATGCCGTTGCGGGGGTGTTTGTCAAAAGGCGTTTGACAGTCTGTCAACGGGCTATGTAATTGTCAAGATAACTTCACGCATCAACAATCACCGAGTCATTCACAGGCAGTCAATAGCCATCGACCAGGAGACTTTCCAGCATGGGCGCCGCCATTCCCGCATCTTCCGTTGTCACCACCGCGCTGCAGGGCGATGTGCTTGTCGTCACCATCGACAACCCACCCGTCAACGCCCTGGGCGCCGCCGTGCGCCAGGGCCTGTTGGCCGCCATGCAGCAGGCGCAGGCCGACGCCGCAGTGGCGGCCGTGCTGCTGGTGGGCGCTGGCAAGGCCTTCATTGCCGGGGCGGATATCCGCGAATTCGGCAAGCCACCGGTTGCCCCCATCCTGCCCGAGGTCTGCCGCGCCATCGAAAACCTGAACAAGCCCGTGGTGGCCGTGCTGCACGGTGCGGCGCTGGGCGGCGGTCTCGAAGTGGCTCTGTCAGCCCATTACCGCCTGGCATTGCCTGCCGCTACGCTGGGCCTGCCCGAGGTGAACCTGGGCCTGCTGCCCGGCTCGGGAGGCACCCAGCGCGCCCCGCGCTTGATGGGCGTGCAGGTGGCCACCACCCTCATGCTCAGCGGCCAGCCCCTCAAAGCGCAGGCCGCGCTGCAGGCCGGCCTGGTTGACAAGCTGGTGGAAGGCACCGACCCGCTGGCCGCAGGCCTGGCCTACGTGCGCGAACTGCTGGCTGCCAACGCCCCCGTGCGCCGCACGCGTGACCTGGCCATTGCCGAGCCGCAGGCTGCGCTGGCCTGGCTGGACGCACAGAAGGCCGAGACCGCCAAGAAGTCGCGCGGCCTGTTCTCGCCCCTCAAGATCATCGAATGCGTGCATGCTGCGCTGCAACTGCCGTTTGACAAAGGCATGGCCCGCGAGCGTGCGCTGTTCATGGAATGCATCGACAGCCCGCAACGCGCCGGGCTCATCCACGCCTTTTTTGCCGAGCGTGAAGTGGTCAAGGTGCCCGAGGCCCAGGCCGCGCAGCCGCGCCCCGTCGCCAGCATTGCCGTCATTGGCGGCGGCACCATGGGCGCGGGCATTGCCGTGGCGGCGCTGGATGCAGGCCTGCCCGTCACCATGATTGAGCGTGATGCCGAGTCCATTGCCCGCGGCCGCGCCAATGTGGAAAAGGTCTACAACGGCCTGGTCGCCAAAGGCCGTATGACTGAAACCGCCAAGGCCGCCGTGATGGCGCGTTACACCGGCAGCACCAGCTATGCCGACATCGCCAATGTGGATCTGGTGATCGAGGCCGTGTTTGAGGACATCGAGGTCAAGAAGGCCGTGTTCCGCGAGCTGGACCGCATGTGCAAGCCTGGTGCGGTGCTGGCCACCAACACCTCCTACCTCGACATCGACGCCATTGCCGCTGCCACCGTCCGCCCGCAGGACGTGATCGGCCTGCACTTCTTCAGCCCCGCCAACATCATGAAGCTGCTGGAGATCGTGGTGCCCGCCCAGGTGGCGCCCGACGTGGTGGCCACGGCGTTTGAGCTGGCGCGCAAGCTCAAAAAGGTGCCCGTGCGTGCAGGCGTGTGCGACGGCTTCATTGGCAACCGCATCCTGGCTGTCTACAAGCAGGCGGCCGACTACCTGCTGGAAGACGGCGCCAGCCCCTACGAGATCGACGCGGCCGTGCGCGGCTTCGGCTTTGCCATGGGCCCCTTCCAGGTGACCGACCTGGCCGGTGGCGACATTGGCTGGGCCACCCGCAAGCGCCGCGCCGCCACGCGCGACCCCCAGGCGCGCTACGTGGAGATTGCCGACCGCATCTGCGAGCGCGGCTGGTTCGGCCAGAAGACCGGGCGCGGCTTTTACCTGTACCCCGATGGCGCCCGCGTGGGCCAGCCCGACCCTGAGGTGCTGGCCATCGTGGACGCAGAGCGCGCCAAGAAGGGCGTCACGCCCCGCAGCTTCAGCGCCGACGAGATCATGCGCCGCTATATGGCCGCCATGGTCAACGAAGGCGCCAAGGTGGTGGCCGAAGGCATTGCCCTGCGCCCACTGGATGTGGACGTGACCTTTGTGGCGGGCTACGGCTTTCCGCGCCACCGTGGTGGCCCCATGAAGTGGGCGGACATGGCGGGCCTGCCCAAGGTGCTGGCGGACATCCGCGAGTTCGCCAAGGACGACCCGCTGTTCTGGCAGCCTGCGCCGCTGCTCGAAAAGCTGGTGGCCGAGGGGCGCAACTTCGACAGCCTGAACAAGGCTGGCTGAAGACGGCTGTGCGCAGTGCACAGCGCCGAGTGCGCTGTACATCGCGCTGCATCAGTTTTGAATCAAGTTTTGGGTCAATTTGGCCTCTAGCGCACTATCTATAAGTGCTAAAAGCTATAAATTTAGGAGCAAATAATGCGTGAAGCCGTCATCGTTTCCACAGCCCGCACCCCGCTGACCAAGTCGCACCGGGGCGAGTTCAACGCCACGCCCGGCCCGCAGCTGGCGGCGTATTCCGTCAAGGCGGCGGTGGAGCGCTCGGGCATTGACCCCGAGCTGATCGAAGACCTGGTGATGGGCTGCGGCTACCCCGAAGGCATCACGGGTAAGAACATTGGTCGTCAGACGGCGCTGCGCGCGGGCCTGCCCCTGTCGGTGGCGGGCATGGTCGCCAGCCGCTTTTGCGCATCGGGTTTGCAGTCAGTGGCGATTGCGGCGGGCCGCATCGTGGCCGAAGGCGTGCCCGCCATGGTGGCGGGTGGGGTGGAAAGCATCTCGGCCATCCGCGCCAGCAACCCGGCAGACATCGACCCCTGGCTGCAAGAGCACAAGCCTGCGCTGTACATGGCCATGATCGACACCGCCGACATCGTGGCCCATCGCTACGGCATCAGCCGCGAAGACCAGGATGCGTTCTCGCTGCAAAGCCAGCAGCGCACCGCCGCCGCACAGCAAGGCGGCGTGTTCGCCGACGAGATCGTGCCGTGCACCACGCGCATGATGGAAAAGAACAAGGACACCGGCGAAGTCACCTACCGCGAAGTGACCGCCACGCACGACAACTGCAACCGCGCCAGCACCACGCTGGAAGGCCTGGCCAAGCTGGAGCCGGTGAAGGGCCCCGGCCAGTTCATCACGGCAGGCAATGCCTCGCAGCTGTCCGATGGTTCGAGCGCCTGCGTGCTCATGGAAGCCAAGGAGGCCGAGCGCCGTGGCCTGCAGCCCCTGGGCGCGTTCCGTGGGTTTGCGGTGGCCGGGTGCGAGCCCGACGAGATGGGCATTGGCCCCGTGTTTGCCGTGCCCAAGCTGCTGGCGCGCCATGGCCTCACGGTGCAGGACATTGACCTGTGGGAGATGAACGAGGCCTTTGCCTCGCAGGCCCTGTACTGCCAGCGCCGCCTGGGCATTCCGTCCGAGCGGTTGAACGTCAACGGCGGGGCGATTGCCATCGGCCACCCCTTCGGCATGACCGGCGCACGCCTGGTGGGCCACCTGCTGCTCGAAGGCCGCCGCCGCAAGGCCAAGTACGGCGTGGTGACGATGTGCATTGCGGGTGGCATGGGCGCCGCGGGCTTGTTCGAAATTTTCTGACCCTGCGCAACACCACCGAATCCTGAACTGCAAGCGACCCGATATGGACCTGAATTTCACCCCACAAGAAGAAGCCTTCCGCGCCGAGGTGCAGGCTTTTCTGAATGCCAAGCTGCCCGCGCGCATCGCCGCCAAGGTCAAGGCCGGGCAGCGCCTGTCCAAGGCCGACCAAGATGAGTGGCACGCCATCCTGAACGAACGCGGCTGGCTGGCCAACCACTGGCCCGAGGCCTACGGCGGCCCCGGCTGGGGCGCGGTCGAAAAGTTCATTTTTGACACCGAATGCGCTCTGGCCGGTGGCCCGCGCATCGTGCCCTTTGGCGTGAACATGTTGGGCCCGGTGCTCATCAAGTTTGGCAACGAGGCGCAGAAGAAATACTGGCTGCCACGCATACTGAGTGGCGAGGACTGGTGGTGCCAGGGCTATTCCGAACCCGGCGCGGGCTCGGACCTGGCTTCCGTGAAAACTACGGCTGTGCGCCAGGGCGACCACTACATCGTCAACGGCCAGAAAACCTGGACCACCCAGGGCCAGCACGCCAACATGATCTTCTGCCTGGTGCGCACCGACCGCGAGGCCAAGGCGCAGTCGGGCATCAGCTTCTTGCTGGTGGATATGAACTCGCCCGGCGTGGAGCTGCGCCCCATCCGCACGCTCGATGGCGACAAGGAAGTCAACGAGGTGTTCTTCACCGACGTGAAAGTGCCCGTCGAAAACCTGGTGGGCGAGGAGAACAAGGGCTGGACCTACGCCAAGTACCTGCTGACCTACGAGCGCACCGGCATTGCGGGTGTGGGCTTTTGCATTGCCGCGCTGGCCAAGCTCCAGGTGATTGCTGCCAAGGTGATGAAAAACGGCCAGCCGCTGGACCAGGACCCGCTGTTTGCCGCCCGCATGGCCCAGGTCGAGATCGACCTGGAGAACATGAAGACCACCAACCTGCGCGTGATTGCCGCCGTGGCCGGTGGTGGTGTGCCGGGCGCTGAAAGCTCCATGCTCAAGATCCGGGGCACCGAGATCCGCCAGGAAATTTTGTCGCTCATCCGCCGCGCGGTGGGGCCTTACGCGCTGCCGTTCATTGAGGAAGCGCAGTACGAAGGCTATGCCGACGAACCCGTGGGCCCGAAGGAGGCAGCTACGGCTGCTGCCAACTACTTCAATTACCGCAAGCTGTCGATCTTTGGCGGCTCCAATGAAATCCAGAAGAACATCATCTCCAAGATGATTCTCGGCCTGTGAGGTTGCCGCGATGAACTTTGAACATACCGAAGACCGCCGCATGCTGGCGGACACCCTCAACCGTTTTGTGGCCGAACAGTACGGCATTGAAAAGCGCAACCACATTGCCTACGGCGACAGCGGCATGGACCCGGCGCTGTGGAGCCGCTTTGCCGAACTGGGCGCGATTGGCGCGCTGTTCCCCGAAGCCGACGGTGGCTTTGGCGGCGCGGGCTTTGACGTGGCCGTGGTGTTTGAAGCCCTGGGCGCAGGCCTGGTGGCCGAGCCGTTTGTGGGTGCGCTGATGGTGGGCCGGGCGCTGGGCCTTGCGGGCAACGCTGCGCAGAAGGAACACATCGCCGGCATCATCGACGGCAGCGCCGTGGTGGCCCTGGCGCACGAGGAGCCCGGCGCGCACTACGCCCTGAACCGCGTGACCACCCGCGCCGTGCGCAATGGCGACGGCTGGCTGCTCACCGGCCACAAGGCCGTGGTGCTGCATGGCGACCAGGCGCAGATGCTGCTCGTCAGTGCCCGTACCTCTGGCGCAGTGGACGATGAAGAGGGCATCTCGCTGTTCCTGGTGCCGGCCGATGCAGCGCGCCTCACACGCCGGGGCATGGGCCGCATCGACGGCGGTCGCGTGGCGGAAGTCAGCTTTCAGAATGTGCAGGTTGGCGCAGGGGCTTTGCTGGGCGCAGAAGGGCAGGGCTACGCGACGCTGGAGCACGCGGTGGGCTGGGGCATTCTGGCCGTGTGTGCCGAGGCGCTGGGCGCGATGGAAGTCGCCAAGAAAAATACGCTGGAATATCTGCAGACCCGCAAGCAGTTTGGTGTGCCCATAGGCAGTTTCCAGGCCCTGCAGCACCGCATGGCCGACTTGCTGCTGGAGGTGGAGCAGGCACGCTCTGCCGTCATCAATGCGGCAGCAGCCATGAACAGCACCGACCGCGCCGAGCGCGAGCGTGCGCTGTCGGCCGCCAAGGTCACCATGGGCCGCATCGGAGCGTTGGTGGCTGAAGAAAGCATCCAGCTGCACGGCGGCATTGGCATGACGTGGGAGCTGCCGCTGTCGCACTACGCCAAGCGCCTCATCATGGTGGACCACCAGTTTGGCGATGAAGACCACCACCTGGCGCGCTTTATCGCGCTGGGCCGGAGCTGAAGCCATGGAGCAGCCACTGCCTCTGCTGCAACGCCGTGAGGGCGCGGTGCTCGTGCTCTCCAACAACAACCCTGCCGCGCGCAATGCGCTGTCGCCCGCGTTCTATGCGGCGCTGACCGAGGCACTGGCGCAGGCCGAGGCCGACCCCACCGTGGGCGCCATCGTGCTCACGGGTGAAGGCGGGCACTTTTGCGCGGGCGGCGACCTGCGCCAACTGGCCAAGCGGCGCGAGCTGCCCGTGGAAGAGCGCCGCGCCAAGCTCGAAGGCCTGCACGACCTGATCCGCACCGTGCGCGATTGCCGCAAGCCGGTCATTGCCGCGGTGGAGGGCGCTGCGGCGGGCGCCGGCCTGTCTTTGGCGCTGGCCTGCGACATGCTGGTGGCTGCGCGCAATGCCGTGTTCTCTGTGGCGTATGTGAAGGTGGGCCTCACGCCCGACGGCGGTGCTACCGCCTTCCTGGCCGAGTTTGTGTCCCGCCAGGTGTTGACCGAGCTGTGCCTCACGGGCGAACGCATCTCGGGTGAGCGGCTGCATGCGCTCGGCCCCGTCAACCGCCTGGCCGAGCCGGGCGAGGCACTCGCCCAGGCCGTGGCCCTGGCTGCGCAAGTTGCCACCGGGCCTGACACCGCGATGGCGAACATCAAGGCCCTGTGCCGCAGCGCCTATGTGCAGTCGCTGGCTGACCAGCTGGAGCTGGAGGCGCAGCTGATGGTGCTGTCACAGGCCACCGAAGAATCCTGCGAAGGCATCGCTGCGTTTCTGGAAAAGCGCCCGACCGATTTCGCACGCTTGCGCCAGGCCCCTGCCACTGCCGCTACCCAACCCGACACTACGAAATGACCACTACAACACCGACACCCCCGCTGCCCGAGGGCATGGACTTCCCGCTCGACGGCGTGCGCGTGCTCGACCTCTCGCGAGTGTTTGCCGGGCCGCTGTGCGGCCAGGTGCTGGCCGACTTTGGTGCCGACGTCATCAAGGTGGAGCACCCCGGCCGGGGCGACGACACCCGCGACTGGGGTATGCGCATCGGCAAGACCGAGACCACCTACTACAACAGCATGAACCGCAACAAGCGGTCCATCACGGTGGATTTGCAGACGCCCGAAGGCGTGAAGATCATCCGCGACCTGCTGCCGCAGTGCGATGTGGTGATCCAGAACTTCAAGACCGGTGGTGCCGAGAAGCTGGGTCTGGGCTACGAGCAGCTTAAGGCCATCAAGCCCGACCTCATCTACTGCTCGGTGGCGGGCTACGACAGTTCCGGCCCCGAGGCCAAGCGACCCGGCTACGACCTGGTGATTCAAGGCGAGGCCGGGCTGATGGCGCTGAACGGCGAGGCCAGCCAGCCACCGCTGAAGTTCGGCGTGGCTGCCGTGGACATGATGACCGGCATGTACGCGGCGCAGGCCGTGCTGGCCGCGCTGTTTCGCCGCAGCACTACGGGCAAGGGCCGCCACATCGAAATGGCGCTGTACGACTGCGGTCTGATGATCACCGGCTACTACGGCCTGGACGCCATGCTGCTGGGCCACGACCCGCAGCGCTACGGCAACGCCCACCCGTCCATCGTGCCCTACGGCATGTTCGAGGCACAGGATGGTCCGCTCATCATCGCCGTGGGCAACAACAGCCAGTTCGACAAGTTCTGCCGCCAGGTGGTGATGCGTCCGGATATCGTGGAAGACCCTCGTTTTGCCACCAATGTCGAGCGTGCCCGCAATCGACTTGCCCTGCTGCCCGAGATGAAGGCGTTGATTGCCAGCTTCCCGCGTGATGTGCTTCTCGAACGCCTGAGCGCTGCTGGCATCCCTTGCGGCAGGGTGGCCGGCCTGCACGAGGCGCTGACCAGCGAGCGTACGCGCCGCGGCGGCCTGCTGCAGGAAATGCCCCACCCCGTGGCGGGCACTACGCATGTGTTCGCGCCGCCTTATCGACTCGATGGGCAGCGCCTGCCCATCCGCAACGCCCCGCCCACGCTGGGCGCCGCTACGCGGGAGGTGCTGCAGCAACTGCTGCAGCTGCCCGAGGCAGAGCTTGAAGCCCTGCGCGACAAGGGCGTGCTCACGCTTCCATCGCTCTAAATACTATAAAAACAATAGCTTTAATCGCTTGCTGGGTAAGCGCTGGAGCAAATTTCAACCTCAACCAGGAGACAACCATGAACATCAACCGCATTCACCGCCGCCGCGCCCTGCAGGGCCTGGCCGCCTTGGCCAGCACCGGCTTGCTGGGTTCCGCCCTGGCCCAGTCGGGCAAGGATGCCTGGCCCAGCAAGCCCATCAAGCTGATCGTGCCCTACCAGGCCGGTGGCGCCACCGACATCACCGCCCGTACGCTGGGCGAGAAGCTTTCGGCCCGCCTGGGCCAGCCCGTGCTGGTAGACAACCGTGGCGGCGCCGGCGGTGTGACCGGCACCGACCAGGCGCTCAAGTCACCGGCCGACGGCTACACGCTGCTGGTGTCGCTGGGCACCACCATGCTGATCAACCAGTTCCTGTACGAGCGCCTGCCGTACCAGCCGCAAAAGGACCAGGCCCTCATCACGCAGATCGCCTTGGCACCGGTCGTGCTGCTGGTGCATCCGCAGCTGCCGGTGTCCACCGCGGCCGAGCTGATGACCTATATCGACCGCAACAAGGGCAAGGTCGCCTACGGCTCGTGGGGCATGGGCTCGTACGCCCACCTGGCTGGCGCCTGGCTGTCCGACAAGCACAAGGCCGAGATGAATCATGTGGCCTACAGGGGCGAGGCGCCCATGCTGCAGGACCTGGTGGGCGGGCAGTTGCAAATGGCATTTGCCAGCCTGCAGTCGGCCCGGCCGTACATTGATTCCGGCCGCCTCAAGCCGCTGGCCGTGACCGGAACCCAGCGCATGGACGCGCTTCCCAAGCTGGCCACCATGGCGGAGCAGGGTATCAAGGACGAGGTGTTTCAGGTGACGGGCTGGCTGGGCATGAGCGCTCCTGCCAAGACGCCGCCCGAAGTCGTGGCCCGCCTGGGGGCCGAGCTGAAAGCCATCATTGCCATGCCCGACGTGCGTGAGCGGATCCAGCAGATGGGCTTCATCCCCGTGGGCAGCAGCCCCGAGCAGTTTGCCGTTCAGTTCAAAAAGGACGCGCCCGTGTGGGAGCGGGTGGTGAAGGTGTCTGGGGCCAAATTAGATTGACACCGCCCTGAGCCGCTTTGCGGCTTCACCCCCGCTCTCGCAACGCTGCGCGTTGCGGGCAGGGGGACGCAGCCAGCGCGGCGGGGCGGCCCTTGCGCGGCTGCCCGCGCATTGGCAGCGCCGGTTGCGCCGGGCGTGCCCTAGCGCAAACAACTGAAAGTAAAAACGGATCCCTGATGAAGAAACAATCCCTTTTCCCCACCGCTTTTTCGCGCCGCGCGGTGCTTGCCACAGCTGCGGCTGTATCGGCGCTTGGCCTGCTGGGCACGGCCCCGGCACATGCCCAGGCCTGGCCCAGCAAGCCCATCAAGCTGGTGGTGCCCTTCCCGCCGGGCGGCCCCACCGACACCGCCTCGCGCATCGTGGGCCAGAAGCTGGCTGAGCGCCTGAAGCAGCCCGTGGTGGTGGAAAACCGCGCGGGTGCGTCGGGCTCGATTGCTGCGCTGCAGATCGCCAAGACGCCCGGCGACGGCTACACGCTGATGATGCTGGCCACGCCCACGCTGCTGGCGCCGCACCTGTACAAGAAGGCGGGCTACGACACCACCAAGGACTTGATGTCGGTGGCCACCGTGTACGACCTGCCGATTGTGGTGGTGGTCAACCCCGCCCAGATGCCTTCGGTGACCGACCTGCAAAAGCTCATCACCCACGCCAAGGCGCAGCCAGGCCGGCTCAACTACACCTCCTCGGGTGTGGGCAGCTTTGGTCACCTGAGCATGGAACTGCTCAAGCAGCTGGGCCAGTTCGAGATGGAGCACATCCCCTACAGGGGCGGCGTGCCCGCCATCACCGACACGCTGGGCGGCCAGGTGCCCATGATGTATGCCGACCTCGTGGCGGCGCTGCCCCACATCCAGACCGGCAAGCTGCGCGCCATTGCCGTGGGCTCGCCGCAGCGCGTGGGCGTGATCCCCAATGTGCCCACCATTGCGGAGCAGGGCTTCAAGGGCTTTGATGCCGTGTCGTGGGGCGGCCTGATGGCCCCGCCCGGCACGCCCAAGGAGGTGGTCGAGCGCATCAGCAAGGAGGTCAAGGCCATCCTTGCCGACAAGGAGGTGCAGGACAAACTGCTCAATGCCGGTGCCATTGCCAACTACCAGTCTCCCGACCAGATGGCCAAGCGCGTGATGGGCGACTACACCAAGTGGGGCAAAGTGATCAGCGACAAGGGCATCATCTTCGAGTAAGTTGTGCCATGACCAGCACCGCCATTCCCGCTCCTTCCGCCGCTTCCGTCGCTGTCGCTCCTTTCCCGCCGTTCCTGCTGGTCTCTGACCTGTTGCGCGAAAACGCGCAGCTGCGCCCCCATGCCAGCGCGCTGACCGACGACGACACCGCGCTGCACTGGGCGGCGCTGGACGCGCTGGTAGACCGCGTGGCGGCATCGTTGCAGCAGGGCGGCCTGCAGGCGGGCGACGTGGTGGCCGTGTGTGCCGCATCGTCCGTGCGCTACGCCGCTGTGTACCTGGGCGCGCTGCGCGCTGGTGTGGTGGTGGCGCCGCTCGCGCCATCGGTCACGCCAGACGCCATGGCATCGATGCTCAATGATGCCCAGGCACGCTTGCTGTTTGCCGACGCGCAGGGCAGGGCGGCCATGCCGCCCGCGCTGACCGCAGGCCCCAATGCGCTGCCCTTGGTGGCGCTGGACGGCACCGGCGGGGGCACGCCGTGGGGCGAATGGATCGCACCCGAAGGCGCGGTGCCGCAGTCGGTGGAGGTGGGGCCAGAGCACCCGTTCAACATCATTTATTCATCAGGCACCACCGGCAACCCCAAGGGCATCGTGCAGTCACACGGCATGCGCTGGGCGCACCTGGTGCGCGGCCTTGCTCAAGGCTACGGGCCTGACAGCGTCACGCTGCTGGCCACGCCGCTGTACTCCAACACCACGCTGGTGTCGTTCTTCCCCGGCCTGTGCTGGGGCGGCAGTGTGCGGTTGATGGCGAAGTTTGATGCGCTGCGCTACCTGCAGACTGCGCAGGACATTCGCGCGACGCATTCCATGCTGGTGCCGGTGCAGTACCAGCGCATCATGGCGCTGCCGCAGTTTGGCGCGTTCGACCTGTCGTCTTTTCGTGCCAAGTTCTGCACCAGTGCGCCGTTTCTGGCAGAGCTGAAGGCCGACATCCTGGTGCGCTGGCCGGGCGCGCTGTTCGAGTTCTACGGCATGACCGAGGGCGGCGGCACCTGCATCCTGGCCGCGCACGAGCACCCCGACAAGCTGCACACCGTGGGCCAGCCCGCGTCCACCAGCGACATCCGCCTGATCGACGAAGACGGCAACGAACTGCCGCCCGGCGCTACGGGCGAGGTGGTGGGTCATTCGCCCGGCATGATGACCGGCTACCACCGCCAGCCCGACAAGACGCGCGAGGCCGAATGGTTTGACGCCACGGGCAAGCGCTTCATCCGCACCGGAGATGTGGGGCGGTTCGACGCGCAGGGCTTTCTGACCCTGCTGGACCGCCGCAAGGACATGGTGATCAGCGGCGGCTTCAACATCTACCCCAGCGACCTTGAGGCCGAGCTGCGCAAGCACCCGGCCGTGGAGGACGTGGCCGTGACCGGTGTGCTCTCTGAGCAGTGGGGCGAGACACCGGTGGCCTTTGTGTGCCGCCGGCCCGGCGCCCCCGACGATGCCAGCCAGATCATGGCCTGGTACAACGCCCGCGCGGGCAAGACGCAGCGGCTGGCCGCGCTGCATTTCATCGACGAGCTGCCGCGCAGCGCGATTGGCAAGGTGCTCAAGCGCGAACTGCGCGAGCTGCACCACACACTGTCACAGTGACCGATTCCCTGTTTTTTCAGAAAGACCCAACCATGAAAGTTCTCGTTCCCGTCAAACGCGTGGTGGACTACAACGTGAAGGTCCGCGTCAAATCGGACAACACGGGTGTGGACATCGCCAACGTGAAGATGAGCATGAACCCCTTTGACGAAATCGCCGTTGAAGAGGCCGTGCGCCTGAAAGAAAAAGGCCTGGTGACCGAAGTCATCGCAGTCTCCTGCGGCGTGGCCCAGTGCCAGGAAACCCTGCGCACCGCCATGGCCATCGGTGCCGACCGCGCCATCCTGGTGGAAACCGACGTCGAGCTGCAGCCCCTGGCCGTTGCCAAGATCCTCAAGGCCCTGGTCGACAAAGAACAGCCTTCTCTCATCATCCTGGGCAAGCAAGCCATCGACGACGACGCCAACCAGACCGGCCAGATGCTGGCTGCCCTGGCCGACCTGCCCCAGGCCACGTTCGCCAACAAGGTTGAACTGTCGGCCGACAAGGTCAGCGTGACGCGCGAAGTGGACGGCGGCCTGGAAACCCTGCAGCTGTCGCTGCCAGCGGTCATCACCACCGACCTGCGCCTGAACGAGCCCCGCTACGTCACCTTGCCCAACATCATGAAGGCCAAGAAGAAGCAGCTCGATACCGTCAAGCCCGAAGACCTCGGCGTGGACGTGGCTCCGCGCCTGAAGACCCTCAAGGTGACCGAGCCCGCCAAGCGCGGCGCAGGCATCAAGGTGGCCGACGTAGCGGCACTCGTTGAAAAACTCAAGAACGAAGCGAAGGTGATCTAAATGTCGGTACTCGTTATTGCAGAACACAACAACGCGTCCATCAAGGGCGCCACGCTGAACACCGTGACGGCCGCAGTGGCCTGCGGTGGCGACGTGCACGTGCTGGTGGCTGGCCACAACGCCGGTGCAGCCGCCGCCGCAGCCGCCCAGATCGCCGGTGTCGCCAAAGTCATCCACGCCGACGCCCTCGGCCTGGAACACGGCCTGGCAGAAAACGTGGCCGCCCAAGTGCTCGCCATCGCATCGAACTACACCCACATCCTGTTCCCCGCCACCGCCAGCGGCCGCAACGTGGCGCCCCGCGTGGCCGCCAAGCTGGACGTGGCGCAGGTCAGCGACATCACCAAGGTGAATTCTGCCGACACCTTCGAGCGCCCCATCTACGCAGGCAACGCCATTGCCACCGTGCAAAGCGCAGACAGCGTAAAGGTCATCACCGTGCGCGCCACGGGCTTTGACGCCGCAGCCGCCACGGGCGGTTCCGCAGCCGTCGAAACCGCCGCAGCCACCGCAGACGCTGGCAAGAGCAGCTTCATGGGCAGCGAAATCGCCAAGAGCGACCGCCCCGAACTCACGGCCGCCAAGATCATTGTCTCCGGTGGCCGAGCCCTCGGCAGCAAGGAAAAGTTCGACGAAGTGATGACCCCACTGGCCGACAAGCTGGGCGCCGCTTTGGGTGCCAGCCGCGCCGCAGTGGACGCAGGCTACGCCCCCAACGACTGGCAAGTGGGCCAGACCGGCAAGATCGTGGCGCCGCAGCTGTACATCGCAGCGGGTATCTCGGGCGCCATCCAGCATTTGGCGGGCATGAAGGACTCCAAGGTGATCGTGGCGATCAACAAGGACCCTGAGGCGCCGATCTTCAGCGTGGCCGACTATGGGCTGGAAGCGGATCTGTTCACGGCTGTGCCGGAGCTGGTGAAGGTGCTGTAAGAGCAGCGCATACGGAGCAAGGCATCCGGCACCGCGATTCTGGTGCTATTGAAAACATAGCTGTTTGCGCTTGATTGACAAGCGCTGCAGCCTGTTTTGACTAAAAAAACCAAGGAGACAAGACCATGAACGCTTCCCTTTCCCGCCGCCGTGTCGTGCAAGCCGCTGGCGCAGCGCTGGCCAGCGCGGCCCTGCCCGCGCTGGCACAAACGGCCTGGCCGAGCAAGCCGATCAAGATCATCGTGCCCTACACGGCGGGCGGCTTTACCGACCAGATGGCGCGCCTGCTGCAGGTGGGCCTGCAAAAGGCGCTGGGCCAGCCCATCGTCATTGAGAACAGGGCGGGCGCCAACAGCATCATCGGCGTGGATGCGGTGGCCAAGGCGGCGCCGGACGGGCACACCTTCGGCGTGGTGATTGCGGCCTATGCGGCCAACACCAGCCTGTACCCCAAGCTGCCGTACAACCCGCGCAAGGACCTCGTTGGTGTGTCGCTCATGGGTGTCTCGCCGCTGCTGGCGGCCGTGCCCAACAACGCGCCGTTCAAGAACACGAAGGAACTGGTGGCCTACGCCAAGGCCAATCCCGGCAAGATCAGCTTCGGTTCGTCGGGCACGGGCTCGGCCGCGCACCTGACCAGCGAGCTGATGAAGGCGCTGACGCAGACGTACATGCTGCACATTCCCTACCGGGGCGCGGCGCCGGCGTTCACCGACCTCCTGGGCGGCCAGATCCAGTTGTTCTTTGATGCCCCCACGGGCCTCATCCAGGCCGGCAAGTCGGGCCGCGTGCAGCTCATCGGTGTCTCGGGCGAAAAGCGACTGCCCGCCGTGCCCGATGTGCCCACGTTCATCGAGCAAGGTATTCCCGGCCTGGTGGGCAGTACCTGGGCGAGCATGATTGCCCCGGCCGGCACGCCGCGCGACATCGTCAAGCGCATGTCGGACGCCGTCAACGCCATCATCCAGAGCGAGGAAATCAAGGCCAAGCTCGAAGCCATGGGCACCTTCCCCGAAGGCACCACGCCTGAGGCCTGCGATGCCTTTATCGAGGCCGAAACGGTGAAATGGGGCAAGGTGATCAAGACCGCGGGCGTGACGCTGGACTGATCTCCGCGACGCTCGGGGCCTGACCGCTTCGGCCCACCTTCACGCGTAGCGCTTGGCCCGCAGGTTCTCTTTCATCTGCTGCAGGATCGGCTGCAGCGAACTACCAATGCGCAGCGCCACGCAGGTGGCCAGCACGTCGATGATGAGCAGGTGCATCAGCCGCGACACCATGGGGCTGTAGCGGTCGTAGCCCTCGGGGTGGTCGGCGGCCAGGTGGATCTGGCAGGTGCTGGCCAGGGGCGAGCCGCTGGCGGTGATGGCGATGGTGGTGGCGCCGTTCTTGCGGGCGATGTCGGCGGCGTCCATCAAATCGCGGGTGCGGCCCGAGTTGGAGATGATCACCGCGCAATCGCCCGGGCCGAGCAGGGTCGCGCTCATCACCTGCATGTGGCCGTCGCTGGTGGCAATGGACGTGACGCCCAGGCGGAAGAACTTGTGCTGCGCGTCCTGTGCCACGATGCCCGAGTTGCCCACGCCGTAGAACTCGATGCGTTTGCCGGTTTTCCAGGTGGCTGCAATCGCCTCGGCCGCACGCTCCAGCGCCACGGTGCTGGCGGCATTGCGGTACTGCAAAAAGGCAGCCACGGCGTTGTCCACCACCTTCACGAGCACGTCGCCGGTCTTGTCGTCGGCGTCCACGCTGCGGTGGATGAAAGGCACGCCTTCGCTCACGCTGCCTGCCAGCTTGAGCTTGAAATCTGCCAGTCCGTCATACCCCATGCTGCGGCAAAAGCGCACCACCGTGGGCTTGCTCACGTGCGCGCGTTCGGCCAGTTCACGCACGGGCAGGCGTGCAAAAGTGCGTGGGTCGGTCAGCACCAGCCGGGCAACGCGCTGTTCGGCGGGGGCCAGGGAGGGCAGGGAGGCGGTGATGCGGTCGAGCATGTCTCAGTCAGGGTGTGCAGCGCGGGCTGCTCAGGTGAGGCCTTCGAACAGGTTTGTGGGAACCATTCTTAATGTAACTTGGTTCCCAAGGCGGCGGGGAGGGCGCCATCCCTGCCTTTCAACCTGCTTGCACCCGGTCTGGGAGTTTCCCCCCTGACCCTGGCCTGCCTGCAGGACTAGCATCCTTGCATCGCGTTAATCACGTTATCCAGATACTGAGGAGACTCCCATGCGCAGACCTTTGCTGACGAAACTTCTGGCCGGTGCGGCCCTGGTGGCCGCCGCCTCCGGCAGCTGGGCCCAGGGCCAGGTCAATATCATCTGTTCGGTGCAGGCCGAGTGGTGCAACCTGATGTCCACGGTGTACGCCAAGACCACCGGCACCAAGGTCAACATGACGGCCAAGGGCTCGGGCGAGGCGCTGGCGCAGCTCAATGCCGAGCGCGCCAACCCCAAGACCGACATCTGGTTTGGCGGCACAGGCGACCCGCACCTGCAGGCGGCCGAGCAGGGCCTCACGCTCGAATACAAGTCACCGCAGTTGCCGCAGCTGTACCCCTGGGCGCAAAAGCAGGCGGCGGATTCCAAGTACCGCACCGTGGGCGTGTACCTGGGCCCGCTGGGTTTTGGCTACAACACCGAGCTGCTGGCCAAGCGCAAGCTAAAAGCCCCCCAGTCGTGGGCCGACCTGCTCAAGCCCGAGTTCAAGGGCGAGGTGCAGATGGCTAACCCGGCATCGAGTGGCACGGCCTACACCATGATCGCTACGCTGGTGCAGATCATGGGCGAGGAAAAGGCGTTTGAATACCTCAAGGCCCTGCACCCCAACATCAGCACCTACACCCGCTCGGGCACGGCGCCCGTCAAGGCGGCCGCCCGGGGCGAGACCACGGTGTCGGTGAGCTTCGTGCACGACGTGACCACCGAGGCGGTCAATGGCTTTCCGGTCGGTTCGGTCACGCCCGCCGAGGGCACGGGCGCCGAGGTGGGCTCCATGAGCATCGTCAAGAACGGCCCCAACACCGAGGCCGCCAAGAAGTTCTACGAATGGGCACTCACGCCCGGCGGCCAGCAGTTTGGCCTGGCGGCCAAGCAGTTCCAGCTGCCCAGCAACACGCAGGTGCCCAAAGACCCGCGCATGACAGACCCCAGCAAGATGAAGCTCATCAACTACGACTACGCCAAATACGGCGCCAGCGCCGAGCGCCGCCGCCTGATTGCGCGCTGGGAAAAAGACGTGCAGAACGCGGCGCGCTAAGGGGTGGTGGTGTCGGCAGCAGCAGCGGCGGCGCACGCAACCCTCCGAACCTCAGCACCCAGCGCCTCGGTCAACCGGCCCCTGTGGGTCTGGTGGGTCGTGGGCGTGCTCGGTTATCTCGTGTTCCCCTGGTATGCGCAGCAGGATGCCAATGGCCTGCTCGCGGTGGGCCAGGTTTTTAGCGGCGAACAGGCGGCCAACGGGCTCATGCAGGCGGCATTGTTTGGTCGGCCCTGGCTCTGGCTGGGCCTGGCCGGTCTGGCCGTGGCGGGTCTGGGCGCCTGCCTGCCTGCGGGACGCAAGCAGGGCGCTGTGCTTGCGGCGGGGGGCGCGCTGGGGCTGGTGGCCTTGTTGCTCAGTGGCTTTGCGATTGGCGCACGCGGCTGGGCCTTTGAGTGGATGAACACCAGCTTGGGCGAGCTGGGTGCGCGCCAGCCCGGCATGGGCTGGGGCGGGTTTGTGGTGTTGTCGGCACTGCTGGTGCTACTGTCGTTTGGCGTGGCGCGGCGCGGCTTCTTCAAAGGCGATCTGTTCGTAGCTGCGGCGGTGGTGGGCTGTGGAAGCCTGCTGGCGCTGTTCATCGTGTTCCCGGTGCTCAAGGCGTTGTCGGCTGCGTTTTTTCTGGAGGACGGCCCGTTCTCGCTGGCCGTGGTGTGGGAGCGCATTGCACACGAGCGCAACTTTGGCCTCTCGTGCCTGGCCGGTGGCCAGCGCTGCGGCGTGGCCTGGAACACGCTGTTCCTCGGGCTGATGACCGCCACCAGCACCACGCTGCTGGGCACTTTTATGGCGCTGATGGCCGAGCGTGCATCGCGCCGCTATGCGCGGCCTTTGAGCATCGTGGCGCTGCTGCCCATCATCACGCCGCCGTTTGTGGTGGGCCTGGGGCTCATCCTGCTGTTTGGCCGTGCCGGGGTGTTCAACCAGTTTCTGGAATACGCGTTCGGTATCACGCCCACGCGCTGGTTCTACGGCTGGCTGGGCATCTGGGTGGCGCAGACCTTTGCGTTCACGCCCATCGCCTTCATGATCATGCGCGGCGTGGTGCAGGGCGTGGCGCCCAGCCTGGAAGAGGCCGCGCAAACCTTGCGCGCCAGCCCGCACCGCACGTTTATGACCGTGACCCTGCCGCTGCTCAAGCCCGGCCTGGCCAACGCGTTTTTGGTGGGATTTATCGAAAGCATGGCGGACTTCGGCAATCCCATCGTGGTGGGCGGGCAGTTCTCGGTGCTCTCCACCGAAATCTTCTTTGCCATCGTCGGTGCGCAGTACGACCAGGGGCGTGCCGCGTCGCTGGCCTGGATCCTCACGTTCTTCGCGCTCACCGTGTTTGCGATCCAGCGCGGGCTGCTGGGCAAACAGAACTTCACCACCGTATCGGGCAAGGGTGATGCAGGCATTGCCATGCCGCTGCCCACCGGTGTGCGCCGCGTGGTGCACTCCATTGCACTGCCCTGGATGGCGTTCACCCTCATCGTGTACCTGTTTGCACTGGCGGGCGGTTTTGTGCAGACCTGGGGGCGCGACTACACCATCACGCTGGCGCACTTTCGCACGGCGTTCAGTGTGGAGTGGGGCGAATTTGGTGTGGTGTGGGCTGGCACGGCGTGGAACTCGTTCTTCACCACGCTCAAGCTCGCCGCCATCTCGGCGCCGCTCACGGCCACGCTGGGCATCGGCATTGCGTGGCTGCTGGCGCGCACCGAGTTCCGGGGGCAGGGTGCGTTCGAGTTTGCAGCGCTGCTGGCCTTCGCCATCCCCGGCACGGTGCTGGGCGTGAGCTACATCCTGGCGTTCAACGTGCCGCCGTTCGAGCTGACCGGCACGGCGCTCATCATCGTGTTGTGCTTCATGTTCCGCAATCTGCCGGTGGGCGTGCGGGCGGGCACGGCAGCGTTCAAGCAGCTGGACCGGTCGCTGGATGAAGCGTCCGTCATGCTGCGCGCAGGCAGTGTGCAGACGCTGCGCCATGTGGTGCTGCCGCTGCTCAAGCCTGCGCTGGTGGCGGCGCTGGTCTACAGCTTTGTGCGCGCCATCACCACCGTGAGTGCGGTGATCTTCCTGGTCACGGCCGAGAACGAGCTGGCCACCACCTACATCATTGGCCGCGTGGGCAATGGCGACTATGGCGTGGCGCTGGCGTACTGCACGGTGCTCATCATCCTCATGTCGGCCTCCATTGGGCTCATTCAGCTGCTGGTGGGTGACCGCAAACTCGGTCGGCGCGCAGCCGCCCCTGCCGCGCACTGACCCCTCTTAACAAGAAGAAAACACGCCATGAACAACAGTGACGCGGGCATCGTGTTCCGCAACATCACCAAGCGCTACGGCAGCGACAGCAGCGCTGCCCTGGCCGTCAAAGGCATCAGCTTTGAGGTGCCGCGTGGCACGCTCACCACCATCCTCGGCCCCTCGGGCTGTGGCAAGACGACCACGCTGCGCATGATTGCGGGGCTGGAATCGCCCACCTCGGGCGAGATCTTCATTGCCGGCAAGGACGTGACCACGCTCGGCCCCGCGCAGCGCAACGTGAGCATGATGTTCCAGAGCTACGCGCTGTTCCCACACATGAACGTGGTGGAGAACGTGATGTACGGCCTGCGCATGTCAGGCCAGCCCAAGGAGCAGGCGCGCACCAAGGCCGTGGAGGCGCTGCGCGGTGTGGGCCTGGTGGGCTATGACGACCGCCTGCCCAGTGAACTCTCGGGCGGCCAGCAGCAGCGCGTGGCGCTGGCCCGCGCACTGGTGCTGGAGCCTGAGGTGCTGCTGTTCGACGAGCCCTTGTCCAACCTCGACGCCCGCCTGCGCCGCGAGATGCGCGAAGAGATCCGTGCGCTGCAGCAGCGCCTGTCGCTCACGGTGGCCTACGTCACGCACGACCAGGCCGAGGCCATGGCCGTGAGCGACCAGATCATCGTGATGAACCAGGGCCTGATTGCGCAAAAGGGCTCGCCGCGCGCGCTGTATGAAACCCCGCACAGCGAATTCGTCGCGGGCTTCATGGGCGAGGCCATGCTCTTCCCGGCCGTGGCCGACGCGGACGGCACGGTGGCACTCGGCCCGCTGGTGCTGCGCCCCCGCATGGCGGTGAAGAGCGGCCCGGTGAAGGTGGCGGTGCGGCCGGAAGCCTGGCGCATTCACCGCCAGGGCGCGGGCCTGCTGCCCGCCCGGCTGGACAAGCGGGCCTACCTGGGCGCCGTGTATGAATACACCTTCGAGACCGCGCTGGGCCACATCTTTGTGGTGTCGTCCGACCTGGACGATGTGCTGGCCGTGGGTGATGTGGTGCAGCTGAGCCTGGGTGCCCACGGCGTATCGGTGGTTGGTAGTACCGAAGGTGCCCAACGTGATGCGGAATAATGGCGCCATGAACCAACTCGACGCCCTCAAACAGTTCACCACCGTGGTTGCCGACACTGGCGACTTTCTGCAACTGGCCCAGTTCCGTCCGCAGGACGCCACGACCAATCCCTCGCTGATCCTCAAGGCGGTGCAAAAGCCCGAATACGCGCCCCTGCTCAAGGACACCGTCGCCCAATGGCAAGGGCGCGCCATGGACGAGGTGATCGACCGCCTGCTGGTGCGTTTTGGTTGCGAAATCCTGACCCACGTGCCCGGCCGGGTCTCCACCGAAGTGGATGCGCGTCTGAGCTTTGACACCAGCGCCACCGTCACGCGCGCCGAGCGCATCATCGAGCTGTACCAGGCCGAAGGCATCCACATCGACCGCGTGCTCATCAAGATCGCCGCTACGTGGGAAGGCATCCAGGCCGCTGCCCAGCTCGAGCGCAAGGGCATCCACACCAACCTCACGCTGCTGTTCTCGTTCGCCCAGGCCGTGGCTTGCGGCCAGGCCAAGGTGCAGCTGATTTCCCCGTTTGTGGGCCGCATTTACGACTGGTACAAGAAGCAGGCGGGCGCGAGCTGGGACGAGGCTGCGCGCGCAGGTGCCAACGACCCGGGCGTGCAGTCGGTCACGCAGATCTACAACCACTACAAGCGTTTTGGCATTGCCACCGAGGTGATGGGTGCAAGCTTCCGCAACGTGGGCCAGATCACGGCGCTGGCTGGGTGCGACCTGCTGACCATTGCGCCCGAGCTGTTGGCGCAGCTGGCTGCGAGTGATGCGCCGTTGCAGCGGGCGCTGGATGCAGAGGCTGCCAAGGCGATGGACCTGCCTGCGGTGAACTATGACGAGGCGGGGTTCCGGTTTGCGCTGAATGAGGATGCGATGGCGACCGAGAAGCTGGCTGAGGGGATTCGGGCGTTTGCGGTGGATGCTGTGAAGCTGGAGAAGTTGATTCTGGCGGCTTGAGGTCGGAATTTTCAGTGATTTTAGCGGCTGGCGCTTGCTACACAAGCGCCAGCCGCTATTGTTTTTATAGCTCCGCAGTTTGCCCCATACCGTTCGGGCTGAGCTTGTCGAAGCCTTGGCGCGCTGGTGTGAAAAGCATGCTGGGGTTGAGGGCGGAGGCCGGGTTGTCGCCCCGGCGGGCGAGGTACTTGTTCTTTGCTTCGCCAAAGAAAAGTACCCAAAAGAAAGGCGACCCCCAGTCTGCGACCCCTGCGCTTCGCTACGGGGCAACCTGCGTCGGGGCGGTTGCGGGGTGCGCCGTGGAACTCGCTTTGCGCTGGCGCGCGCCGCTCGGACAACTGCGGCGAGTCAGTTCACGAAGCATGGGCGCTCCGACGCCCATGCTCACCCCGCAACCGCCCCGACGCAGGCGCAGCCAGCAGGGGGTTGGGCATCCGAACATCCAACATCCGAACATCCAAACGGGCCTTTGCTTCGCTCGGCCCCACCTCGCGGGCGCAAGCGCCACGCGCTGCGCAGGCGGGGCCGAGCGCAGCGATGGCCCGAATGGATGTCCGTTGGGTTCCCTTCTGGATGCGCCTGGGGCGCGCAGGGCGCGGGGTGGGCATGGGCGTCGGAGCGCCCATGCTTCGTGAACTGACTCACCGCAGTTGTCCGAGCGGAGCGCCGCAGGCGCGCAGCGAGTTCTGCGGTGCACCCCGTGACCGAGCACCCCAGGTTGCCCCGCAGCGCAGCGAAGGGGTCGCAGACAGCAGGGTCGCCCTTTCTTTGGTTCCTTTCTTTCGGCGACGCGAAAGAAAGGGACTCGCCCGCCGGGGCGACAACCCGGCCTCCACCCTCAAACTAAGCACGCCGCACAGACCAGAGAACGAGCGTGCCCTTGCTTCGAGAGGCTCAGCCCGAATGGCAAATGCAAAGTGCTATGAAAAAATTAGCAGCTCGCGCTTGTAGGTCAAGCGCCAGACCCCAAAAAAACCAAAAATTCACCCCGCAGGCAGTCGCATCCCCACCCGCAACCCCCTCGGCACCACACCCTCCGCCACCGTCCGGCCGCCATGCCGCAGCGCGATCTCCTCCACGATCGACAGCCCGAGCCCACACCCCCCCGCCTTGTCCGACCCGCGCCAGAAGCGCGCAAACAGATCGCCCAGGTGTTCGGCCGGCACGCCCGGCCCGTCGTCCTCCACCAGCAGCAAGGCCCAGCGCCCGGGCTCCTCGTGGCCCACACGCACTGTCACCGTGGCGCCGGAGCCTGCGTAGTGCAGTGCGTTGTCGATGAGGTTGTTGAGCGCCTCGCGCAGCAGCACCGGGTGGCCTTGCACGGGCAGGCTGTCGTCACCCTCGTAGCCCAGGTCCATGCCTTGCGCCAGGGCGCGGGCTGCCCATTCGCGGGCGACTTCGCGGGCCAGGCAGGCCAGGTCGATGGCCTGCATCTCCACGTTCGATTCGGAGCGCGCCAGCTGCAGCAGCTGGTGCACCAAGTGGGCGCTGCGCTGGGCGGCCGAAAGCACCTTTTGCAGGCGTTCCTGCACGGCGGGCTCATGGCTTTCGTGCAGGGCCAGCTCGGTCTGGCCGATGAGCCCGGCCAGCGGGGTGCGCAGTTGGTGCGCAGCGTCGTTGAGAAAGCGCTTTTCCTTTTGCTGGCCGCGCGCCACGGTCTCCAGCAGCCGGTTGATGGTGCTGGCCAGCGAATGCACCTCCTGCGGAGCCGAGGTCAGCTCGATGGGGGGCAGCGGCGTGGTGCCCGCCTGGGGCAGGGCGCCGGCCCGCTCGATCTGGGCCTCCAGGCGCTTCAAGGGCTGCAGGCCGCGCAGCACGCCCGCATACACCACGGCGCTCAGCGCCAAGCCCATCAGCCCCATGGGGAACACCATCTGCTCCAGCAGCTCCTGCGCGATGCGCTCGCGCACGGTGAGGCTCTGCGCCACCTGCACGCGCAGGGTCTGGCGCGTCTGGGGTGTGCCGTAGTCCACGTCCAGCAGCGCCACGCGCACGGGGCGGTCGTCCACGCGGGCGTGGTACAGGTAGGGGTCGCCCACGCGCACCTCCACGGGCGGCGGCGGGGGCAACTGGGCATTGCCCAGCAGAAAGCGGCCGGGCGGGGACGACACCATGTAGGTGATGCGGTCGGCCGGGTCCTGCTCCAGGATGTCCTGCGCGGCCTTGGGAAAGTCCACCAGCAACCCGTCCCCGATCGGCTTGATCTGCCGCGCCAGCGCACGCACCGATTGGGTCAACGTCTGGTCAATGCCCTTCTCGCCGTTCTGCAGCGCAATGCGCCACGCCAGAAACCCGCCCGACAGCCACAGCACCAGCTGCGGCAGCAGCAGCCACAGCAGCAGCTTGCGTTGAAGAGAAACCCCAGGTACGTGGCGCATGTCAGTGGCCTGGGCCTGCGGAGATCAGTGGGACCCCCGATGCCAGCCACTGGCGCGGCCCGCGCGAGGGATGCCGAGCAAGGGCCGCCCCGCAGCGAGGGCATCGTCCCCCTGCCCGCGTAGCGCAGCGAAGCGAGAGCGGGGGGAAGGCGCGCAGCGACTCAGGGGGGTGTTCCATCTACGGCCTGTTCAGCATGTACCCCAGCCCCCGGATGTTGCGGATGGCCAGCGGCGAGGTGTCGAGCTTCTTGCGCAGGCGGTGCACATACACCTCCAGCGCGTTGGAGTTGAGCGGGGGCGCGGCGGTTTGTCCGGGCTCCGGGGGGCTGGCGCGCCAGGCGGCCAGCACGTCGTCGCGCGTGACGACTTCGCCACAGCGGTTGACCAGCAACTCCAGCAGCTCCCATTCGCGCTGGGTCAGGTCGAGCAGGTCGCCATTGAGCGCCGCCGAATGGCTGGCGTGGTCCAGCACCAGCGGGCCGATGGTGGTGCTGGCGCCGCCTGCGGCGCTGCTGGCCTGGGTAAAGGCGGGCTGGCGCGCACGGCGCAGCATGGCCTGCAGGCGGGCCTGCAGCTCCTGCATGTTGAAGGGCTTGGTGATGTAGTCGTCAGCCCCGGCATTGAGACCCAGCACGCGGTCTTCCACGCCATCGCGCGCGGTCAGAATCAGCACGGGCAGGCCGGTAATGTGGGTGCGTGCCCAGGTCAGCAGCTCCATGCCGTCGGCGCCGGGCAGGCCCAGGTCCAGGATGATGCCGTCCACCGCCTGCGACTGCAGCAGCGTGGTGGCCTCGGCCACACTGGAGGCCGTGTGCACGCCGAATTCCAGCTGCTGGAGCTGGCCAGTCAGCGCGTCCAGCAGCAGGGCATCATCTTCAACAATCAGTATCGTGGCCATGGGATTGAGCATAACAAAGCACCCCGCCAGCGGCTTCTGCAGCATGGCAATGCTTGCACCCGCAGCGGTTGGTAATTCAATAACGGTCCAATGGCGTTGGTATGTAACCCACACCCGGGAAAGCCCTGATATGTTCATTAATTATTGTAATTAAAGTACCGACTGCGCTGAACAGCACCGGATTGCGGCGCACCAACGGATTCAAACATCGAGGAGACACGGGTATGTGGAAGATGACAAAAATCGCCGCAGTGGCGGTGGGCCTGGCGGCAGCGATGTCGGCCAGCGCGGGGGAGGTGGAGGTCCTGCACTACTGGACTTCGGGCGGCGAAGCCAAGTCGGTGGCCGAGCTCAAGAAGATCATGCAGGGCAAGGGCCACACCTGGCGCGACTTTGCCGTGGCCGGTGGCGGTGGCGACAGCGCCATGACCGTGCTCAAGAGCCGCGTGATCTCGGGCAATCCACCGTCGGCTGCGCAGACCAAGGGCCCGGCCATTCAGGAGTGGGCGTCCGAAGGCGTGCTGGCCAACATGGACACCCTGGCCAAGGCTGAAAAATGGGATGACCTGCTGCCCAAGGTGGTCGCCGATGTCATGAAGTACAAGGGCGCTTACGTGGCGGCCCCGGTCAACGTGCACCGTGTGAACTGGATGTGGGGCAGTTCTGAGGCCCTGAAGAAGGCTGGCGTGGCCGCCATGCCCAAGACCTGGGACGAGTTCTTTGCGGCGGCCGACAAGCTCAAGGCCGCAGGTCTGGTGCCCGTGGCCCACGGTGGCCAGAACTGGCAGGACTTCACCACGTTTGAATCGGTGGTGCTCGGCGTGGGCGGCCCCAAGTTCTACCAGGACGCCTTGGTCAAGCTTGACGACAAGGCCATCAACAGCGACACCATGAAGAAGTCGCTGGAGACCTTCCGCCGCATCAAGGGCTACACCGACCCCGGCGCCCCTGGCCGCGACTGGAACCTGGCCACGGCCATGCTGATCCAGGGCAAGGCAGGCTTTCAGCTGATGGGCGACTGGGCCAAGGGCGAGTTCCTGGCCGCAGGCAAGGCGCCGGGCAAGGACTTCCTGTGTGCTGCTGCACCGGGCTCGGCCAACGCGTTCACCTTCAACGTCGATTCGTTCATTCTGTTCAAGCTCAAGGATGCTGCCGCACAGAAGGCGCAGAGCGACCTGGCCAGCGCCATCATGAGCCCGGCTTTCCAGGAAGTGTTCAACCTGAACAAGGGCTCCATCCCCGTGCGTGCGGGCCAGCCCATGGACAAGTTTGACGACTGCGCCAAGGCCTCGGCCAAGGACTTTGTGGACACCGCCAAGAGCGGCGGCCTGGTGCCCAGCGCGGCCCACGGCATGGCAATTGCCCCGGCCACCGAAGGCGCCATCAAGGACGTGGTCAGCCAGTTCTGGAACGACGACAAGGTCAGCGTCGCCGATGCCATGAAGAAGATCGCGGCCGCCGCGAAAACCAAGTAAGCCGTGCAAGACACACGCGCACACACGCACTAAAACCAACCCCAGAGGGATCCCATCATGAAGACAAGAAACCGCCTTACGGCGGTGGCTTTGGCCGCCGCATGCGCGAATGGCGCCTTTGCTATGGATGTAGCAGGCTTTGAGTTCAACGGTTACTCGCGGGGCGGCCCGGTGTTCAACCACTCCGACGGCGTCAAGGGCAACCTTTCGCTGGGTGGCGAGCTGCAAAAATACCGCCTGGGCAACGAGGGTGACAACGGCATCGAAGTCAACTTTGCACGTGGTTTTGAAGCCGGCGGTGTCAAGTGGAAGGTCAACTACATGCCCGCCAAGTGGGGCAGTGGCGACATCAGCACCGAACAGGCGTTTGTGGAAATGAGCGGCTTCTCGTTCTCGCCCGAAGCCAAGTTCTGGGTCGGCCAGCGCCGCCTGCGGATCCAGGACGTGCACATCGTCGACTACTTCCTGCTGAACTACGGCGACAACATCGGCGCCGGTGTGACCGACGTGCCCGTCGGCGGCATGAAGCTGGGCCTGGGTGTGTTCACCGGCGACAAGTTCGACGGTGGCCTGCCCAACAACGTGAAGGCACACCGCATCAACGCCGACCTGTCGGAGATCAACACCAACCCGGGCGGCAAGCTGCGGGTGCTGCTGACGGCGGTGGGGGGCAAGGGCCAGGTCAATGGTGGTTCGGGCTCGGGCATCTCCTTCATGCATACGCAAAAGGAATTCCTGCTGCCCAGCATCACCAACACGCTGTACTTGCAAACATCGCGGGGCCATGCGCGCATCGACGGAGAGTTCGAGGCCATCGAGGGCACCAGCGCTGGCAAGCGCGCCACCCGCATCGCCGACTCCATCAATTGGCAAAGCGGCCCGTTTGGTGGTCAGGCCCTCATTGGCTACCAGACCAACAAGGCTGATCTGACGGGCGTGGAGACCAAGGACTTCTCGCTGGGCGGCCGTGGCTCCTATGCGTTCACCAAGAACTTCAAGGGCCTGGTGGAACTGTCCACCACCACCCGCAAGGGCACTGGTGCTGACCAGCGCCTGTCCAAGGTCACGCTGGCGGGCGCCTTGGCCCTGTCGGAAGACTTCTGGTCACGTCCCGAGTTGCGTCTGTACGTGACCAAGGCCAACTGGAACCAGGCGGCGGCACTGGCCAATGCCGCAACCTTTGGCGCCAATGGCAAGACCTCGCGCACGCTGGTGGGCGTGCAGTACGAGGTGTGGTGGTGATCCGTTGAGTAGGTAGTGAGTTAGCGAGTTAGTCAGAGGTTACTTTGTTCATTTGGGGGGCACTCCTGCGTGTCCCCCGCTTTTTTTACATGCAGGACGATGACAAACACATACCGTGGCCATGAGCAAAAACACGTTTGAAACATGGCTGCCCAAGCTGGTCGTGACACCGGCTTTCGTACTGGGCTTTGCCTTCATCTATGGCCTGATGGTCTGGAATGGCGTGCTGAGCCTCTCCGCATCGCGCATGCTCCCCAACTACGAGTGGGTGGGCCTCGCGCAGTACGAAAAACTCTGGGAGATGGACCGCTGGTGGGTAGCGCTCAAGAACCTCGGCATTTTCGGCGCGGGCTACGTGGGCGGGTCCCTGGCCATCGGCGTCGTGCTGGCCGTGCTGCTGGACCAGAAGATCCGCGCTGAGGGCGCGCTGCGCACCATTTACCTGTACCCCATGGCCCTGTCGTTTGTGGTCACGGGCACGGCCTGGAAGTGGCTGCTCAACCCGGGCCTGGGCATCGAAAAAATGGTGCGCGACTGGGGCTTTCCGAATTTTGAGTTTGGCTGGCTGGTGGACACCGAGATGGCCATCTACTGCGTGGTGATTGCAGGCATTTGGCAAAGCGCTGGTTTTGCGATGGCGCTGTTCCTGGCGGGCCTGCGGGGCATCGACGACAGCATCATCAAGGCCGCGCAGGTCGATGGTGCATCCTTGCCGCGCATCTACTGGCGCATCGTGCTGCCAGCACTGCGGCCCGTGTTCTTCTCCACGGTCATGGTGCTGTCGCACCTGGCGATCAAGAGCTTTGACCTGGTGATGGCGCTCACCGCCGGTGGCCCTGGTTTTGCCACCGACGTGCCCGCAACGTTCATGTACACCATGTCGTTCTCGCGCGGCCAGATCGGCCTGGGCGCCGCCAGTGCCACCATGATGCTGGCCACCGTGGCGGCACTGGTCATCCCTTACCTTTACAGCGAACTGCGGACCAAGCCCCATGACCGCTAAGCCCTCCCTCTTTCCCTCTCTCTTTCCGTCCTTCGGCCGCTTGCTGGTCTATGCCGTGCTGGCCCTGGCCACCGCGTTCTTCCTGCTGCCGCTGTACGCCATGCTGGTCACCTCGTTCAAGGATGCCGAGGAGATCCGCAGCACCTCGCTGCTGGCGCTGCCCGCTGCGCTGAACGGGGCAGCCTGGGGCACGGCCTGGTCCAGCGCCTGCACGGGCGTGGACTGCAATGGCCTGCGCCCGTTCTTCTGGAATTCGGTGGCCATGGCCGTGCCGGCCGTGATGATCTCCACCGTGTGGGGTGCGCTCAATGGTTATGTGCTGAGCCTGTGGAAGTTTCGCGGCAGCGATGCGCTGTTCGGCATGCTGCTGTTTGGTGTGTTCATGCCGTTCCAAGTGGTGCTGCTGCCCATGAGCCAGGTGCTGGGATGGCTAGGGCTTTCGAGCTCCATCACCGGACTGGTGCTGGTGCACTGCCTGGCGGGGCTGGCGGGCACCACGCTGTTCTTTCGCAACTACTACGCGGCGATCCCGAAGGAGCTGGTGAACGCGGCGCGCATGGATGGCGCCAGCTTCTTCCAGATCTTCTGGCGCATCGTGCTGCCGCTGTCCACGCCCATCATCATGGTCACGCTGATCTGGCAGTTCACCAACATCTGGAACGATTTCCTGTTCGGTGTGGTGTTCTCGGGCACGGATTCGAAGCCCGTGACGGTGGGCCTGAACAACCTGGCCAACACCAGCAGCAGTGTGAAGGCCTACAACGTGGACATGGCGGCCGCCATCATCGCGGGCCTGCCCACCATGGTGATCTACGTTCTTGCAGGTAAGTTTTTTGTGCGCGGCCTCACGGCGGGCGCAGTCAAGGGTTAAAGGTTAGAAATCATGGCGTCATCACTCGACATCGCAGGCATCAACAAGCGCTTTGGCAAGGGCGATAAAAGCGTGGAGGTGCTGCGCAAGATCGACATCCACGTCGCACCGGGCGAGTTCCTGATCCTGGTAGGTCCTTCGGGCTGCGGCAAGTCCACGCTGCTCAACATCATCGCGGGCCTGGACGAACCCACCGAGGGCGAGATCCGCATCGGTGGAAAAAACGTGGTGGGCATGCCCCCGCGCGACCGCGACATCGCCATGGTGTTCCAGAGCTACGCGCTGTACCCCACGCTCTCTGTGGCCGACAACATTGGCTTTGCGCTGGAGATGCGCAAGATGCCCAAGCCAGAGCGCCAAAAGCGTATCGACGAAGTGGCCGCCATGCTGCAGATCAGTCACCTGCTCGACCGCCGCCCCAGCCAGCTCTCGGGCGGCCAGCGCCAGCGCGTGGCCATGGGCCGGGCACTGGCGCGCCAGCCGCAGCTCTTCTTGTTCGACGAACCGCTGTCCAACCTGGACGCCAAGCTGCGCGTGGAGATGCGTGCAGAGATCAAGCGCCTGCACCAGGCCAGCGGCATCACCAGCGTGTACGTGACGCATGACCAGGTCGAAGCCATGACGCTGGGTTCGCGCATCGCGGTGATGAAGGGCGGCGTGGTGCAGCAGCTGGGCACGCCCGACGAGATCTACAACCGCCCGGCCAATACCTACGTGGCCACCTTCATCGGCTCGCCCACCATGAACCTGCTGCGTGGCGCGGTCACGGGCGGGCAGTTTGGCATCCAGGGCGCGGCGTTGAACCTGGCGCCACCACCATCCAGTGCTAACGAGGTGCTGCTGGGCGTGCGCCCTGAGCACCTGGTGATGCAGGAGACCGCCCCCTGGCGCGGCAGAGTCAGCGTGGTGGAGCCCACGGGCCCCGACACCTATGTGATGGTGGACACCGCCGCAGGCAGCGTCACGCTGCGCACCGATGCGCAGACCCGCGTGCAGCCCGGCGACGCCGTGGGCCTGGCGGTAGAGCCCGCCAACGCCCACTGGTTCGACGCCAAGTCCGAAGATCGATTGACAGGCTGAGCGGTTGGGAGCCCCGGCCCCTGGGTCGCTGCAAGAAGGGGCTTTGGTCTTTGCCTGAAGCGGTAATTCAGGTAAAAAGAGGCTCCAGCGCTTATCTATCAAGCGCCAGCAGCTATATAAATAATAGCGTTGGCGATCCGCAGGCCGCCGTCTGCCGCAGGGCAACGGGGGCGTGTGACCTTTGGTTTTCATATTTTTCCCATGCACCCTCAGCGCCTCCTTGCCGACATCGGCGGCACCAATATCCGACTGGCCTGGCAGAACGAACCGGGCGGCCCCTTGCATGACACGCGCGTGTTGCCCTGCGCGCAGTTCCCCACCGTGGATGCTGCGCTGGCGGCCTATCTGACAGAAGTGGGCGTACCCACCCCGCGCGAGGCGGCGTTCGGCATTGCGAACCCCGTTACGGGCGACGCCATCCGCATGACCAACCACAGCTGGAGCTTCTCGCAGCGCGCGGTGCGCGAGGCGTTTGGTTTTGAGCGCCTGGTGGTCATCAACGACTTCACCGCGCTGGCACTGGCGCTGCCCCTGCTGACGCCCGACCTGCTGCGCCCCGTGGGCGGTGGCGAGGCCGTGCCGGGCGCCGCCATCGCGCTGCTGGGCCCGGGCACAGGCCTGGGCGTGTCGGGTCTGGTCTTCCCGCCGGGGTCCAGCAACGGTGTGCCCTTGTCGGGCGAGGGCGGGCACGTGTCGCTGGCCGCGCAGACGCAGCGCGAATTCGACGTGCTGGCCATCCTGCAAGAACGCTATGGCCATGTGTCCGCAGAGCGCGCGGTGTCGGGTGCGGGGCTGGTGGACCTGTACCACGCGCTGCGCAGGCTGGCCCAGCGCGGCGGCAAGGAGATCAGTTCGGCCGCCGAAGTGACCGAGCTGGCCCTTCAGTCCAACGACGCACTGGCGCTGGAGGCGCTGGACCTGTTTTGCGGGTTTCTGGGCAGCGTGGCGGGCAACCTGGCCCTTACCCTGGGGGCGCGCGGCGGCGTGTTCATTGGCGGCGGCATGGTGCCGCGCCTGGGCACGTGGTTCGACAAATCCTCGTTCCGCGCACGGTTCGAATCCAAGGGGCGCTTTCAGCCCTACCTCGCGTCCATCCCCTGCTGGATCATCGACCCCAGCGCCACGCCAGCGCTGTATGGCGCTTCGCGTGCGCTCGATATTGCCGGCTCCGAAGGATGAGCAGCGAAGTTGCCGCAGCGCCCGCGCCGGAGCCTGCGCTACAGGTCAGCGGTGTGCACCATGTGGCCATCATCGCCAGCGACTATGTCCGCTCGCGCCGCTTCTACACCGAGGTGCTCGGCCTGCGGGTGGTGCACGAAGTCTTTCGGGCGGAGCGGCAGTCGTACAAGCTGGACCTGCAGTTACCCGATGGAACGCAGGTGGAGCTTTTTTCCTTCCCCCATCCACCCAAGCGCCCGTCGTACCCCGAGGCCTGTGGCCTGCGCCATCTGGCGTTGCGCGTAGCCGATATGGAGGCCTGCGTGGGCACGCTGGTAGCGCATGGCGTGGCGGTGGAGCCGGTGCGGGTCGATCCGTTTACAGGCGCGTTGTTCACCTTTTTTGCCGACCCTGATGGGTTGCCGATCGAGCTGGTCGGCCCCGCGCCCGCCACCGCCCCGCGCTGATTCCTCCCACCCAAAAGAAAAGGCCCTGACGGGCCTTTTCCCGTGTCACATCTCCTCGCTCCAGCAATACCCATCGCGCGCAATCATCGCGCTGGCCGAGCTGGGCCCCCAGCTGCCCGCCGTGTAGGGGCGTGGCCCCACGGGGTCGTTCTTCCAGTGCTGCAGGATGGGCTCGACCCAGCGCCAGGCTTCCTCCTGTTCGTCGCTGCGCACGAACAGGTTCAGGCGGCCTGCAATCACGTCGAGCAGCAGGCGTTCGTAAGCGCCCACGCGCTCGGTGCCAAAGCGCTGGTCGAAGTCGAGGTTCAGCTGCACCTGCGACAGGGCGGGCTCCGTCTGGTGCTGGGCCGCGCCTTGGGCCAGCAGGTGCAGCTCCAGCCCGTCCTTGGGCTGCAGGTTGATCACCAGGCGGTTGGCGGCGCCCACCGGGGTCTTGAAGATGGGGTGCGGCACCGGGCGGAAGTTGACGACGATGTGCGCGTCGCGCCCGGCGAGGCGTTTGCCGGTGCGGATGTAAAACGGCACACCAGCCCAGCGCCAGTTGCTGATCTCGGTGCGCAGCGCCACAAAGGTTTCGGTGGTGCTGCCGGGGGCAACACCTTTTTCCTGCAGGTAGCCGGGCACTTGCGTTCCTTGCACAGTGCCCGCCGCGTACTGCCCGCGAATCACATGCTGGCCGATGGTCTCCATGCTCCAGGGCTTGAGCGACTGCAGCACCTTGAGCTTTTCATCGCGGATGGCGTTGGCGCTGGAGTTGATGGGCGGCTCCATGCCAATCGCGCACAGCAGTTGCAGCGCGTGGTTTTGCACCATGTCGCGCAGGGCGCCGGTCTGGTCATAGAACGCGCCACGCGTTTCCACGCCCAGTTCTTCGGCAATGGTGATCTGGATATTGGCAATCGTCTCGCGCCGCCACAGGGGCTCGAACAGCGCATTGCCAAAACGCATGGCAAACAGGTTCTGCACCGAGGGCTTGCCCAGGTAGTGGTCGATGCGAAAAACCTGCTCTTCCTTGAGCACGCGGCGCAGCGTGTCGTTGATGGCCTGGTTCGATTTGAGGTCGTGGCCCAGTGGCTTTTCCAGCACCACGCGGGTGGTGGGGCCGTTCAGGCCGACGGCGGCGATCTGCTCGCACACATTGGTGAACAGGCTGGGCGCGGTGGCCACATACATCACTACCGAGTCCGCGCCGCGTTCGTGCAGCATGGCGGCCAGCTTGGTGTAGTCCTCAGTCTTGGACAGGTCCATGCGCAGGTAGTGCAGCAGCGCGCCGAAGCGTTCGAACTCGTCCGGGGTGGGGCGCTTGGCCAGTTCCACGCTGTCAAAACGCGCCTTTATCAGGCTGCGGTATTGTTCATGGCTCAGTTCGTCGCGTGCCACGGCAATGATGCGACCCCCCTCGGGCAGCGTTCCGTGCCGGAACGCCTGAAACAATGCGGGCATGAGCTTGCGCCAAGCCAGGTCACCTGTTCCACCAAACAGGACAAGGTCAAAACTCATGGGGTCTCCGTATCAGGGTGTTGTTGTGCGTCTGAGGCTGGAAATTGTAATCTCGTTACATTGAATTGTGTAGATGTAGAGGCTGTAAAACGTTTTTTGACAGTTCGTGCGCAGAAAATTATTAGATAAATTGTGTAATTAAGTTACTATCTCGCCGGTTTTCACCTCCCCACATCCTGAATCCACCATGTCCTCCCTCCGTTGCGACCAAACTCCGCAGTGGCCTCAGTTGCAGGCCGCGTTCTCCGCAGATGGCAGCCGTCTGGACCTGCGGAAGGCCTTCGCCAGCGATGCGCAGCGCTTTGAGCACTTCAGCCAGCATGCGCCCGAGGTGTTTGCGGATCTTTCCAAGAACCTGTGGGACGCCGCCACCGAAGCGCTGCTGCTGGACATGGCCCGTGCCAGTGGACTTACCCGGCACCGCGACGCCATGTTCGGCGGCCAGCCCATCAACAGCACCGAAGGCCGCGCCGTGCTGCACACGCTGCTGCGCCGCCCCCGGGGCCTGGCGTTGCCCAGCGACGGGCCAGACATTGCACACAAGCTGGCCCAGGTGCACACCACGCTGGATGCCATGCTGGCCTATGCCGACACGGTGCGTGCGGATGGCGCCATCACCGATGTGGTGAACATCGGCATCGGCGGCTCGGACCTGGGCCCACACATGGCCGTGCTGGCGCTGGAGCAGTTCCGCGCACCGGGCAAGCGGCTGCACTTTGTCTCCAACGTGGACGGGCATGAGCTGCACACCACGCTGCGCACGCTCAAGCCCGAGAGTACGCTATTCCTCATCGCCTCCAAGACCTTCACCACGGCAGAGACCATGACCAACGCGCGCTCGGCGCTGGCCTGGTTTGCAGCGCAAGGTGGGCAGGACGTGGGGCGCCACTTTGCGGCGCTGACCACCAATGTCGATGCCGCGCAGGCGCTGGGCATCACCACCACCTTCGGCTTCTGGGACTGGGTGGGCGGGCGCTATTCCCTGTGGTCGGCCATTGGCCTGCCGATTGCGATTGCGATTGGCTCGGCAGGCTTTCAGGACTTGCTGGCCGGCGCCCATGCCATGGACGAGCACTTTCGCACAGCGCCACTGGCGCAGAACCTGCCGGTGCGACTGGGTGTACTCGACATCTGGTACCGCAACTTCCATGGCTTCACCAGCCGCTGCATCGCGCCCTACCATGCCGCATTGCGCCGCCTGCCGGCCTATCTGCAGCAACTGGAGATGGAGAGCAACGGCAAGCGCGTGGGGCTGGACGGCCAGCCGCTGCCATATGCCACGTCGCCCGTGCTGTGGGGCGAGCCGGGCACCAACGGCCAACACGCGTTCTTCCAGATGCTGCACCAGGGCACCGACGTGCTGCCGCTGGAACTCATCGCCGTGCGCCAGCCCACCCACCCACTGGAGGGCCACCACAACAAGCTGCTGGCCAACGCCCTGGCGCAGGCCCAGGCGCTGATGGTAGGCAAGGAAGGGGAAGATGGGCACCGCCACTTCCCGGGCAACCGGCCCAGCACCTTCTTGCTGCTGGATGCGCTCACCCCCGCATCGCTGGGCGCGCTGATTGCGCTGCAGGAGCACCGCGTGTTCGTGAGCGGCAGCCTGTGGGGCATCAACAGCTTTGACCAATGGGGTGTGGAGCTGGGCAAGGTGCTGGCCAAGGACATTGAGGCGCGCCTGGCCAGTGGCGACGCTGCGGGGCTGGATGGCTCCACCGCCGGGCTGCTTGCCCAGCTGCGCACCGGCGTCTGAAGAAGATCCGTGGCGACCGCCGTGAGGCGGCGCGACCACGGGCAGTGGCGATTTTTCGAGGAGACACCATGACTGCACCCCGGCCGAATTACCGTTCTGCCGACTTTCTGCGCGCGCACATCCGCCAGACCATGGCGTTCTACGACCCCGTGGCCACCGACGCGAGCGGCGGGCAGTACCACTTCTTCCTGGATGACGGCACGGTGTACGACACGCGCACCCGCCACTTGGTCAGCGCTACCCGTTTTGTGGTCACGCACGCCATGCTGTACCGCACCACGGGCGAGCAGCGCTACCAGGCCGGCATGTTGCACGCGCTGCAGTTTCTGCGCACCGCGTTCCTCGACCCCGCCACGGGAGGCTACGCCTGGCTGATCGACTGGAATGAAGGGCGAGCCACCGTACAAGACGCCACGCGCCACTGCTACGGCATGGCCTTTGTGATGCTGGCCTACGCCCGCGCCTTTGAAGCCGGAGTGCCCGAAGCCCGCCAGTGGCTGGCCCAGGCGTTTGACACCGCCGAACAGCACTTCTGGCAACCCACCGCAGGCTTGTATGCTGACGAGGCCAGCCCTGATTGGCAGCTCACAGGCTACCGGGGCCAGAACGCCAACATGCACGCCTGCGAGGCCCTGATCTCGGCCTTCCGCGCCACGGGCGAGCGCCGCTACATCGAGCGTGCCGAGCAACTGGCGCAAGGCATCTGCCAGCGGCAGGCGGCGTTATCCAACCTTGCCAGCGCCCCGGCTGCCGAAGGCTGGGTGTGGGAGCATTTCCACGCCGACTGGTCGGTGGACTGGGACTACAACCGCCACGACCGCAGCAACATCTTCCGCCCCTGGGGCTACCAGATCGGCCACCAGACCGAATGGGCCAAGCTGCTGCTGCAACTTGATGCCCTGTTACCCGCCGACTGGCATTTGCCCTGCGCACAACGCCTGTTCGATGTCGCCGTGGAGCGTGGCTGGGATGCCGAGCACGGCGGTCTGTACTACGGCATGGCGCCCGACGGCAGCATCTGCGATGACGGCAAATACCACTGGGTGCAGGCCGAAACCCTGGCCGCTGCTGCGGTGCTGGCCGTTCGTACGGGCGATGATCGGTATTGGCTGTGGTACGACCGCATCTGGGCCTACTGCTGGGAGCACTTTGTGGACCACAACCACGGCGCGTGGTTTCGCATCCTGCACCGCGACAACCGCAACACCACCCGCGAGAAAAGCAATGCGGGGAAGGTGGACTATCACAACATGGGGCGTGTTTTGACGTGTTGGGGGCGTTGGGGGAGGTGTGAGTGAGAATGGTGGCTATCGGCCGAGGCTGTGTGGAAACGCTCAACGAGTATGTGTGCCAGTCCCGTCACGCGTCACTGAGCCGCATTTTCCAGCAGCTCTGTTGAGTAGTCGTTTTGGAGCACCTTGGGCCTTGCGACGCATTTCTGAGGCCTTTCTCGGCCTGTAAAAGCCAACAAAGGCTTTACGCCTTCACCATCCGCATCGCCAGCATCATCTGCGCGATACCCATCACGCTCATCACCCGCTTGAGGTTGTAGGCCAGCACATGCAGGCTCATCTCGGTGCCCACGTGCTTGAGGGTCTTCATCAAGAAGTGAATTGAGCCCATCCAGTGCTTGAGTGTCCCGAAGACATGCTCCACGGTGGACCTGCGCAACGTCATGGCCTCGGGGTTACCGTCTAGCCGTTGCTGAACGCGCTCCAGAACATCTTCGTGCTCCCATCGGCGAATGCGCCGGTTGCTACTGGTCGTGCACTTGGATTTGAGCGGACACTTTGGGCAGGCACTAGACCAATAGACGCTCAGATTCAGACCCTTCTCGAGCGTTTTGAAGCGATGGATCGCACGCTCGCCTGCAGGGCACTGGTACTCGTCATCCTTAGCGATGTAGATGAAGTCGGCCTTGTCGAAGCGCCCTTCAGCCTTTGCGTTTGACGTCATCGGTTTGGGCACGAAGGTCGTGATGCCAGAGTCTTCGCAGGCCTTGAGTTGCGGGCCGCTGAAGTAGCCTCGGTCGGCGAAGGCTTGCAAGCCCTGGCTCCCCATAGCCTGGTCTGCGGCACAGGCCATGTTGTGCAACTGCGCACGGTCATTGCCAACGTTCGTCACCTCGTGCACGACGACCAAGTGGTGCTTGGCATCGACAGCGGTCTGCACGTTGTAGCCCACCAGGCCCGATCCCTTGGCCTGGGTTGCCATCGAACGTGCATCGGGATCCGTGAGGGAGATCTGGCCATCGGGCAGGCTCTTCAATTGCTCCTTGAGACCGTCGAGTTGCCGCATCTGCTCACGCAGCTTTTTTAGCTTCTCCTGCAGTCGTTCTGTCTTGGCTTCGACCTCTGCCGGCTGCGTGCGGTCAGCGGTCTCCAGCGCGTCCAGGTAACGCTGGATACTCTGCTCGATCTGCTGCTGGCGGGCCTCGATCTTGCCGGCGGTGAAGTTGCGGTCACGGCTGTTGACGGCCTTGAACTTGCTGCCGTCGATGGCCACGATGGCCTGCGAGAAGAGGTTCAACTGTCGGCACATGGCGATGAAGCGCTTGCAGACGTTGCGGATGCCAGCGCCGTTGCTTCGACGGAAGTCCGCAATGGTCTTGAAGTCCGGCGCAAGGCGCCCGGTCAGCCACATCAGCTCGACATTGCGCTGGGCTTCACGCTCCAGCCTGCGGCTCGATTGGATGCGGTTGAGGTACCCGTAGATGTAGAGCTTGAGCAGGACAGCGGGGTGGTACGAAGGCCGGCCAGTGACTGCCGGATTGATCCCATCGAAACCAAGTGCCCGAAGATCCAGTTCTTCGACAAACACATCCACAACACGCACCGGGTTGTCCTCTGCGATGTAGTCGTCCAAGCACTCCGGCAGCATAGTGACCTGTTGTCGGTCTTCGCCTTCGATGAATCGCTTCATGGGGGCACCTCGCTTGAATCGGGTGCTGCTATTTTAGTTTTGGACCGCAATCGTGGGTGGAGTTTTCACACAGCCTCGGCCAACAGCAGACGGTCAGTCCCGGGAGATTCTTGAATTATGACGATCACACCCTCTATCGAGGGCTTGGTTTCTTGGCTCAAGTATTTCGATGTCGAGTACCTGAGCGACTACGAATGCGCACAGTTGGCTAGCCTCGACGTCAATGATCCGGACGACCGAAGTCGAGCTATGCAACTAGCCGTTTCATTCGAGTTTGAATTCCTGAATGAGACTTCGAAGCGGTCGATGCTCTCGATTCTGGAGCGCTCTTTGAACGTATCTGAGGTGGAACTAGCGACCATTTTTTCACGCGTCGGGATGCCCTTCGTACATGACGTCGAACATCCCTCGGACTTTTTACATGCCCTGCGGCAAGCGGTCGGGCGGTAGGCTCCTAGAGCTGCGTTCGACAGGTGGGAGCACAGAAGGATAGCGACTGATACGAGCCCAAACCCGAAGCCCGGCACCTCTCTCCCTGAGCAGGATCCCGTACCACGCACTCAGCCTGCGAAGAAATTCACCGGTAGTCCCTGCGCCTTCACCCGCACGCTGAACAGCGATCCCGCAGGAGTCTTCGCCTCCTGCTCCTCCACCGGCCTCCCCGCCCTTGCCGACGTGATGTACAGCGTCCGCAAATCCTCCCCCCCAAAACACACCATCGTCGGGCACTGCACTGGCGCTGCAATGCGCTGCAGCACCTCACCCGCTGGCGAGAGTTGCAACACACAAGCGCCTTCGTACATCGCCACCCAGTAGTTGCCTTCCACATCCATCGCCGCGCCATCGGGCCTGCCGCCGTAAGGCTGGCCTTCCACCTTGCGGTCGAACTGCACCCAGGGGCGGCGGTTCGTGATCGCACCCGTGGCCACGTCAAAGTCAAACCGGTCAATGCGATGCTCCGGCGTGTTGGACCAGTACAGCGTGCGGTTGTCGGGGCTGAAGGCCAGGCCGTTGGCGGTGAAATTGTTGGCTGCCATCTGGCGCACGCGGTAGCCCGTGGCACTGGCCGCGTCGGCCCGCAGGCACCACAGCGCGGCATCCGGCGCGGTGCGAGGGCTGATGACCGAGCCCGCCCAGAACCGGCCTGCGGTGTCGCACCGGCCATCATTCAGGCGCAGCACAGCGGTGTCGTGCTGATCAGGTGGCAGCAGGGCCAGGCAGGTGAGGGCGGTGGTGTCGGCACTGCCCTTCGCCGTATCCAGAAGGTAGAAACCGTTTCGTAACCCGATTACCAATCGCCCGCCCGCTGCTGGCGCGCAGCAGCCGGGCTCACTGGGCATGCGCCATTGCCGGTGGCGACCGCTTTCAGGATGCCATGCGTGTACTGCTTGTGCCTGAATGTCACACCAGTAAAGGGATTCTTCCGTGGGGTGCCAGAAGGGTGATTCGCCCAGTTCGGAGGGCGGCAGGGGCAGGGTTTGCAGGGACATGGGTTGAAGTGGGGTGGTTATCGAGTTACATTCTAGGGCCTCATACAACAGGCTCTAGGCACATCGCCCTGGGGCCGAGCCACCCACCGATGGAGACTTCCATGCACCCAGTTGTAGCGCGCGTGACCGAGCGCATTGTCCAGCGCAGCGCAGACACCCGCGGCGCTTACCTCGCAGGCATCGACGCCATGATCGCCCGCAAGCCCGCACAAGACCGCATGGGCTGTGCCAATCTGGCCCATGCCTATGCCGCGCTACCCGGCGCCGACAAGTTCAAGATCACGGTCGAAAAGGCGCCCAACATCGGCGTGGTCACGGCCTACAACGACATGTTGTCGGCCCACCAGCCCTACCAAAGTTACCCCGCCGTGCTGCGGGATGAGGCCGCCCAGCACGGCGCCACGGTGCAGGTGGCAGGCGGTGTGCCTGCGATGTGCGACGGCGTGACGCAGGGCACGCCCGGCATGGAGCTGTCGCTGTTCTCCCGCGATGCCATTGCCATGGCCACTGCGGTAGCGCTGTCCCATGATGTGTTCGATGGCGCACTGCTGCTGGGTGTGTGCGACAAGATCGTGCCCGGCCTTTTGATCGGTGCGCTGCACTACGGGCACCTGCCCTGCGTGTTTGTGCCCGCAGGCCCCATGGGCACCGGCCTGTCGAACAAGGACAAGTCCAAGGTGCGTGAGCAGTACGCGCAAGGCCTCGTGGGGCGGGATGAGCTGCTCAAGGCCGAATCCGCCGCGTACCACAGCCCCGGCACCTGCACCTTCTACGGCACGGCCAACAGCAACCAGATGCTGCTGGAAGCCATGGGACTGCACGTGCCCGGCGCGGCCTTTGCACCGCCGGGCACCGAAGAGCGCGAAGCCTTCACGCGCAAGGCGGTGCGCACGGTGCTCGACATTGGCAAGCGCGGATCGCGCTTCACGCCCATCGGGCGTGTGGTGGACGAGCGCTGCATCGTCAATGCCATGGTGGCCTTGCTGGCCACGGGCGGCTCCACCAACCATTTGATCCACTGGGTGGCCATTGCGCGCAGCGCGGGCATCCTGATCGACTGGTCGGACTTTGACGAGCTGTCGTCCGCCGTGCCGCTGCTGGCCCGCGTGTACCCCAATGGCGATGCCGACGTGAACCAGTTCCAGGCCGCAGGCGGCCCCGCGTGGATCCTGCGCGAGCTGCTGTCCGGCGGCTTCATGCACCCCGATGTGATGAGCGTGAACACCGGCGGCATTGCCGCAGGCGGGCAGGGCGCTCCGGCGGTGTCGGGTGACGAAACCGTGTTGCGCCCCATGACCCGGCCGTTCTCGCCCACCGGCGGGTTGCGTCTGCTGCAAGGGCGCCTGGGTCGCGCGGTGATCAAGGTGTCGGCCGTGCCCGAAGACCGCCACATCATCGAAGCGCCTGCGCGCGTGTTCGATTCGCAAGAGGCTTTGCTCGCCGCCTTTGCTGCGGGCGAGGTGCAGCAGGACATGGTGGCCGTGGTGCGCTTTCAGGGCCCGCAAGCCAATGGCATGCCCGAGCTGCACAAGCTCACCCCTCCGCTGGCCGTGCTGCAGAACCAGGGCTTCAAAGTGGCGCTGGTCACCGACGGCCGCATGAGCGGCGCATCGGGCAAGGTGCCCGCCGCCATCCACGTCACGCCCGAGGCACTGGCCGGTGGCCCGCTGGCCAAGGTGCTGGACGGCGACATTGTGCGGGTGGACGCCGTTGCCGGCACGCTCGATGTGCTGGTCGACGAAGCCACCTGGGCCGCCCGCCCCGTGGCGCCGTACACCGTGCCTCCCGCCACCGGCTTTGGCCGGGAACTGTTTACCAACTTTCGCCGCCACGCAGGCGGTGCCGAACAAGGAGCCTGCACATGGTTGTAGCAGGATGCACCCCCTGAGTCGCTGCGCGCGCCTTCCCCCTCTCTCGCTGCGCGGGAGGGGGACGCACCCGGTGGCCTGGCGAAGCCAGTTCCACGGGTGCACTGGTATGGGCCGCGCCCCTGTCATACGCCGCGTGCGGCATCCAACATCAAGGAGTATTTCCATGAATCCCATTGACATCGCCAGCCATGGCCCCGTCATCCCCGTCATCGTGATCGACCGCGTGGAAGACGCGCTGCCCCTGGCCGAGGCGCTGCTGGCCGGTGGCGTGAAGGTGCTGGAAGTCACACTGCGCACCGCTGCTGGCCTGCCCGCCATCGAAGCCATTGCGCGCAATTTGCCCGAGGCCGTGGTGGGCGTGGGCACGGTGCTCAACGCCGACGATGCGCGCCGCGCGAGCGAGGCCGGTGCACGTTTTGCGGTGAGCCCGGGTTACACCTCCGAAGTGGGTGGCGCCTGCAAGGGCCTGAATTTGCCGCTTCTGCCCGGTGTGGCCACGTCCAGCGAAATCATGGCCGCGCTGGCCGATGGGTTCTCGTTCCTCAAGCTCTTCCCGGCCGAGGCCGCCGGCGGCATCCCTCTGCTCAAGGCCTGGGCCAGTCCGTTTGGCCAGATCAGCTTTTGCCCCACGGGTGGCATCAGCCTGGCCACTGCGCCCAACTACCTGGCGCTGCCCAATGTGCGCTGCGTGGGCGGTTCGTGGCTGACGCCCGCCGACGCCGTGCGTGCGGGCGACTGGGCGCGCATCACCCAGCTGGCGCGCGAGACGCATGCGCTGCGCAAGGCCGTGTGAGTTTTCCAGGATTTGAGGCGAAAAAATGGCTCTAGCGCTTGTCCTGTGAGCGTTGATAGCTATAAGAATAGAAGCATCCGTCGTTCCGTGGTCCGCCTGCAGAGTGAGGCGTAGTCGGTGGGGTGACTGGGCGTGTGGACTTGCTGCCCTGCGCGCCCCTATCATGGCGCGGGGCTTGGCCCTGCCACAACGGCTTTACGTTTCAAAGAGAGGGAGTTCAGTATGGATTTTGTTTCGGCTATCAAAAGCTGCCTGGGGCAGTACGCGGGTTTCTCGGGCCGCGCCGTGCGCTCCGAGTTCTGGTGGTTTTTCCTGTTCCAGATCATCGTCATGGTGATCGCCAGCTTCCTGGGTGACGTGGTCTCCGGCATCGTCTCCATCGCGCTGCTGCTGCCCGCATTCGCCGTGGGCGCGCGGCGACTGCACGACATTGGCCGATCGGGCTGGTGGCAACTGCTGACGCTGACCGGCATCGGCGTGCTGGTGCTGATCTACTGGTGGGTGCAGCCCAGCGAGGGCTGATCTTTGCGACGCCGCTGCGGGCTCTCTCTGAGTCCGCCCGCGCCAAGCCCGCTGGCCTTACGGTCAGCGGGCTTTTTTGTGGGGGTGTGGCGGGGGCTCCGAGGTACCTGAGAGGTACCGCAACCTTGTGCAGCGCGAATATTGGTCAAAAGTGGCTCTGGCGCTTTATTGATAGGCGCAAATAGCTATGAAAATAGAAGCAATCTCACTGCGATCCGAGCGCAACTTGTTGCTGTTGTACGACATCTTGTATCTGGAGCGCGCACCTGTGTGGTTTGATTTTTAGAATAGTAATCATTCTTATTTCTATTCTTGAAAATCATGAAACTCCAGCATCAGCGGACCGCAGTCTGCATGGGTATTGCGTTGGCTTTTGGAGGCGTCCCCGCCTGGGTCGCGGCCCAGGCCCAGGACGTGGGAGCCACCTTGTCCGAGGTGCGCGTGGACGCGAGCGCCGAGAAAGAATCGGCCACCGCGCCGGTGGTCGGCTACCGTGCCCGCAACGCGGCCACGGCCACCAAGACCGACACGCCCCTGGCCGAAACCCCCCAGTCCGTCACCGTGGTCACGCGCGACCAGATCGTGGACCAGGGCGCGACGACCTTCCAAGAGGCGCTGCTGTATGCCGCCGGGGTGCGCAGCGACGCCTATGGCCTGGACAGCCGCGCCGACAGTGTGCGGGTGCGCGGCAGCTCCCCCGACACGTACCTGGATGGTTTGCGCCAGAACTACAACTGGTACACCAGCACCACCCCCGCCGAACCCTACACACTCGAGCGCATTGAAGTGCTGCGCGGCCCGTCGGGCATGCTGTTTGGCGCGGGCACGGTGGCGGGCGTGGTCAACATGGTCAGCAAGCGCCCGTTGCAGGAAGCGCAGCGCGAAGTGGGCGTGCAGCTGGGCAGCTGGAGCCGCAAGCAGCTGCAGGCCGACCTGACCGGCCCGCTCACGAAGGACGGCGAATGGTCGTACCGTCTTGTGGCCGTGGCGCGCGATGCGGACACGCAGACGGACTATGTGCAGAACGACCGCCGACTGATCGCGCCATCGCTGGCCTGGCGCCCCAATGCCGCCACCTCGCTGGTCCTGCAGGCCCACTGGCAGCAGGACCGCACGGGCACCACTGCGCAGTTCCTGCCCTGGTCGGGCACGCTGTTGCCCAACCCCAATGGCCAGCTGCCCATCAACCGCTTCATCGGCGAGCCTGGCGACTATTACGACAGCGACCGCGAATCCATCGGCTACCTCTTTGAGCACCGCTTCAGCGACGCATGGGCGGTGCGCCAGAACCTGCGCCTGGCGCGCAACGAGAACCGGGGTGGCTACCACTACGCCGATTTCTTCAAAGTCCCCGGCGGGTTCGGCTGGGACCCCGTGAACCAGCGCCTGACGGGCCGCGTCTACGGCAAGAACATCACACGCACGCGCATGGCGGCGGTGGATACGCACCTTCAGGGCAACCTCACCACCGGCGCCCTCAGCCACCAACTGCTGCTGGGTGTGGACTGGAACCGGCAGACCGAGAACAAGAACGAGGCCGACGATGCGTACAACACGCCCATCGATGCCTACGCCCCGGTGTACGGCAATGTTCTGAACCCGACGCTCATCGCACGGCCTGAGAACGTGCAGCGCCAAAGCGGCCTGTATGTGCAGGACCAGATGAAGTGGGGCAACTGGATGTTCATCGCCGGCCTGCGCCACGACCGTGCTGTGAACAGCTTGGCGGGCCAGTCCGATGACCGCACCAGCGACACCACCAAACGCCTGGGTGCGATGTACCAGTTGGGGGGCGGCTGGACGCCCTACATCAGTTATGCCGAATCCTTCAGCCCCGTGAGCGGCACCAATGCCTCGGGCCAGCGCTTCAAGCCGCTGGAGGGCGAACAGATCGAGGTGGGCGTGAAATATGCCCCCTCAGGCGGCACCACCCAGTTCACGGCGGCGGTGTACAACCTCAAGGAAAAGAACCAGAAGGTGGCCGACCCGACCAACCCCGACAACTCGCTGCAGGTGGGCCAGACCCGCAACAAGGGCCTGGAGCTGGAATACAAGGCGCGCGTGGCCACGGCGTTTGACCTGACCGCCCACTACAACTACACGGACGTCGATCCGCTGCTGGAAAACCTGCCGCGCCACCAGGCGGCCGTGTGGGGCGTGTACCGGTTCTCCATTGGCGGCGTGCGCGGCTTCTCGGCCGGTGCGGGGTACCGCTGGCTGTCGTCGTTCCGCGACGGCACGGGGCCCGAGGTTCCGGCGGCCGGTGTGGTGGATGCGCTGCTGGCCTACGACAGCCAGGACTGGCGCTACGCGCTCAATATCAGCAACCTGGCCGACAAGAAGTACATGAGCACCTGTCTGGCGCGTGGTGACTGCTGGTGGGCGACACGGCGCAATGTGGTGCTGAGCGCGACCTACAGGTTCTGACGGACCCATCGGGGCAATCCGCTGCTCCGGCGGCATTCACCCGTGGATGTCGGCCCGGCAAGGAAAAAACCCCGCAGGTTTTGCAACCTGCGGGGTTTTTTTGTGGGCTACCGGGCAGAACCTGGGTTCCACCCGGAGCGGCCGGCCATTACATGCCCATGCCGCCCATGCCACCCATGCCACCCATGTCGGGCATGCCGCCGCCAGCGCCGGCCTCGTCCTTGGGTGCCTCAGCAACCATGGCTTCGGTCGTCAGCAGCAGCGATGCCACGGAGGCAGCGTTTTGCAGGGCCGTACGGGTGACCTTCGTGGGGTCCAGAATGCCCAGTTCGAGCATGTCGCCGTAGGTGTCGTTCGAGGCGTTGAAGCCGTAGTTGCCCTTGCCGGCCAACACAGCGTTCACCACCACCGAGGCTTCGCCACCAGCGTTGTTCACGATTTCGCGCAGAGGCGCTTCGATGGCCTTGAGCACCAGCTTGATACCGGCTTCCTGGTCAGCGTTGTCGCCCTTGACCGAGTCGCCCACAGCTTGCTTGGCACGCAGCAGGGCCACGCCACCACCGGCCACAACGCCTTCTTCCACAGCTGCACGGGTAGCGTGCAGTGCGTCTTCCACGCGGGCCTTCTTTTCCTTCATTTCGACTTCGGTGGCAGCGCCGACCTTGATCACGGCCACGCCGCCAGCCAGCTTGGCCACGCGCTCTTGCAGCTTTTCGCGGTCGTAGTCGGACGTGGCTTCTTCGATCTGCACGCGCACTTGCTTGACGCGGGCTTCGATGTCAGCAGCAGCGCCAGCGCCGTCGATGATGATGGTGTTTTCCTTGCCCACTTCGATGCGCTTGGCTTGGCCCAGGTCGGCCAGCGTCACCTTTTCGAGCGTCAGGCCCACTTCTTCAGCGATGACCTTGCCGCCCGTCAGGATGGCGATGTCTTCCAGCATGGCCTTGCGACGGTCGCCAAAGCCTGGAGCCTTCACAGCCACAACCTTCAGGATGCCGCGAATCGTGTTGACCACCAGCGTAGCCAGGGCTTCGCCTTCGACTTCTTCGGCAATGATCAGCAGGGGACGGCCAGCCTTGGCAACTTGCTCCAGCGTAGGCAGCAGGTCGCGGATGTTGCTGATCTTCTTGTCGAACAGCAGCACGAAGGGGTTGTCCAGAATCGCGGATTGCTTTTCGGGGTTGTTGATGAAGTAGGGCGACAGGTAGCCGCGGTCAAACTGCATGCCTTCCACGACGTCCAGTTCGCTGTCCAGCGACTTGCCGTCTTCCACGGTGATCACGCCTTCCTTGCCAACCTTGTCCATGGCGTCAGCGATCAGCTTGCCGATGGTTTCGTCGGAGTTGGCGGAGATCGAACCCACTTGGGCGATTTCCTTGGAGGTGGTGGTGGGCTTGGAAGCCTTCTTCAGCTCGGCAACCAGGGCCGTCACAGCCTTGTCGATACCGCGCTTCAGGTCCATCGGGTTGATGCCGGCGGCCACGTACTTGAAGCCTTCGCGAACGATGGCTTGTGCCAGCACCGTAGCGGTGGTGGTGCCGTCACCAGCGTTGTCGCTGGTCTTGGAGGCCACTTCCTTCACGAGCTGGGCGCCCATGTTCTGCAGCTTGTCCTTGAGTTCGATTTCCTTGGCCACGGACACACCGTCCTTGGTCACGGTAGGGGCGCCGAACGAGCGCTCCAGCACCACATTGCGACCCTTGGGGCCCAGAGTCACCTTGACCGCGTTGGCCAGGATGTTCACGCCTTCAACCATGCGTGCGCGGGCTTCGCCGCCGAAAACTACGTCTTTTGCTGCCATTTTGGAGCTCCTAATTTGGTTCAAATTGGCCGCTAGCGCTTATCTAGTAAGCGCAAGCAGCTATGAAAAAGTGAGTAATTCAGAGAGGTGAGAAATTACTTCTCGACCACTGCGAACAGATCGTCTTCCTTCATGACCAGCAGCTCATCGCCGTTGACCTTGACGGTCTGGCCCGAGTACTTGCCGAACAGAACGCGGTCACCGACCTTCACGTTCAGGGCGATCACGTCGCCCTTGTCGTTCTTCTTGCCGGGGCCGACGGCCAGCACTTCACCTTGATCGGGCTTTTCAGCGGCGTTGTCAGGGATCACGATGCCGGAGGCCGTCGTGGTTTCGCTTTCGATACGCTTGACGATCACGCGATCGTGCAGAGGGCGAAGGTTCATTGCAATGCTCCTGTTTTCAGTAAAAAGCTGACGTACTCAGCGCCTGGAGGCCCAGGCGCTACCAAACTTCCGGCAGCCGAGGCGGTGTTAGCACTCGTCTGCGGTGAGTGCTAATGATACGGGCATTCCACCCCATTTCAAGAGACCGGATGCACGTCTGAGATATTTGCTTACGGTTCGAACTGCTGAATGGGGGGGCTTGGCGGCAGTGTGTAACGACCGAGCACCTACAATCGCATTTCAGTCAGTGAAGGGTGCCTTGCGAATCCACGCCTGTGCGGCTTGTATGGTCGCAGCGGCCCCTTCTACCTTAGCGGCTCCCAGCCACCGCATGTCGATTGCGGTTCGACTAGAAGCTTTTCTGTCCAGGAATCTGATGGCCCCCCTGCAACTCACCACCACGCTCATGGGCATCGGCCTCGCAGCGCTTATCTTGTACCTCATTCGCCGGGACCACCTGTACGTCATGCACGGGCTGTTTTGGGTGTTGGTTGCTGGTGCTGCGGCAGTGTTGGGCGCCTGGCCAGGATTGATTGACCGCCTTGCGATGGTGCTTGGTGTCATCTATCCGCCGACATTGCTCTTACTGCTGGTATCCATGGTGCTGTTGATAAAGGCACTGCACAGCGACATGCTGAACACCCGCATTGAGCGAGACGTGCGTCGGCTGAACCAGCGGATCGCCCTGCTGGAAGCAGACCTGAAGGCACCTGCCGCTACCCACTCGCAAACAAAAACTGACCCTGACCTGCGCTAGCCCATGACTGACTCCCAAAACGTTCTGTTGCCCGTCGTGCTGTGCGGCGGCTCCGGCACCCGCCTGTGGCCATTGTCCCGAGAAACCTATCCAAAGCAGTTCCTGGCGCTGACAGGTGCACGCACCATGTTGCAGGACACTGCGCTGCGTCTGAACGGTCTTTCCCACATCGCGGTGGCCAAGGAGCCTGTGCTGGTGTGCAACGCGGAGCATCGCTTTCTTGCGGCCAGTCAGCTGCAGGAAGCCGGCATCCGAGGCGCGCGGATCTTGCTGGAACCGGCTGGGCGCAACACTGCCCCGGCCTTGACGCTGGCAGCCCTTCAGGCCGTTTCGGAGGGGGGTGATCCTGTGCTGCTGGCGATGCCGGCAGACCATGTGATCGCCAACCTGCAAGCTTTCCACACGGCCATTGAGAAAGCCTTCGCCATCGCCTGCGGTGGTGCCATGGTGACCTTCGGCATCGTCGCCGACAAGCCCGAAACGGGCTATGGTTACATCGAGTGTGGCGACGCCCTGCACGGTGGCGGGGCGCACCACATCGCCAGCTTTGCCGAAAAGCCCGATCTCGCCCGCGCACAGACCTACCTGGATTCCGGCAACTACCTGTGGAACAGCGGCCTGTTCATGGTGCGCACCAGTGTCTGGCTGAAGGCCATCGAAAGCTGCAGGCCAGACATCCTCGCGGCGTGCCGCACTGCGATGGTAGGCGCCCAGAAAGACATCGATTTCGTCCGACCCGAGCCCAGCGCCTTTAGCGCATGTCCCTCGGATTCCATCGACTATGCCGTCATGGAGCGGCTCCCGGCCAGGCCTGAGCTGGGCATTCCGGCGTGTGTCGTGCCCTTGCAGGCTGGCTGGTCCGACCTTGGGGCATGGGATGCGCTATGGCAGGTGCGGGAGCAGGACGCACGCGGCAACGCACAGGTCGGCGACACCATCCAGCACGGGTGTTCCAACACCCTGCTGCTGTCCAGCAGCCGGCTCGTGGCCGGGGTCGGACTCGACAACATCGTTGTCGTGGAGACTGCCGATGCGATCCTGGTAGCGGACAAGCGGCAGACGCAGGATGTGAAGCATGTCGTGTCGAAATTGAGAGAAGAAGGGCATCTGTTGACCCAGACGCATCGCAAGACGCATCGGCCCTGGGGTTGGTACGACTCCATCGACAGCGGAGACAGGTTCCAGGTCAAGCACATCGTGGTGAACCCCGGAGCCCGCCTGAGCCTGCAAATGCACCACCACCGTGCCGAGCACTGGATCGTGGTGCAGGGGACTGCAGAAGTGACGAATGGCGAGAAAACCTTCCTCTTGGGGGAAAACGAATCCACGTATATCCCGCTGGGGCACGTGCATCGATTGACGAACCCCGGCAAAGTACCGCTGGAAATCATTGAAGTTCAATCCGGCAGCTATCTCGGTGAGGATGATATTGTCAGATTTGAAGACAATTATGGCCGCGTGAACGAGAATCACGCTCCAGCTACTTAAATCATGCTTGCTCGATTATATTTGATTAATTGGAGAGAGAATTGAAGAAAAAAGTCGCGCTGATTACCGGCATTACAGGGCAAGATGGTGCTTACTTGGCAGAGTTCCTTTTGCAAAAGAACTATGAAGTGCATGGAATTCGTCGTCGTGCCTCGCTGTTCAATACGGACCGCATCGATCATCTCTACCACGATCCACACAATAAAGGCTATGACCTGACGCTGCATTATGGAGATTTGACCGACTCTTCCGGCCTCATCCGGGTGGTGCAGGAAGTCAAACCGGACGAGATATACAACCTAGCAGCCCAAAGCCATGTCGCTGTGTCGTTCGAGGAGCCCGAGTACACCGCCAATTCGGACGCACTGGGGACCCTGCGCATGCTCGAGGCGATTCGGATTGCGGGCCTCAAAGATTCCACCAAGTTCTACCAGGCATCGACCTCGGAGCTGTATGGGCTGGTTCAGGAAATACCGCAGAAGGAGACCACGCCCTTTTACCCCCGATCGCCGTATGCGGTGGCCAAGATGTACGCGTACTGGATCACTGTGAACTACCGTGAAGCTTATGGAATGTATGCCTGCAACGGGATCCTGTTCAACCACGAGTCACCCATTCGCGGCGAAACCTTCGTCACGCGGAAGATCACCCGTGCACTGGCGCGCATCAAGCTGGGCCTGCAAAGCTGCCTGTACCTTGGCAACATGAACGCCATGCGGGACTGGGGCCACGCGCGGGACTACGTGGAAATGCAGTGGCTGATGTTGCAGCAGGATGTGGCGGAGGACTATGTCATCGCGACGGGCGAGCAGCACTCGGTGCGAGACTTCGTCAACTGTGCAGCGGAGGAAATCGGAATCCATCTGCGCTGGGAAGGTGAAGGCGTCGAGGAGAAGGGTTATGACACGGCCACCGGAAACTGCATCGTGGCCGTGGATCCGCGTTACTTCCGACCCGCAGAGGTTGAGACGCTTCTCGGGGACCCCTCCAAAGCCAAGCAGAAGCTTGGCTGGGTGCCGCGCACGTCGTTCAAGGAACTGGTGTCCGAAATGATGCAGGAAGACTTGAAGGGTGCCCAGCGCGATGAACTCGTCAAGCAACACGGATTCAAGTATTTCAATCACCATGAATAAGCCGGAAAAAATGATTCCCGTTTATCAACCGTATTTCAGCGGGCGTGAGAAAATTTACGTGAATGAATGCCTGGATACGACGTGGATCTCATCCAAGGGCGAATTCATCCGGCGCTTCGAGCAGTGTTTTGGCGACTATATTGGCTCTTCAAATGTCACCAGCGTCTGCAACGGAACCGTAGCGATTCACCTTGCACTCGAAGCGCTGGGCATCGGACCGGGTGACGAAGTCATCGTCCCGACATTTACGTACATCGCGTCGGTCAACACGATCATCCAGACGGGCGCTAAGCCGGTTTTCGTGGATTCTCTCGATAGCACGTGGCAGATTGACCCCGAAGACGTCAAACGGAAAATCACGCCCAAGACCAAGGCGGTCATGGTGGTTCACTTGTATGGCCTTCCGTGCGACATGGACGCGATGGTTGCGATTTGCGAAGAACACAAGCTTCTGCTCGTGGAAGACTGCGCCGAAGCCTTTGGTTCACGCTACAAAGGGCGTCACGTAGGCACGTTTGGCGATGTTGCCACGTTCAGCTTTTTCGGCAACAAGACCATCACCACCGGCGAAGGTGGGATGGTTGTTGCCAAAGAACAGGACACCATTCAGCGCGCATTTCACCTGAAGAACCAGGGAGTGTCACAGACGCAGGAGTATTGGCACGATGTCGTGGCGTACAACTACCGTATGACCAATATTTGTGCTGCTATTGGTCTGGCGCAGCTGGAGAACGTGGAGGAGATTCTGGCGAGAAAGCGGCAGGTAGCTGTCTGGTACCAGGAAAACCTCGCAGACCTCCCATTGGTGACACACAGAGAAATACCCGATACGGTGCATTCGTTCTGGATGTGTTCGATAGCGGTGAATGATGCAAAACAGCGCCAGCCACTCCGCGATTTCTTGAAGGTTCAGGGAATCGAGACACGCCCTGTGTTTTATCCCTCGCACACCATGCCCCACTGCGCAACGGATGAGACCTTTACGGTCGCAGAATCACTGGCAGCGCGTGGTATTAATTTACCAAGTTATCCGGGGTTGAGTCGCGAGGATGTGAGTTTTATAACGGGCAAGATCCGCCAGTTCTTTGGTTGAGCAGAGGGATGAGATACGCTATTGTTGCCACGACCGGCTGGCTGCTACTCGTAGACCTGCAAACAAAAAAAGTACAAGCATTAGAGAATGGCCGTCCTGAATACTACGGCATCTCGTGGTTTGATGGTGATAATGATCTGGTACTTTCCCATACCGGATTGGATAGTGCCACTCTCACCGATATTAATGCTTATGCATTGTCGGAGCGAGGCTGGGTTTCTAAGGGGGGGCTGCGTAGCAGAAATTTTCTATCGGCCCCCCATCAGATATTTTGCGCCCCAGATAATAGAATAGTTTGTGCAAACACTGGACGTAACGTGATCAGTGTGTTTGATTATGGGAGGCCGAATGTTTATCAAGAGGCTGGAATAAGCTCTGAACGGTGGGATCGGTTATCTCTTGAAAATTTGACGGGCGACCATCTTAATTCGGTATTCCTGCGTGACGACCGTCTGTACGTTATTGCACATGGATTTTCTAAGGGTTCAAAGCTTGCAGTATTTAGCTATCCTGGGTTGGAAATTATCTCTGTTGAGGCAGTAGTCGGAAAAACGGGATTGCATAATATATGGATCAAAAGCAACGGTCAGCGCATTAGCTGTCACTCAGAGGGTGGTAGCCTTATAGATTTGCATGATAAATATCCGCTATGGGAGTCCGGTTCTGAAGGTTACACACGTGGTTTAGCTGCGACCGATGAATATGTGCTGGTCGGCGAAAGCCAGAAGTCTGGACGGGACCTGCGCCGTAGCTCGCTGAGCGGCTTGTGGATACTGGATGCCAAAACCTGGAAACCTCTGGACTACCTAAGTCTTGGCCCCTACGGCGTAGTGATGGAAGTTCGGGTGCTGGATGCGCCCGATGACGCGCATCACGGGAAGCCGTTCAAAGGGCTGGCAGCCTTGCTGGCCAAGGATGCATTGATGGAAATTTCCCACAGCCGACTGTCGGGATCACGTGCCGTTGCCGAGAACGCTCGCTTGTGGGCAACCTATGAGCCGGTGTTTGGAGCGCCCGCCATCTCAAATGACGGGTTCAAGTGCGCAGCTGTCGATCAGTTGAGCTTGGCAATCAAAAATGAAAATTCGCCCACGCAAATCAAGTTCGAGTACAGCTTGGACAACGACCCCAAGGCACACATTTCCGCGGTGCTCGGATATCAAGGAAACGGCGGTGACAGCACCGTGTCGGCAGTGTTACTTCGACCGGTGGACGCCAAGGCCGTCTTGTCCGTTTGGCGAAATGATGGGCAGACTTGGTCGCTCTTGCCGATTCCCAATGTGTTCACTCACCTGCCCTTGTCGGGAACCATGACGGTGGCGGTCACGGAAAAACAAGCCACCGTGCAGTTCAGTGACGGTACATCCATGGTTTTGAGTAACGAGCAGCTGTGCTTGGACCGGTGTAACCATGGGCTGGGCATACGGTGGGCTGGTGGATCGGTTCGACCGGTAGAGAGTGTTTCCCCATGAGCGAAAATTACATTCAAGGTATTTGGCGAGCGCGCTATTTCTGGACGCACTTAGCTTTGGCAGACTTGCGCGCGAGATGGCGCCGGTCATTTTTGGGGGTGCTGTGGTCCATCATCCAGCCCCTTGGAATGACGCTCTTGCTGGCGATAGTACTCAGCAAGATGTTCAAGTCTGATATATATACCTATGCACCCTATATTCTTTCCGGAATAATATTCTGGGAGTGCATTACCGCGTGTGTGACTGGTGGAGCATTGTCATTTGTTCAAGCTGATGCATACATTAAACAATGCAAGCACCCACTCGCAATCTACACACTGCGCACCGTACTTACAAGTCTGATAGTGCTGGCTTTGGCTAGCACGTCGCTTCTCGGTTGGTCTGCCATTGTGCTTCCTCAGAACATCGGTCTTCACTGGCTTGCAATACTGACTGTTTTTCCTATTTTGGGATTGATTCTCTGGCCTTTGTCCACTTTACTAGCATATATCGGTGCCCGCTTTCGTGATGTGCCTCACGCGACGGGTTTGGTAATGCAGGCGCTTTGGTTTTTGTCCCCTGTTTATTTTGAGGCCAAAATGTTCCGCCAGGGCGGTCTCGATTTTCTCGTGGACTACAATCCGATCTATCACCTCCTTCAAATTGTCAGGGCGCCTTTGCTGGAGGGCAAGTGGCCGAGTCTGGAAAATTATCTATTCACTTTCGTGGCAGTGGTTGTTTTCTCCTTGATCGCTTGGTTGGTAGGTAGGTCAGCAGAGCGAAAGGTCATTTTTTACTTATGAAGCAGCCATACATCAATCTGCATGCAGTCGACTTGCATTACGCAGCGGTTGCATTCAAAGAGCGCTCTTTGAAGTCCTTGCTTGCTGGTGCCTTCAAGATTGGGTCGAGGAAAGCAGAAGTCAAAGACGTGCACGCGCTGAAGAACATTTCTCTTCAGATCAGGGGGGGAGAGCGCGTCGGTCTCCTTGGCCACAACGGTGCGGGCAAAAGCACCTTTCTGAAGACCGTCGCGGGCTTGTATCCGGTGTCCGCTGGTACCGTGGAAGTGCGAGGCGAAGTGCGATCACTGTTCGATCTCAGCATGGGTTTCGAGCCAGACGCCACAGGCCGGGAAAACATCCTGTACCGGGGGTTGCTGCTAGGATTGACGCCCGCATTCATGCGTGCCCAAGAGGCCTCCATCGTCGAATTCGCTGGATTGGGGGAGTTCATCGATTACCCTATCAAAACGTACTCTGCTGGCATGCAGGTTCGCCTGGCATTTGCTATTTCAACAGCGGTTGGTGGTGACGTTCTACTACTGGACGAGGTAATCGGCGCTGGCGATGCGAATTTCATGGCGAAGGCAAAAATCCGAATTGCCGCTTTGATTGAACAGGCGGAAATCCTGATTCTTGCATCGCACGATTTCGGTGCATTGAGTACTCTGTGCTCCAGGGGGCTGGTTTTCCATCATGGTGAAATCATATTCGATGGATCGATCAATGATGCGATCGCAGAGTACAAAAGGGTCAACGGCCTTATATGATCTCCCCAAAGCCCCTGCGCGTGATGTGGCTCCTCAATCACACCACGCTTCGTAATTTCGAAATTCAGCAGCTTCTGCGATTGGGAATCAAGGAGATTTTTCTTCCCAAAAACTTTCCATACGACGAAGGTAATCTTTCGGCCAGCATTTGCACTGACCATGACGCTCAACTCGGATTGAATGCTGATGAGATCGAGCTGTTGAACGCGCAAAATTGGTATGGTGAGCCAAGCAAGGAGGCATGGGAATTAGCGAACAGATATTTTGACGTCGTTTTTATCGGTTTCTTTCCCCGTCAAATAATGTCGTCATGCCTCAATTTCAAAGGGGCAATAGTTCTGCGTGCTTTCGGCTTGGGGGGGGAAGAAACGTACTCAAAACTGCTGTACAAAGTGGGAGGCGCTTCTCTGGTTGCAGCTGTCAGTCGAGTGGGCAAGAAATTCTGGTTCGGCATGGGATACGAACACTTGCGTGAAAGCGAGGAGGCGTTTGTTGATCGGCGGTCCGTATACATGCCGGTGGGCATGAAGAACGCGCAACTGTCGGACGTCTGGGAAGGCAACGATCGCCTGGTATTTTTTGTCTGTCCCAGAATCGGATCGTCCCCGTATTTCAAGCGGGTGTACACTGATTTTTTAAAAGTCTTCAACGATATCCCATACCGAATTGGCGGGGCGCAGCCAATACCAATTAATGACTCCCGGGTTCTGGGCTTTGTGAGCAATTCTCGTTATGCCGAAGTAATGAAGCAAAGTCGGGTGATGTTTTATCACTCTCAGGAGCCGAATCATATTCACTACCACCCGTTTGAGGCGATCCGGGCTGGCATGCCGTTGGTGTTCATGGCAGGGGGCATGCTTGACTTGCTTGGTGGAAAGAACCTGCCGGGTCGTTGCAGAGATTTTGCGGAGGCACGCAGAAAAGTTGAGCGCATATTGGCGGGTGACGAAAAGCTCATTGCAAGCATCAAAGCCAGTCAGCCAGTGTTGCTGAACTCCATGGAGCCAGAAAACTGCGAAGGTCCGTGGTCCCGTGGTTTCCAGCGTGTAGCAGCAGAGCTCGCCTCCTGGCGCTCAGAACAGTCGGTGCGGCCGCAGACCAGTTCCATAAAGAAAATTGCTGTCATTCTCCCCGTCGGATACAGAGGGGGAAGTCTGCGTGGTGCCTTTACCTTGGCCAAGGCGCTAAAAGTTGGCAGTCAGCAATCCAACGCGGACTCTGATATCGTTTTCGCCCATCTTGATGATCCTGCCTCTTATACGGAAGAGGAGTTCAATGACCTTTCTCCGGACATTGCGCGCAGGCCTTACCAGTGGAAAATACTGAAGCCGGCTGAGGCGAGAAGAGCTATGCGATATGCCGGCTACGAGAACTGGGAGCCTCTGGACCAGGACTACATGGCGCCCGACGATGGGATGCAGCAAATGTTGGACTGTAGCGTCTGGGTTGTCGTAAGCGATCGCCTCCCTTATCCCATCATTCCTTTGCGGCCATTGGTTTTGATGGTCTACGACTACTTGCAGAGGTATGAAAACATATTGTCGCACGGTGCCGATACGCCATTCTTGGATGCAGCCAGATCGGCTGAGCGCGTCTTGGTAACCACGGAGTTCACCAAAGAAGACGCATTGCAATACGCTGGTGTGGAACCACGCAGGGTCGTCAAGGTTCCCATGTTGGCACCCGAATTCCCCATCGAGCGTGAAAGAAGTATATTTAAAAAAAACCACCGACCCTATTTCGTGTGGACGACAAATGCGTCCCGGCATAAGAATCATAAAAACGCCGCTGAAGCGCTACTAATATATTACACGGAGCTGGATGGCCGCCTCAATTGTCGAGTAACAGGTGTCAATACTGGTGGAATGCTAAGCAGTGCATTGCCTCACCTTCAGCAGATGTCGAAAATTTTCCAACAAAGCAAGGTGCTGTCAGAAAAGGTGATATGGATGGGCGAGCTCCCAGACATGCAATACAGGAAACAGCTGAGGAATGCCGAGTTTCTGTGGCACGCTGGCCGCATTGATAATGGAACGTTCAGCGTGATTGAGGCTGCTTGCTCGGGCGTACCCGCATTATCAAGCGATTATCCTGCGATGAGAGAAATCGACAAACAATTCTCGCTGAATCTGCTTTGGATGGACTCTGATTCACCGCAGAACATGGCGCAGCAATTGAAAACGATGGAGCTCGAGAATCACGCACGCGTCGAACTGTTGCCGACCGAAGAGCAGCTGAAGTGCCAGCGAGTGGAAGCCCATGCCATGAGGTATTGGCAAGAGGTGGCGGCATGCATGTAAGGCATTACGGAATCTTCGTCGCTTATCCACCCACAGTCGATCTTCGAGACCAGGGGCTCGGCAGGCATCTTGCGATGTTTCTTAAGGGTGCGGAACCCATCGACGATATTAAATTTACTATTTTGTGTCCCAGCTGGACCAAGGATGCCCTCGAATCACTCTTTGAGAGTGAGCAAGTATCAGCAAGCATTTTTGACGTAGTTGCGCCATCGCGCAAGCCCTATGCATTGCGCTTGTATGAGTTATTTCGTGCATATCGCGCCAGGCCAAAACGCCCAAGTTTGGTTACCAGATTCTTTGGCGCTGCGGTTGGATCGGGTAAAAAAATTGTAGACACAGTGTCGGCCCGAGGGGTGGCCGTTTATAACGTCTGGAGCCTCATTCTTTTTGTTTTATACGCGGTCCCGCTAGCCGTGGTATTCTTGCCATTCGCTGTCATATTATCGCCATTGATATTGCTTGTCTCCGTGGTTGGCAGGCTGAGTTTTCTTTGGAAATATATTGGTTCTCGCATAGCCAAAAATAAATGGGTGACTGTTTTTCGAAGATATTCCAGTTTGATGGAGAAGCCCGAGGCCCACGCTTGGGTGTTGGATTTGTTTGATAAAATGCAGGAGAAAGAGCTTCGGCGCATGTGGTCGAAGTTAAAGGCTGTTGAAGACATTCGAGCATGGTATTGCCCGACGGCGTTCTGGCCTGCGTTTCACAAAATAAAAGCGCCTCGTCTGATGTGTGTACCAGATGTTGTGCTTTGTGATTTCCCGGTTGGTTTCTCCGGTGTCGGTGGTGACAGGTTTCTCCGAACATTCGAGGCCGTAGAGACGGCGATTCGGGGTGGTGAGTATTTTGTCACCTACAGCGAAACCGTGAAATGGAACACCTTGGTGGATCGATATAATGTACCGGCCGGTAATGTTGCAGTTATTCAGCATGCGACTAATTCACTAGACGCGCTGGTAAATATCCATGGTTTCGAAAAAGGCGACGTTCCATCCAGAATTTTTTGCCAGGGCTTGTTGGTTGATGCGCTACGAAAGAGTGGCAATTACGCCTATGCAGCAAATTTTTCGAACTTGAATGTTAAATTCTTGTTTTATGCCAGCCAGCTGAGGCCGAACAAGAACGTTCTGCTGCTCTTACGAGCGTATGAGCACTTATTACGTAAGCGGTACTTGGGGCATAAATTGCTGTTGACTGGAAGTCCAACGGCAATGCCCGAGATATGGCGCTTCGTTGTTGAAAACCGGCTGGAGGGCGATGTGCTGTTTTTGCACGGGCTCAGTATTTCAGAGTTGGCGGCCTGCTACAAGCTTGCAGATATAGCGGTCAATCCGACCTTGAGTGAAGGCGGATGTCCTTTTACGTTTACCGAGGCGTTGTCGGTGGGGACACCGGTGGTTATGTCAAGAATACCCGTCGCACAGGAAATTCTGTCAGATGAAAAACTGAGTCGGCTGACATTTTTCGACCCCTATAGCTGGAAAGACTGCGCTAACCGGATTGAATGGGCAGTCCATAATCGGCAGGAATTGTTGGAAGTTCAAAAGGTCGCATACCAAGCCTTGAGTGGCCGCACCTGGTCTGATGTGGTGAGAGAGCATGTAGACGTCTTGGAAAAAATTGCGGTTCGAGCGCAATCTCGCCTATGAGAAAGAAGCTTGCAATTTTTGGTTTTGGGGGGCATGCACGAAGTGTTGGGGATCTGGCGCTAGCATGTGGATACCAAGACCTGCTTTTTATAGAGGCCAGTGCGCAACCGGGTGAGAACTTCTTGGGACATGTCGTCGTTCGCAATGTCGACGGTTTTCCCGGTCAAAGCCTGCATGCCTTTGCTGCATCTGGCGACTCCAAAACACGTCTTGCCCAATGCAGCGAGATTGCCACCCTTGGGTGGGAGTTGGTGACATTGGTTTCACCGTCTGCGACCGTGGGTGTCGGGAGTTCCATCGAACCAGGCAGTTTCATCGGACACCATGCCCACGTGGGTCCCATGGCCAAGATTGGACGCGGGTGTATCGTGAACACAGGTGCCTTGGTGGAGCACGAAGCCATCGTAGGTGACTATGCTCACATCTCCGTCAACTCAACGGTTGCTGGACGCAGCCGGGTCGGTTGTCACTCCATGGTGGGTGCTGGCGCCGTTGTCATTGATCGCATCGTGGTTGGCGACGGGATCACAATTGGCGCGGGCTCCGTCGTGGTCAGGAACGTCGACGAGGCAGGTATTTACGTTGGCGCGCCGGCCAAAAGAATCAAATAGTCTAAGCGCCAGATGTTGCTAGTAGCTGTCGAGCGGCAATTCCACCGGAAAGCTGAGTTCGGACTGCTCAAAACACGCGGAGAGCACATCGTTCGAACCTAACGCCTGCCTTGCCAGAAGCCATCAATTGGCCTCGCGAGAGTATGAGCAAACGGACATGCAACAGCTACTGGTAGAACCTTATGCCAGGTAATAGAGCTGCTGTTGGCGAGCACCATTTCGCCACGCCTGCGGCGATAAACCGAGATGGCGCTAGAAGGAGCTTGGGTTTTGCTCGTCGCTGCTGAGCACTCCACGTACCGTAACCCCGTCGCTCTCGGGTTGCACGGCAAGGCAAAGTGCCGAGGCTTCGCACAGGAGAGCCATCAACAGATGGTGCGGCGTTGCGCGTGGGGAACAGACTTGCCCAAGAGGCAGGATGGCGAACCTTTACTTCAGATTCCCATTTAACCGCACACTTTGGGTTGTGCGCGACTTATCGGAGGGTCTGCAGAGGCTTGCAGTCCATATCTGGATCACTTTTTACTTGATTATCAAGCATCAGGAAGTCGTCTCAATCGACTTTCAAGATACAAATCCACTTCTCAGTTTGCCCTAAGGTTAACGAATCGCACCACCGCGAGATGTTAACGCCCAAGGCACTGACTACAACCAGCCTCAATAAAACGCCGATCCGGCAAACTCCGACCGACATATCGTTTGGCTGATTGTCCGCACAACCAAGACAGCCCGTTTTTGGTGTCGGATTGAACTGGATTTCAGAGCGAGTTTGCGTACAGAACGTCCTCGCGATCGCCCCAGTGATTGCACGTGTTATTCCCTGCAATGACCACAGTTTTATCTTGTGCTTGTGCTGCGAGCAGCAGCGCATAGATCGTCTTACCCTGTGCGGTGGCCAAGTTGATGGCCCATTCATTGTTGTTTCCGCATGCTGGCGAGCCTGATTTGACACCGGCAGTGAAGAACAGAAAATTACTTGAATTGATCAACATCGTCGTTACCTTGCCCGACGACGAGCCCGCGTGCGCAGTGCAGGCGAGCAGCACGAGAAGGGATGCAGCAGTGATTCGAGAAATGATTTTCATTTTATAAACCTCATTCGAGGAGGAGTTGGATGATGGGGGTAATATCAACAACGCGTTTCTGATAACTCGCGGCTAGCGTAACTCCGCTGAATTCGGTATATCCGTACAACATGATGTAGTACGTTCCCGGTGTTGGATTCGGGAAATCACATGACTCATAATTTCCAACTTGGCGAGAGCGGCAGTCGTACGAAGATAAGGTTGGTGTCTGCCCCAGCTCGACATACAAATCAGCATCACCAGAGCCACCACTAATCTGAATTCTCAGGTTTCTGGCTCCTGCAGGTACATTGACCGAGTAATACTGCATCGAGCCGCTGACGCCAGAACGATCTGATTGGAGCAAAGGCGTGGAGGTGCGTCCGCCAGCATTCAGGTTGAATTGGGCGTTGACCGTGGTGTTGGCATTCAAGGTGAACGCGCACGAGCCGCTCCCGGTGCATGTTCCTCCGCTCCAGCCTACAAAGGTGCTCCCCGCAGCGGCGCTGGCCGTCAGGGTTACGGCGGATCCGGGTGCCAGAGATTCCGTGCAGGTGCTGCCGCAGTTGATGGCGCCGCCCGTTCGTGTCACGGTGCCGGTCCCAGTCCCGATTTTCGCTATCGATAGCAAGCCTGTGGGGGTTGCTGTGAAGTTGGCGATAACGTTCTTGGCGGAGTTCATGGTCACGGTGCATGTACCGGTTCCAGAACAATCTCCCGACCATCCTGAAAAACTGTAGCCCGTGCCAGGTGCTGCAGTGAGCGTAACGACCGTCCCGCTGGCCAAAGATTCAGTGCAGTCAGTTCCGCAGTTAATCCCGGCAGGAGAGCTTGTCACAGTGCCTGTGCCCGACTTGCTCACCGTCAGGTCGAAAGTGCCGGATGTGTCCAGCGGCAACTTTGACTGGGCTTGGTTGGACATTACGGTAGGCACCCGCCCTGGGTTCACGCCATAGGGGTGATCGGTTCCGAAAGTCCATGCAAGATTGCCCATGCCGCCACTGAGCAGGTGGCAGTAACTCATGATGGTGCCATTTCTTTGCCCCGCTCCACCTCCAGTGATTGAGGATGTGCCCGGCAGATTCCCATAACGTCCAGCGCCCCCTAGTGCTACGCCGCACTGGCCGGTGGCATTGTCCGAATAGCAGCAGTCAATGGCCCCGCCTGTGTTGGGCGACGGGGCGATGAAGGGGTTGTCATAGGTGTGGGTGTGCGAGCTGCCAAACGCGTGCCCAATTTCGTGGGCCACTACGATGGAATCCCAGATGACTTGGGGGTTTGAGGCATTGAAGGTGCCAGACAGACCCGCGCTCACGCCGTAGGCAATGGTGGGGCTGGACAGGCTGCCCACGTAGGCAATACCACCGCCCACGGCTTTACCGCTCATTAGGTGGACGTGATGACGAGTTACCGATGCATTTACCCCAGCGTTCCAAAACGCCTGGAGTTCATTCAGCATGACGTTAGTGGATGAAGTTGAGCTCCAGGGGTCGGCAGAAGTGGTGCGTACGATAATCTGCTTAAGATTAAATCGGGTAGTAATTTCGGTTTGGTATCTGCTGCTGATATAGGTGAGCAGGTTGGTGATATAGTTAAAAGTGGCCGATTCAGTGCCAAATTTCTGATAAAGCTCGTAGTCACTGTCGATAATAATATCCGCGCGCCGTGGACTACCAGCCTTCTCTGTAAGAATTTCCTGAGAATTTTTCCTGCCAGTTTTTAATAGCTCTTCAATACCAACTTGGCGTTGAACGGGATCGGTTCTCAGAAAGGTAGGCGTTACGCCACACGAAAATTCTCGGTTGACAAAGTCTTTTTGATGGTCGATCAGGCGCGAAACGGCTTTTCCTCCGCCTGCGCTGCGTTCAGGCAGCAATTCGTTGATCAGCGTGTCATCGCCTTGGTGAATGATGGCCCGGATTTCACCATCAGAAGATACCGTCACAAAAGCTTGGCTGTCTGGTTGGTTTTGCAGGTTGCCAATAAAGTGAGCTGCGGTAGCGAGGGGAAAAGTGCGCGATCCCTTGTCATCGACCACGATATATTGCGTGCCGCTACTAACAACTTCAGAACGGCGAAGTTCCAGATTAACAACTGAGGGGGCTTCGTCGTTAATTTTCAGGTTTTCTATGCGCAACGATTCGCCCAGCTTGGTGTTCAGGGCAGTGGTTGCCATTGTTTCTGAGTGCGGCTTACCAGGAACCAGTTGCAATACTTGCTGGGCGTGGGCTGCTCCAAAAGAAATGGCAGTCGACGTGATCGATAAAAATATTATCGATCTCCACGCTGACCTGATTTGAGTAGTTATGTTTTTCATCTTGCGGGGCAATAGGTTCAGCAACGGGGCCGCACTACGGCGGGCCGGGGCTGTTCGGCTGGACTTGCAATGTAAATTCAATGTAAATTTCAGACAAAATCTAATGCAGATTGTCACCCGTGGCAAGCGCGCTCAGACGGAAGTTGAGTGCCTTTCGTCGGTAGTTTGCGTCTTTGGCAGGTTGCGTGCCAAGGCCTGCGGTGGCGCAGATTTGGGTGTGGAAGCGCGCTCCGGCGCGGCTGGCAAGGCGCAGGGGTGTCGTGCTCCCACCTCATCACACGGCTTGCAAAATTGGTGGTGCCTTCAGCACAGCATCGGCACCGCGTGGCCGCGCCGCGTGCGTATCCCGCTTTTACTTGCGCACTGATTGCTCTCTGCGCACTTTCCACTGCGCGAGGCAGAGCAGGGTGGTGGCAATCATGTATTTGCCCACGTTGAACCACGAATTGAAAATCCGTGATGTCCCCACAGCGCGCAAATTCATGGACACGGGGACTTCGGTGATCGTCAGGCCTGCGCGGCGCACCAGCAACAGCGCGCCCAAGTCCTGGTAGTCGAGCAACGTGGCTTCACGCGACGCAAGTGTCTTCATGGCTTTGTGGTTGTACAGCCGAAAGCCGGAGGTCAGGTCGCGCAGATCAAAGCCCGCCAGTTGCTGAAACCACCGCCACGCAAGCTGGCGCAGGCGGCTTGCCCGTTCGGGGAAGGCGCCGACAACAAGGTCGGCTTGATCGCGCGCCTGGAGCAGCGTCGGGATTTCGTCCACTTCGTGCTGGCCGTCGGCGTCCATGGTGATGACGGCCTGGTATCCATGCCGGATCGCATAACAAATGCCTGCCTGCATTCCGCCCCAAGCACCCATGGGCAATGTCGGGTTGAGCACCCGTGCACCGGCTGCACGCGCGATGGCGCCGGTATCGTCAGTGCTTTGGTCGTTGATGACAACGATGTCGTGCCAGCCCTGTGCTCTGAGGGCAGCAAGCAGTGTGCCGATCGTGGCTGCTTCATTGCGGGCTGGGATGACGATAAGCATGTCTTTTCGGCTATCACGGTAATGGTCGGTCTCGGGCGCCGCCAGTGCGTATTGGTCGGAAATGCGTTGCTCGCAAGCCGCAATGGAGAAATGTGTCTGCAAGGCGCGTTGCCCTGCCATGCCCCAGTGCGAGCGTTGGGTGGGGCTGTTTTGCATCTGCTGGATAGCATTTACCCAGGCCGCAACGTCTTCGACAGGGGCTTGCAGGCCCGCGCCAGCGGTTTTCAGTACCCAAGGCATGCCTGAACCTGGCAGCGCCGATACGATGCACGGCTTGGCATGGTGCATGGCTTCAAGCAGCACCATGCCAAAGGCTTCGGTCCGTTCGCGTGAGGCAAGGCAAAACACGTCGCAGGTGTGGAGCAGGCCGTTCTTTTGCCCATCATCCACATTGCCCATCAACCGCACGTTGGCTGGCTTGCCAGCAGCCGTGAGCGCGTCGATCGAGGCTTGTAGTTCTTTGCGAAGCTCTCCGTCACCCACAATCAACAGCTCCACACCGTTCAAGCCCATGGCCGCTTTGATCAGCGTTTCAAATCCCTTGTAGTAGGTCAGTCTGCCAATGGATAACAGGCGCAGGGTGTTGCTGCTCCAAGGGGACTCCGCTCCGACGGCATGGTCCGGTTCAACATCCAGATGGCTGGTGTCGAGGCCCAGGGGGATGACTGCGCATTTCTGCCGCCAAGCTTTCAGGGGCTCGCTCGCTTCGAGATAGGGAGAGGATGTCGCAATGATGCGTTCGGCACGATAGAGCACCGCCTGCTCAAAGGGGCGATACAGCCGGTAAGCCAGTGCTATGGTGGTTTGGATGCGCGAGACCACCACATCCGAATGCCAGTGCACAACCCACGGTATGGATCGTGCGCTGGGCAGAGTCAGGGCCCAAAGAGCGGAATTGTTGGGCATGTGCAGGTGCAAAACATCCGGCCTGTGCGTTGCGATGGCCTTAGACAAGGCGGCGCGGAACCCCATCGCAATCGGGGCATAAACCAGTTGCAACTGCACAGGCACCCGGGTGAGCCAGGGCGGGTCTCCCGCCTCGGGATCACCATGGACTACCGCTGCAGCATCAATACCTGCTGCGCGCTGTGCCTTGATCAAGTCGGCAAGAAACACTTCCATCCCCCCTCGGTGTGGGGGATAAAACTTGCCAATGTGTAATACGCGCAAAGTCACAGCCTGCCTGTCGCTACTTCTTTGGGGCAGCGATGATGGCGCGCATCTGGTTGTACTGCGGGTTCCGAGGGTCCAGCTTGATGGCCTGATCGATGTCGCTCAAGCTTGCTGCCTGCTGGCCCGCCTGGTGGCGGGCGATGGCGCGGCCGTAGTAGACCGGGGCGCCGGGGTTGGTGGCAATGAGTTGATCAAACACCTCAATGGCTGCCTTGGTTTCGCCTTTGCCCACCCGTGCCATGCCAAGGCCGAGCAGCAGGCGCGGATCTTTGGGGTTTGTCTGCAGCAGCACCTTAAACCCGCTGATGGCCTCGTCATACCTTTGCAGGGCCATCGCGGTCTCCACCAGCCGTATGCGCACTGTGGGTACCGTACTCTGCAGTTGAGGATCTTTTTCAGCCTTGACCACGGCAGTGTGGAAGCTCTCCAGCGCAGGTGCAAGTTGCCCCAGCGCTGCTTGGGATTCGCCTCGGTGGTAATACAGGGCGGGCTCTGCGTACCCCTGCGCCTCTGCCGCGGCAAAAGCCTGAAGTGCTTCCGCGTGCTTTTTCTTGAGCTGCAGAACCACGCCCGCGTTAAAGCGTGCACTGCGTCCCAGTTCACCCAGGTCTCCAAGGGCTGCCGCAGTAGACAGGTTCCACTGCGCTTGGTCTGTCATGCCCTTGCGCAGGTAGTAGGCCCCCAGATTCAGAAAAGGGCGGCTGCGCCCCACGGCATTGGCGGGGGCTTTGACATCAATCTTCTCGGCAGCATCGGTCCATGCGGCGACTTCGTCGCTCAAAGAAAGGTTGCGCTCCAGGGCCAGCGCCCCAAACAACAACCCCAGCACAGCGCCCAGTGCATAGATTGCTTTGGGCTTGAAGCCGGTGAGCACAATCGCCAGCAAGCCAGGAAGCGCCACTGCCCACAGGTAGCTGCGATAAAGCACAAAAGGGTCTTGCACCCAGACGGTGATGAACTCCGTGGCAAACCACGAAAGTGGAAAAAGAAGGAGTACCGCAGCAAGACTCAATGCGCCTGTGCGACGAAGCAGCAGCCACGCAGCCCCTGCAAAGAGCGCCAGATATGCCACCGCGCCAGCCAGGTGCCAGGACGATGCAAAGCCCAGCGGAAAGGCGGGACGCAGGTCGATAGACATCCAGCCAACGTAGGGCACGATCCAGAGCAGCCCGTATGCAAAGAAGAGCCCTGCTTGATTCAGGATGCTCAGGGGAAAAATCTGCTGCGTGATGCCCGGGCGAAGCGCTTCGAGCTGCTGCGCAAAGGCCACAGATTGAGCATCAAAGAGCCGACCAATCAAGTCGCTGCGAAAGTGCAGCAGTGCGGCAGTGGCCACGCCCATCAGCACAAGTGCAGCACCCAACACGACGGCAATGCTCTTCGAGCTGGGGTGCCGTATGTGGATGTAGATAGGAATGGTCAGGGCGGCGGTCATCACCGCATGCTCTTTGGACAACACGGCCAGCAGATAGGCCAGCAGTGCACCTGCGTACCAGACCATTCGCTTGGTTTGCAGCCCACGCACAAAGGCCCAGCATGCGAGCACGGCAAACAGGGTTGCCATGAGGATGGATCGTTGGATCAGGTAGCCCACCGCGTAAACCGCCATGGGGTGGAGTGCAAACAATGCCACCCCAACCTGCAATGCAGCCCTTTGCGATGCGGCAAAGTGCGCCTGGTCCTCCATGTCCTGCGGGAAACGGGTGCTGGCCATCAGCGCTTTGAAGAACGCATACATGGCAGCCACCACACCCAGGTGCAAGGCAATGTTGACGATGCGTTGCTTCCACCAGCCAGCGCCAGCGATCTGGTCGACCCAGACGAAGCTGCCGTACGAGACCATGCGCGCCTTGAGGTCTAGCAGGCTGCCATAGCCACTAAAGATGGAGCCTTCCGTGAGCCGTATGTCGTCAAACAGCAGCTCGTTGTTCAGTCCTGGCACATACACGCCCAGCACAGCCAATACCAAAACCAGGGCGAAAAAGTAGGGGGCTTTGCCGGATTGGGCCATGGAAGGGCGTTTGGAGGAGGGCCAGAGCCCAGGTGGGACGGTAGACCAAACCAGTTTAGCAGACCAAAAAACGTCTCAAATCGTGAAAAATGCCGCAGAAGAGAGCGTTAGATGGAGCGCGCTGCGGTGGTTTGTAGTGCCGGCCGCTTTGGGCGTGACCGCATATGTCTGTCTTGTCTCCGGAGGGCGGTTACGGTTGGGATTTCTGTGGGCCCCGTCCGATCATCAAATCCAGGTTCTGAACCGCCGCCCCCGATGCCCCCTTGCCCAGGTTGTCGAACACGGCAGTCAGCAGCACCTGGCCATGGCGGGCGTTGCTGAAAACGCCCAACTGCAGCTGGTTGGTGCCGTTGAGGGCCTGCGGGTCCAGGTGCTGGGTGTCTTGCGCTTGCGCCAGGCCCAGGACTTCAACATGGTCCGCACCGAGAAAGTGCTCGGTCAGGCAAGCGTGCAAACGCTCTCCGGTGGTGCCTGCGGGCAGCTGGCGCAGATGCAGCGCAATGGTGAGCGCAATCCCCTGGCGGAACGAACCATAGGCCGGAAGAAAAAACGGGCGTTGCGACAGCCCGGCATGCAGGGCGATTTCCGGGGTGTGTTTGTGTTCCAGACCCAGGCCGTAGAGCTGGAAGGCCGGGGCGTTGGCTGCGTTGGGGCCTTCATGTTCGTCCACGCGAGCCCGTCCGCCGCCCGAATACCCCGACACCGCGTGGATGGTGATGGGAAGGTCAGCGGGCACGAGCCCCGCCTGCACCAGGGGCCGCAGCAGGGCGATGGCGCCCGTGGGGTAGCAGCCTGGGTTGCTGACCCGCTTGGCGCCAGCAATGCGCGCGACCTGGGCAGCGCCCATCTCTGGAAAGCCATACACCCACTGCGGGTCCGTGCGGTGCGCCGAGCTGGCGTCGATCACGCGCACGGCGGGGTTGACGATGGAGGCGGCTGCTTCGCGGGCAGGGGCATCGGGCAGGCACAGGATGGCGATATCGCAGCTGTTGATGGCCTCGGCGCGGCGGGTGGCGTTCTTGCGTTCGGCCTCGGGCAGGGTCAGCAGCTGCAGATCCGTGCGGCCACGCAGGCGTTCGTGGATCTGCAAACCGGTGGTGCCTTGGTCGCCATCGATGAAGACAAGGGGTGGGGTGGTCATGGGGCGGGTTCCTGCAATGGAGGGGATGTGGAATCTTCGGTCCCGGTCTAAACTTTGAAAAGTTGAATTTCACAAACATCAGAATCAGGTTTACTGAACGTCATGCGCGAACTCAATCTTGACCGGCTGCGCACCCTGGTCACCATTGCCGACCTGGGCTCCTTCGCAGAAGCCGCGCGCAAGCTGCACCTGGCGCCGCCCACGGTGAGCCTGCACATCGCGGACCTGGAGGCCCACATCGGTGCGCCATTGCTGGTGCGCAAGCGGGGCGAGGTGCGTCCGTCCGCCGTGGGTGAGGTGCTGGTCGAACGTGCCCGGCGCTTGCTGGCGGACGCGGATGAAGCGATGGACCTGGTGCAACGCCAGGTGCAGGGGCTGGCGGGGCGTGTGCGCCTGGGCGCCTCCACGGGGGCCATTGCGCACCTGCTGCCCCAGGCCCTGGAGGCGCTGGGCCAGCACCACCCCGGCATCGACGTGCAGGTGGCCGTACTCACTTCGCACGAAACCATGTCGCGGCTGGCCAATGGTGTGCTGGATGTGGGCCTGGTGGCCCTGCCACAGGCAGCCCTGCGCGGTGTGGCGGTGCTGCCGTGGCGGCGCGACCCCGTCATGGCGTTTGTGCCGTCCACTTGGCCTTCGCCCGCGCGGGTCACTCCCGGCTGGCTGGCGAGCCAGCCGCTGATCCTCAACGACGATGGCACCAGCCTGTCACGGCTGACGGGCGAGTGGTTTGCGCAAGCCGGCGAACACCCCAGGGCGCGCATCCAGCTGAACTACAACGACGCCATCAAGAGCCTGGTGGCGGCAGGCTATGGTGCAACGCTGCTGCCGCAAGAGGCTTCCACCTCCGTGCCACGGGACCCTCGCATACGCATGCTGCCGCTGCAGCCCCGCCTGTGGCGGCCCCTGGGTATCGCGCACCGTGCGGGGCCAGTCGAGCGGGCCACCCAGCATGTGCTGGATGTGCTGTGGCGGCAAAAGCAGGGGTAGGGCTGCGGTAAGACGGGGGAGCCGCCGCCCATGTCCGTCGTGTTGCTCACCATGTTGCGCAAGATCGGATGCGCAAAATAACAGATAAAAATAGGCTCTGGCGCTTATCTATAAATCGTAAGTAGCTATCAATATAGTAGTGAAGGTGAGCTACTTCAGAGAGGGTTCTCCGGTGCCAGCGCGCTGAGCACCATGCGCACGATCAGCTCCTCGGCCTTTTCGTAGTCGCGTTCTGTCAGTGCCGGTTTGCCCAGCAGCAGGGCGAACTGGGCCTCCTGCTCCGCATAGGCCTGCGTGACCGACCAGATGATGAACATCAGGTGCGTGAAGTTGACCTTGGCGATGCGGCCTTCTCGGGCCCAGCGTTCGAAGGTGCGCACCTCGGTCTTGAGCAGCGGCGCCACGCGCTCGATGATGGCGTTGCCATAACGTGGTGCACCGGCAATCACCTCTTTGGTGAAGACCTTGGCGCCCTGGGGGCGCGTGCGCGAATACTGCAGCTTGGCGCGGATATAGCGCCGCAGCGCCTGCTGGGGGTCGTCGCTGTGCGACAAGTCTTCCATCCCGGCCAGCCACTGGGTGAGCACGTCGTCGAGCACGCGCTGGTAGAGCGCCTCTTTGCTCGGAAAGTAATACAGCAGGTTGTGGCGGCTGATGCCGATGGCTGCTGCGATGTTTTCCAGCGAGGCGCCCTCAAAGCCGAACTGCGCAAAGTGGTTCTCGGCCTCAGTGAGGATGCCCTGTTCCTTGAGCAAGCGTGAGGCGGTGGGCGCGCGGGGCGTTGTCTCGTCGCTGGAGGTGGCGCGCGTTGTCCTGGGAGCGCGGGGGGCGGTGTCTGCGGGGGACGGGCGGGCGTCAGTCATCGCACCATTGTGGAACAAGCCAGGGGCCAAAAACTGGCATTTCGCTGGCGTGGGACGGAGATTTGTGGCGATTTGGCTGGCACGGGGTTTGCTCTAGGGATTTTACCAATTGGTAAATTTTTACGGGTTGGTAAATTGACCCACCACACAGGGCACCGCTGCACCAAAGCAGCGGGCACCTGAATCCTACAGCGAGGCCCACGATGAAACCTCCGAAGTTTGCAAGCACAGGCGCCTGCGCCTGCGCTGCATTGGCTGGCCCCAGCCGCATGCGCAGCCAGTGCTGCGTGGCACGGGCGCGCATGGCGGCCTGCATGGCCTGCGCCCAGACCCCCACCCTGACCCTCTCGGAGGAAACCTGATGGACACACCCGCAAGCCGTGCCTGCGGCATTCATGCCGCACGCCTGAACCTGGCCGACTACGCCGCCAATTTCAGCGACGCACATCCGCCGCTTACCCGGGCGCAGGCGCTGATTGAGGCCGAGCGCTGCTACTACTGCCACGACGCGCCCTGCGCCACGGCCTGCCCCACGGGCATCGACATTCCCTCGTTCATCCACCGCATTGCGCAGGACAACAACCGGGGTGCTGCCCGTGCCATCCTGGAAGCCAACCCGCTGGGCGGTATGTGCGCCCGGGTGTGCCCCACCGAGGTGCTGTGCGAACAGGCTTGCGTGCGCAACACCAACGAAGACAAGCCGGTGGAGATCGGCTCGTTGCAGCGTTACGCGACCGACGCATTTTTTGAAAAGCCGGGCGCACCGCTGTTTCAGCGTGCAGCCGCCACCGGCAAGCGCGTGGCCGTGGTGGGCGCTGGGCCTGCGGGCCTGGCCTGTGCGCATGGCCTGGCCGTGCGCGGCCATGACGTGGTGCTGTTCGAGGCGCGTCCCAAGCTGGGGGGGCTCAATGAATATGGCCTGGCCAGTTACAAGACCACCCACAACTTCGCGCAGAAGGAAGTGGAGTGGCTGCTGTCCATCGGCGGCATCGAGGTGCGCACAGGCCAGCAGCTGGGCCGTGACATCACGCTCGACAGCCTGCTGGGCGCTTACGACGCTGTGTTCCTGGGCCTGGGCCTGCAGGGCGTGAACGCGCTGGGCGTGGCCGAGCCCACGGCCACCGGCTTGCGCAATGCGGTGGATTTCATTGCCGAGCTGCGCCAGAGCGCCGACCTCTCCACCCTGCCCGTAGGCCGCCGCGTGGTGGTGATTGGCGGCGGCATGACGGCGGTAGACGCCGCCGTGCAGTCACGCAAGCTGGGCGCCGAAGAAGTGACCATTGTCTATCGCCGGGGCGCAGAGGCCATGTCGGCGTCCGCTGTGGAGCAGCAATGGGCGCAGACGAATGGCGTGACCATCCGCCACTGGGCCGCACCCAAAGAGGTACTGAGCGAAGGCGGCGCGGTCAAGGGCGTGCGCTTTGCCGCCACGGCACTGAGCGGCGGCAAGCTGGTGGAAACCGGCGAGACCTTCACGCTCGATGCCGACATGGTGCTCAAGGCCATCGGCCAGACCTTTGTGGCCGAGCCCGTGGGCAACCACATAGCGCTGGAGGGCGGGCGCATTGCCACCGATGCCGAAGGCCAGACCAGCCTGCCGCGTGTGTGGGCCGGTGGCGACTGCCGCGTGGGCGGCCGCGACCTCACGGTGGAGGCGGTGGAGCACGGCAAGGTCGCCGCTGTCTCCATCCACGCCGCATTGATGGCTTGAACCCCTTCACCCCAGTTTTCACGGGAGCACCCCATGGCAGACATTCGCAGCAATTTCCTGGGCATCCAAAGCCCCAACCCCTTCTGGCTGGCGTCCGCACCGCCCACCGACAAGGAGATCAACGTCACCCGCGCCTTTGAGGCGGGCTGGGGCGGCGTGGTGTGGAAGACGCTGGGCGAGGATCCAGCGGTCGTCAACGTCAACGGCCCGCGCTATTCCACGCTCATGTCGCAAGACCGCCGCGTGATCGGCCTGAACAACATCGAACTGATCACCGACCGGCCACTGCATACCAACCTGGAAGAGATCAAGCGTGTCAAACGCAACTGGCCGGACCGGGCCATGATCGTCTCGCTCATGGTGCCTTGCGTGGAGGAGAGCTGGAAGAACATTTTGCCGCTGGTGGAGGACACGGGCGCCGATGGCATTGAACTCAACTTCGGCTGCCCGCACGGCATGAGCGAGCGTGGCATGGGCGCCGCCGTGGGCCAGGTGCCTGAATACATCCAGATGGTCACGGCCTGGTGCAAGCACTACAGCAAGCTGCCGGTGATCGTGAAGCTCACGCCCAACATCACCGACGTGCGCCAGCCCGCACGCGCTGCCAAGGCGGGCGGGGCCGATGCCGTGTCGCTCATCAACACCATCAACTCCATCATGGGTGTGGACCTAGACCGCATGGTGATGAGCCCGAGTACGGACGGTTGGGGCTCGCACGGCGGCTACTGCGGACCGGCCGTCAAGCCCATTGCGCTGAACATGGTGGCCGAGATTGCACGCGACGCGCAGACCGCTGGCCTGCCCATCAGCGGCATCGGCGGCATCACCACCTGGCGCGATGCGGCCGAATACATTGCGCTGGGCTGCGGCACGGTGCAGGTGTGCACGGCGGCCATGGTGTACGGCTTCAAGATCGTGCAGGACATGTGCGACGGCCTGTCCAACTTCATGGACGAGCACGGCTACGCCACGCTCGACGACTTCAAAGGCCAGGCCGTGCCCACGGTCAAGGACTGGAAGAACCTCAACCTCAACCACATCGAAAAAGCGGTCATCAACCAGGATGCCTGCATCCAGTGCGGCCGCTGCCATGTGGTGTGCGAAGACACTTCGCACCAGGCCATCACCTTCACCAAGGAAGGTGGCGTGCGCAAGTTCGAGATCAACGAGTCCGAGTGCGTGGGTTGCAACCTGTGCGTGTCGATCTGCCCCGTGCCAGAGTGCATCACCATGCGCGCGCTGGAGCCGGGCGAAGTTGATGTGCGCACGGGCAAGAAGGTGACCGGCGAATACGCCAACTGGACCACGCACCCCAACAACCCGCAGCGCGTGTCTGCTGCGGCTTGATGTGACCTATGCGTGTGTGTGCCACAGGCCCTGCAAGGCGTTGTGATAGCACCCGTTGTGGTGCTGATTTGCAACGCATGCTGCACTGCATCTGGTGCGGTTCTTGCGTGATCTCTAGCATCGCTCGCTTCCCTTTGCCCGCCATCTGCCAGCGTGAGGGCGCTGAAACAGACGGTGGGTTGTGTGCAATCCCAACGACGTCTTTGACAGGAGTACAGGCATGACCAACAGTACCGGCAGCGCTGCCCACGTGGCGGGGCTAATGCCCGGCGGAGCCTCCAACACGCTCGCCAATGAAGATCTGCTCCCCACCACCGCCGCACAGCGACACTGGACCTGGAAAGACTTCGCCGCACTCTGGGTGGGCATGGTCGTGTGTGTGCCCACCTACACCATGGCCAGCTCCATGCTCGACCAGGGCTTCACCTGGCAGATGGCCGTGTGGCTGGTGTTCCTGGCCAACTGCATCGTGCTCATACCCATGGTGCTGATCGGCCGCGTGGGGCCCAAATATGGTGTGCCGTTCCCCGTGCTGGCACGTGCTTCGTTCGGCGTCAAAGGCGCCAACCTGCCCGCTGTGCTGCGGGGCCTGGTGGCGTGTGGCTGGTTCTCCATCAACTGCTATTTCGGCGCGCTGGCGCTGCATGGCTTCCTGAACATCCTGGGCATGGGGCTCGCGGGCCCGGCGGAGGGGCAGACCATCAGCACCTCGCAATTCATGTGTTTCCTGGCGTTCTGGGCGGTGCACATTTACTTCATCTGGAAGGGCCCAGAGTCCATCCGCAAGCTCGAAGTGATCGCCGCGCCGCTGATGATCATTGCGTCCATCGTGCTCGTCGTGGTGCTGATGATGAAGGTGCCTTCGGGCCAGCTCTTCAACCTGCCTGCCAAGGTGGTCGAAGGTGGCCCCAAGACTTGGGCAGCGCTGACGGGCCTGGTCGGCTTCTGGGCTACGCTGGCACTCAACATTCCCGACTTCACACGCTTTGCCAAGACGCAAAAGGATCAGGTCATGGGCCAGGCGATTGGCCTGCCGATTCCCATGGCGCTGTTCTCCATGGTGGGCGTGATTGGCTTCTCGGCCTCGGCCATCCTGTACGGCAAGGCGCAACTGTTCCCCGACGGCCTGCTCACGCAAATGGGCAGCGTGGCTGCAGGTGTGGGCCTGCTGGTGATCCTGCTGGCCAACCTGACCACCAACGTCGCCGCCAACCTGGTGTCGCCTTCGTACGACTTCAGCCAGGTCGCACCGTCCAAGATCAGCTTCCGCATGGGTGGCCTGATCGCCGCGCTGATTGGCCTGGTGTTCATGCCCTGGAAGCTGCTGGCCACCTCGGGCGGCTACCTGTTCACCTGGCTGGGCGGCTACGGCACGCTGCTGGGCGCCATCGCGGGCATCCTGCTGGTGGACTACTACCTCGTGCGCAAGAGCGAGCTGAAGGTGGAAGACCTGTACCGCCGTGGCGGCGAATACGAATACAGCAATGGCTGGAACGTGCAGGCGCTGATTGCCTTTGCGCTGGGCGTGCTGCCCTGCCTGCCGGGCTACCTGGCCGTGTCGGGCGTGATCGACAAGGCGGCTGTGCCCGGCCTGCTGCTGGCGCTGTTCGACTTTGGCTGGTTCTTCAGCCTGGCCGTGGCCGGCACCTACTACTACCTGACTGCCAAGAAAAAGTGACCCCTTGGCCCTGCCTGGGCCTGGTGCCAGTGCAGGGCCTTTTTTTGATCTGATCCGCATCCTTGAAGGAGACCCCCATGACCCAAGCCCTTGTGATCCGCGGTGGCACCGTGGTCAACGCCGACCGTGAACAGCGCGCCGATGTGTTGTGCGTCGATGGCCGCATCGTGGCCGTGGGGGATGGGGCTGCGGCGCAGGCCCCCGCAGGCGCGCAGACGCTGGACGCCAGCGGCCAGTACGTGCTGCCCGGCGGCATCGACCCGCACACGCACATGCAGTTGCCGTTCATGGGCACCGTCACCATGGACGACTTCTTCACTGGAACAGCCGCCGCGCTGGCGGGCGGCACCACGAGCATCATCGACTTCGTGATCCCCGATCCGCAAGAACCCATCCTGGATGCTTATCGCAAGTGGCGCGGCTGGGCGGAGAAGTCGGCCGCTGACTATTCGTTTCACGTCGCCATCACCTGGTGGAGCGAGCAGGTGCGCGCCGACATGGGCACGCTGGTGCAGCAGGAAGGTGTGAACAGCTTCAAGCACTTCATGGCCTACAAGAACGCCATCATGTGCGACGACGAAACCCTGGTGAACAGCTTCAAGCGCGCGCTGGAGCTGGGCGCCATGCCCACGGTGCACGCCGAAAACGGCGAGCTGGTGTACCTGCTGCAGCAAGAGGTCGCCAAGATGGGCATCACTGGCCCCGAGGGCCACCCGCTGTCGCGCCCGCCCATGGTCGAGGCCGAAGCCGCCAACCGCGCCATTGCCATTGCCGACGTGCTGGGCGTTCCCATCTACGTGGTGCATGTGAGCTGCATGGAGTCGGCCGACGCGATTGCCCGCGCCCGTGCGCGCGGCCAGCGCGTGTACGGCGAGGTGCTGGCGGGCCACCTGCTGGTGGACGACAGCGTGTACCGCGACCCCGACTTCGCCAAGGCCGCCGCCTATGTGATGAGCCCGCCCTTCCGCCCCAAGGGCCACCAGGAGGCGCTGTGGCGCGGCCTGCAGTCGGGCCAGCTGCACACCACGGCCACGGACCACTGCACCTTCTGCGCCGCGCAAAAGGCCATGGGCAAAGAGAACTTCGCAAAGATTCCCAACGGCACCGGCGGTGTGGAAGAGCGCATGGCTGCGCTGTGGGATGGTGGCGTGAACACTGGGCGACTCACGCCCAGCGAGTTCGTGGCCATCACCTCGGCCAACGCGGCCAAGCTGTTCAATATCTATCCGCGCAAGGGCTACATCGGCGAAGGTGCCGATGCTGATTTGGTGCTGTGGGACCCGCAAGGCACCAAGACCTTCTCCGCCAAGACCCAGTTCAGCAAGGGCGACTTCAACATCTTTGAAGGCCGCACCGTGCGCGGCATCCCCAGCCACACTGTGAGCCAGGGCCGCGTGGTGTTTGCCAACGGCGACCTGCGGGCCGAGCAGGGCAAAGGCCGCTACATCAAGCGCCCCGCGTTTGGTGCCAACTTCCAGGCCGTGCAAAAACGTGCGCAGGACCTGGCCCCCACCGCCGTTGCACGCTGACCGCTGCAATGCATCCGGAGAACACCATGGACACCAAAGTCAAACCCAACATCGAGAACCTGCGCATCAACGGAGATCGCCTGTGGTCGTCGCTCATGGAGCTGGCGCAGATCGGCGCCACCCCCAAGGGCGGCGTGTGCCGCCTCACCCTCACCGACCTGGACAAACAAGGCCGTGACTTGGTGACCCGCTGGGCACGCGAAGCGGGCATGACCGTCACCATCGACAAGATCGGCAACGGCTTCATGCGCCGCCCCGGGCGCAACAACAACCTGCCCCCCATCATGACCGGCAGCCACATCGACACCCAGCCCACCGGCGGCAAGTTCGACGGCAACTACGGCGTGCTGGCAGGCATCGAGGTCGTGCGAACGCTCAACGACCACGGCATCGAAACCGAGGCCCCCATCGAAGTCGCGTTCTGGACCAATGAAGAAGGCAGCCGCTTCGTGCCCGTGATGATGGGCTCCGGAGTCTTCGCCAAGGCCTTCACGCTGGAGCACGCCTACTCCGCCACCGACACCGAAGGCAAGACGGTGAAGGGCGAGCTGGAGCGCATCGGCTACATCGGAGACCAGGAACCGGGAGACCACCCCATCGGCGCCTACTTCGAAACCCACATCGAACAAGGCCCGGTGCTGGAAGACAACGACAAGACCATCGGCGTGGTCAGCGGCGTGCTGGGAATCCGCTGGTTTGACTGCACCGTGACCGGCATGGAAGCCCACGCAGGCCCCACGCCCATGGCCCTGCGCAAGGACGCCCTGCTGGCCGCCACACGCATCATGCAAGACGTAGTCGCTGCCGCCCACCGCCACCCGCCGCATGGGCGCGGCACCGTGGGCATGGTGCAGGTGTTCCCCAACAGCCGCAACGTGATTCCGGGCCGGGTCAAATTCAGCATCGACCTGCGCAACAGCACCGACGCGCTGGTCGACCAGATGGCTGCAGAGGTGAAGGCCTTTGCCGACCAGGTGGCCCAAGAACACGGCGTGCAGGTGCACATCGAGATGGTGTCCAGCTACCCCGCGCAGCTCTTCCAGCCCGAGTGTGTGGAGGCCGTAGGCCGCGCAGCCGCCAAGCTGGGCTACAGCCACATGCCCGCTGTCTCGGGCGCGGGGCACGACGCCGTCTACATGGCCAAGCTCGCGCCCAGCGGCATGATCTTCATCCCGTGCAAGGACGGCATCAGCCACAACGAGATCGAGGATGCCAAACCCGAGCACATCGAGGCCGGGTGCAACGTGCTGCTGCATGCCATGCTGGAGCGTGCAGGGACTTGATGCTATTTAAATAGTAGCTGTCGGCGCTTTATGGAAAAGCGCTGGCGCTCAATCTGGCTTGAAGTCTGGTACTGGGCTCAGGCGGCATGGGGCTGCGCAGGATGCTCTCGTCGGGGCGGCGCGCAGCCTGGTACGGCTCCATAAGTCGAGGGCGGGCACTTCTGCCGATCTGTGCTTGAATCCGATTTCCCTTCCAGGCTCACTTCACCCAGGCTGCCCATGTTTGCTCGCCGCATCGCGCTGCGCAGTTTTTTGACCTTTGCGCTGCTGGCGATTCTCCTGCCGATCTCGCTGGCCAGCGGCACCCTCTTTTATCGCTCTGCTGTGGGCGCGATGGAGGGCTTTGCACTCCAATTGGCCGACGAAGTCTCGCAGCGGGTGCGCGAAAAGCTGTTGTCTTTTTCGATGTGCCCCAGCGGGCGGTGGCTTTCAATGTAGAACAGGCGCGTGCCGGTCTGTTGATGGTCGATCACCCGGACCAGCTCATGAAGCAGTTCATGCTGCAGATTGACCAGCAGCCGCAGTTGACGTTCATCTCTCTGGGGACGCGGGAGGGCGAGTACTTCGCCGGCAGCCGTCCACCCCTAGGGAGTGACCGGGCGCTGCGCATGATGCGAGCCACGATCAGCGGAGATCGTGCGATGGAGGTCTTTCGGGTGGATGAGCTGACACGCCAGCCCACGCTGATTTCGCGCAGTGAGATCGATTTTGATGCGCGCAACAGACCCTGGTACACCAACGCCCTGGATTACGACGGGACGTCATGGTACGCACCCTATCGTTACAAGATCGAGGACGTGCAAGGCGCCTATCGTGCGATCGGTATGGGGGCATCCGCGCCATTGCGTGCCAGGAACGGCGATCTGATTGGCATTGTCACGGCAGACGTTTCGCTGTCGCAGCTGAACGATTTCTTGAATACCGTCGCTTCGGAGTCTGGCGGAAAGGCGTTTCTGGCGGAGGCATCTGGAGAGCTGCTGGCCATGTCTTCAGCCGATGCCTCCATGGGGCTCACGGGGGCTGCCGGTGAGCGGCGGCCGCGCATGGACGAGAGTGGAGATCCCGTGGTGCGTGCTCTGGGGCAGCACATCCTGCGCACCGGTCAGGTGGAGGGGCATGAGTTCATGGAAGTGGGTGGCGAGCGGCATCTGATGCGCTGGTGGACGCATGTGTTGCACAAGGGGCCGACGCTCACTATGGCCATCATGCTGCCGGAGAGTCGCTTCGATGCTCCGCTGCGCGGGGTGTTGCGCAACACCATCTACACCACGCTGGCTGTGATGCTGGCATCCGTACTTTTCTCGCTCTTTGTCGCCAGTCGCCTGGTTCGTCCGCTGCAATCGCTCAGCGACTGGGCGACTCGCCTGACCCAGGATGACTGGACGGCCAAGGCACCCAAGTCCAGCCCGATCCGTGAGCTGCGCTCGTTGGCCGATGCGATGGGCTACATGGCGCGTCACATGCAGGAGCATGCACAAGACCTGGAAGCCATGGTTGCGCAGCGCACCCAGGAGCTGGAGAGTGCTGTCGCTTCCATCGAGCAGACGGTCCTCGATCAACGCCATTTCATTGCCATGCTTTCGCATGAGGTGCGTTCGCCGCTGGCGGTGATCAACACCGCAGGTCAACTGCTGGCGCTGCGCTCCAAGGACATACCGGCGCAGGAGGCGCTGGCCCAGCGCATCCTGCGCGGTTCTGCGCGCTTGAGCTATTTCTTCGACAACTGCCTGACCCAGGACCGCATCGACAGCCAGAACTTCGCGCTCGAGCCCGTGGATGTGGACGTGGCTGAAATGGTCATGTGGGTCACGGAAAACGGCGGCCAGCTGTCCACAGCGCATACCGTGCAGCAGCAAGTGCAGGCCGATCTGCCGGCGCTGCATGGCGACCCGGTACTGCTGCGGGTGATGCTGATGAACCTGCTGTCGAACGCTTTCAAATATGCACCGGCTGGGACGACGGTGTTGCTGCGTGTGACGCGAGAGGCGGGGCGCTGTCGTCTGTCGGTCGAAGACGAGGGCCCGGGTATTCAGCCCGACGAGCAGCAGAAGGTGTTTGAAAAGTACCGGCGAGGACGAACCGCTGAGGGCAAACCCGGTGCCGGATTGGGGCTGGCCTTGGTAAAAGGCATAGTCGAACTGCATGGCGGCACGATTACGCTGCAGTCCCGGTCGCCGACCGGCATGTGTTTTGTGATTGAACTTCCCTTTTCGGTGGCCTGAATATTGCGTCTTGCGCAGGGACCGAAGGCACTTCCCGCATGACCCAACAAAAACCCCACATCGCCATTGTTGAGGACGACTCGGACCAGTTGCACAGCATCGAAGAGTTCCTGCTCGATTCTGGCTACAGCGTCTGGGGCGCCGAGAGTGCGGAAGCCTTCTACAAGGGATTCACGGTGCGGCCCGTGGATGTGGTGATTCTTGACCTGGGCCTGCCAGGCGAAGATGGCCTGAGCGTGGCCTCGCTGCTAAAGTCCAGGCCTGAGGTGGGTGTGATCATTCTGAGCGCTCGCGATGCCCTCAATGACCGCCTTGCCGGCATGCGTGCTGGCGCAGATCGTTACCTGGTCAAGCCCGTCAACCTGCGGGAGCTGGCTGCGAACATTGATGCGACTGCCAACCGCCTTGCGCCGCGCACGGCGGCATCCGGCCTGGACATTTCAGTTCGCGCTCAAAGTGCTCCGGCGCCCGTATGGGTCCTTGCGGTCAAGGACTGGACGCTGAGCTCGCCGCACGGCAAACAGCTCAAGCTGACGACCCATGAGTTCATGTTTTTCCAGCAGCTCTTGCGTGCGCAGGGCCAGCAAGTCTCCAAGCGCGAGCTGAGCGATCATCTGTTCGGCGCGCGCGCCCAGAACGGCGCAGAACGCCTGAACCTGCTTCTCACGCGCTTGCGCAAGAAGGCGGCGGAAGCCTTTGCGGAACCACTGCCCGTGAAGACCCTTCACCAGATCGGCTACGTGTTCACAGCTGACGCGCAAATCACCCAGGACGTCTCCCGCCTGCACTGAGTGCATGCCGGGGAGTGCACGGCCTGGGCCGCGTTGTCACGCAATCCCGACGCTTCGGACTCCGCCTTCCAGGCACTTCATGGTGCATGGCGGGCAGTTGCGTGCGCAGTCGCGGTGCGTGGAGAAACCCTCTTGGTGCAATCAAGGGTTAACCCTTGATTCGCATGAATCCAAATGAAAGATCGTGAAAGTTCACGAAGTCCCTTTGCTGCGCACTATGGAGGCCGCAAATCACGCGATCCATCCATTCACCTTCAAGGGAGTCCTTCATGCAACGTCGGCAAATATTGCAAGTCTCGGCACTGTCAGCGCTGGCTGCGTCCATGGGCCTGACCCGTAGTGCGTTTGCACAGGTCGCTGGTGCCATTCAGTTCGGCTGTCCCGTGCCCATGTCGGGCCCGTTTGCGGCGAATGGCAAGTTTGCCGATCTGGGCATGAAGCTGGCCATTGAGCAATATGGCAAGGCACTGAATCGTCCGCTGGCCTACACCCTGCTGGACACCGAGGGCAAGCCCGCCACCGCTGTGCGCAAAGTGCAGGAAGCGGCGCAGCAGCAAGGTGCGCGCTTCTTCGCGGGCGGCATTCTGTCGGGCGAGGCCCTGGCCATGGGCAAGGAGGCCGAGAAGGCCGGAGGCCTGTTTGTCACCACTGCCGGAGCTGACGAACTCACGGGCGCGGACTGCAATGTGGCGACCTTCCGCTGGTCGGTGCCGACCTTCGGCGCGGTCGAGCAGACTGTGCGACCGCTGATTGAGTCCATGCCCAAGGCCAAGCGCTGGTACACCATCACCCCGCAGTACGTCTTTGGCGATGGCCTTCTGTCGGCAGCCAAGAACATCTTCAAGGAAAAGGGCGTCGAGCATGTGGGCAACAGCTACCACTCGCTCGCGGAAAAGGAGTTCAGCGGCTACATCACCAACGCGATCGCGGCCAAACCCGATGTACTGCTGTTGCTGAACTTTGGCGCGCAATGCGCTGACACGCTGCGCCAGGCGGTGAGCTTTGGCATGCACAAGAACATGACGATTCTGGTGGCCTGGGCCTCGGGCCTGGAACAGTTCGAATCGCTGGGCGCCGACCTCTGCGACGGCATCTACTTCGGCGCCCAGTACTGGCACACCGTGGATTCCGAACTCAATCGCGATCTGGTCAAACGCACCAATGACAAGCTCAAGATCAATCCCAACTACAGCCTCGCGGGCTCGTACATCTGCACCAAGCTGCTGATCGACGGCATCATCAAGGCCAACTCGGTCGAGCAAAAGGCCGTGATCGCCGCACTCGAGGGACACAAGTACCAGGGCCTGACGGGCGAAGAAGAGGTACGCAAAGAAGACCACCAGGTCATCAAGAACTACTACCTGCTCAAGGGCAAAGCCAAGTCGAAGATGAAGAACAAGGACGACTACGTGGATGTGCTCAGTTCGGGCAAGTCGTTCCTGCCGGTGGACAAGACAGGCTGCAAGCGCGCCTGACAGTCAGCAAGGCCTGCGTGGCGGGCGGCTACCTGCAAGCCGCAACCGCCACGCCATTCCAGAACTGGTGAACCCAGGGTCCGCCCCATGGCGGCCTGCTGGGTCTGTTGCCCGAGCACTGTATGAATATCTATCTGCTACAGGTTATCAACGGGATCGGCATCGGCATGCTGTATTTCCTGTTGGCAGTCGGCCTGTCCATTGTTTTTGGTCTGCTGCGATTTGTGAACTTTGCCCATGGAGCGTTCTATCTGATCGGCGCCTATTTCTGCTATCAGATGACGCGTTGGGGCATGAGCTTCTGGTTGGCGTTGCTGGTCGTCCCTTTGGTTGTCGGCTTCATTGGCTGGGCGACGGAGAAGCTGGTCTTGCGCCATGTGTACGCGTCAGCGCACGAGTTTCACATCCTGGTCACCGTGGGTCTGGCCCTTGCAGCGCAGGAGTTGGTGATCCTGCAATGGGGCCCCTTGGGCGACAGCGTGGCCGTGCCCGATGCGCTTCAAGGGGTGGTGATGTGGGGCAGCTTCATCTACCCCAAGTACCGCCTGTTTGTGATTGGCTTCACGGCAGTGCTCTCTGTGCTGTTGTGGTGGGTGCTGGAGGGCACTCGCCTGGGCAGTGCCGTGCGTGCGGGCAGCGAGTCCACCGAGATGGTCTCGTTGCTGGGAATCAACGTGTTGCGGATCTTCAGTCTGGTGTTTGGGCTGGGAGCCGCCACAGCGGCCCTGGCCGGGGTGCTGGCCTCTCCGATACGCGGAGCCGAGCCCTTCATGGGCGTGGAGGCGCTTGCCGTGGCCTTCGTGGTGGTGGTGGTCGGAGGGCTTGGCAGCTTTGGCGGGGCGCTACTGGGTGGGCTCATGATCGGCATCGTGCAAAGCGTGATGAGCACGCTGTGGCCCGAAGGCGCTCGCCTGATGATTTACATCGCCATGGGCGCCGTGTTGTTGCTGAGGCCTCACGGCCTGCTGGGTCAAAAGGAGTGAAGCACATGAAAAAATACACCCATTTCATCCTGGCGGCTGTGGTGGTTCTGACCATGCCGTTGCTCATGCATTCCGGTTCTCTGGCGAGTGAAGTGCTGATCTTTGCGCTGGCTGCCATGGGATGCAATCTGCTGCTGGGCTTCACGGGCCTGCTGTCTTTCGGGCAGGGCATCTTCTTCGGTCTGGGCAGCTACACGGTGGCGCTGATGCTGAGCCGCTGGGCGGTGCCCATGCCGCTGGCGTTGCTGCTGGCAACATTGATGGGCGCACTGGGCGCTGCCCTGGTCGGCTGGGTGGCCATCCGTCAGCGAGGGACCTATTTCGTGATGCTGACGCTGGCCTTCTCGCAGATGTTTTACTTCATTGCCTACACAGCGACCGATCTCACGGGCGGCGACAACGGCTTGATGGACGTGCCGCGCCCCAACCTCTCGCTGTTTGGTGCAGACCTGTGGACGCTGGCTACGCCCTGGCAGTTCTATGGCTTTGTGTCGCTGCTGTTCCTGATCGTTTTCTGGTTGTTGCTCAGGGTGTCCAACTCCACATTTGGCCGCACGTTGCTGGCGGTGCGTGACAACGAGGAGCGCGCTGCGGCCATTGGCTACAACCTGCGTTTGCTCAAGCTGCAGGCGTTTGTGATTTCGGGTGCGGTCACTGGGCTGGCGGGGGCGTTGCACGCCATGATGACGGGGTTGGCTCCGCTGTCCAACGCCGAACTGCACACCAGCGAGATGATTCTGATCATGACCGTGATCGGCGGCACCGGAAATCTGTTCGCCTCGTTGCTGGGCTCAGCGTTCTACCTGTTGCTGGCGGACTGGCTGTCCCAGTTGTGGCCGCGATGGCTGCTGCTGCTGGGGGTGGCGCTGATTGCCGTCAGCCTGTGGATGCAGCGTGGCCTGTGGGGCCTGGGTGAAATGCTGTGGCGCAAGCTGCAGGGGCAGCGCAATACGGCAACGGCTGCAACTGCGAAGGGAGAACAGGCATGAACACCAAGTCTCCGATCCTGCTGGAAGCCATCGATGTCGAGAAGCATTACGGCAAGTTTCCCGCGCTGGGCGGCGTGAGCCTGCAGGTGCGCGCCAACACAGTGCACTCCGTGATCGGCCCGAATGGCGCTGGCAAGACCACGCTGTTTCACATGCTCACTGGTACCAAGACCGTAAGTGGCGGGCGCATCCTGTTTGACGGCCAGGATGTGACGGACGAGCCCGACTACCGCCGTGTGCAACGGGGCATTGCGCGTTCGTTTCAGGTCACCAGCCTGTTCCTCACGCTGTCGGTGCGGGAGAACCTGCGCCTGGGCGCACAGGGTGTGGCCCCCATGCACGCGCTGAACCCCTGGCACGAGCCGGTGGGCGCACGTGCGCAGAAGGAAGTGGTCGAAGCCGTTCTTGCAAAGGTGGGGCTGGAGTCACTGGCCGACACGCCGGCCGGCAACCTGTCACACGGGCAGCAGCGCCGGCTGGAGGTCGGCATGGCCTTGTCGGCGCGGCCCAAGGCCATCTTTCTGGACGAGCCTACATCGGGCATGGGCATTGATGACCTGGAAGAGATGAAGCGTCTCATCAAGAGCCTTCGTGACCAGCACACCGTGGTCCTGATCGAGCACAACATGAACATCGTGATGGATATCTCTGACACGGTAACGGTGATGCAGATGGGGCGTGTGCTGGCCGAAGGCCTGCCGCACGACATCCGCAGCGATGACCGGGTGCGCACGGCCTATCTGGGCAACATGATCACGGGGGGGAAAGCATGATTCTCGCGCTGGACAACATTCACGCCCATTACGGCAAAAGCCACGTGCTGCAAGGGGTGAGTTTTGAGGTGGGCGATGGTGAGCTGGTCACCTTGCTGGGGCGCAATGGCGCCGGCAAGACGACCACGCTCAAGAGCATCGTCGGGGTGGTGCCTTCCACCAGCGGCAGCATCCGGTTTGCCGGCAAGCCGGTGCAGGGGTTGCCTCCCCACGTCATCGCCAGCCAGGGCGTGTGCCTGGTACCGGAACACCGCGGCATCTTCAAGCTGCTGACGGTGGAAGAAAACCTGCTGCTTGGGCAGCGCAAACGCTCACCATGGCAGCTTGACGATGTCTACCGCATCTTCCCGCGCCTCAAGGAGCGGCGCACCAACGGCGGCGGCCAGTTGTCCGGGGGCGAGCAGCAGATGCTGGCCATCGGGCGGGCGCTGATGAACAACCCCAAGCTGCTGATGCTGGACGAGCCCGTGGAAGGGCTCGCTCCGGTAATCGTTGAAGAGATCGTGTCCCAGCTCAAGACCATCAAGGCGGCCGGAGTGGCCATCCTGCTGGTGGAGCAGAACCTGGAGGTCTGCACGCAACTGGCAGACAGGCATTGCGTGCTGGAGCAGGGCCGCATTGTCTACACGGCGGACAACGCCACCTTCCTGGCCGACGAAGAGGTCAAGGACCGCTATCTGGGCGTTGGCCTGGTCTGATTTGCATTGCGAGCTGTCATGAAATTTCTGATCGCGCGTCTCAACCACGAGACCAATACCTTTTCACCCGTCGCCACGCCGCTGGCATCGTTTGCGCCTGACTATGACGACGCGGCCTTCCAGGCAAACAAGGGCATGCGTACGGCGATGGCGGCGTTCATCGATGCGGCGCAGGGCCTGGGGGCGCAGTGCATCACGCCAGTGTCTGCCACGGCCAATCCCAGCGGCACGGTCGATGCCGAGGCCTATCGCGTCCTGACAGACCGCATCGTGGCGGCGGCTCCTGGTTGCGACGCGATCTTGCTGGACCTGCACGGGGCCATGGTGGTGCAGAGCACGCCCGATGGCGAAGGCGACCTGCTGGCGCGCGTGCGTGCCACTGCACCGGGCGTGCCACTGGGCGTGGCGCTCGACCTGCACGGCAACATCACGCAGACCATGGTGGACAACGCCGATGTGATGGTGGGCTTCAAGACCTATCCGCACATCGACATGTACGAGACGGGTGCGCATGTGGCGCGTCTGGTGCTGCAGATGCTCCAGGAGGGGCGCCAATGGGCCGTCCGCTGGAAGCAATTGCCACTGATGAGCCATACGCTGCGCAGCACCACGCTCAATGGCGCCATGGCGCGCGCCGTGGCGGCCGCAACCGAAGCGGAGCGTGAGGGCGTGCCGGGCATGACGGTGTTTGCCGGGTTCTGCCTCGCTGACATTCCTGCGCCTTGCATGAGCGTGGTCGCCACTGTCGAAGCTACTGCTGACGGTGAAGCGCAGGCCGCTGTGGCCCTGCAGCAGGTGGCAAGCCAGATATGGAATGAGCGCGCCGATTACGTGTACCGGAGTGAACCCCTGAATGCGGTGTTCGACCGTGCAGCCGCCATGGCGCAAGGTGCCGACAAGCCCGTGTTGTTGCTCGATCACAGCGACAACTGCATGTCGGGTGGCACGTGCGACACCATGGATGTCTTGCAGGCGGCGTGGGCGCAAGGCCTGGAGGGCATTGCCACCGGGCCGCTGTGCGATCCGCAGGCTGTGGCCGAACTGGTGGCGGCCGGGGTGGGCGCGCAAGTGTCGCTGCGCTTGGGCAACAAGGTGCCGTTAACCCAGCTGGGTCTGCACAAAGATCCTGTGCCGGTACAGGGCACTGTGCGGGCCATCAGCGATGGCAGCTACACGGTCACCGGCCCCATCTACACAGGCCAGCGCTGTTCGATGGGGCGGGCTGTGTGGCTGGACCTGGGCCACACGCAGATCGTGGTGGTTGAGCAGCCCCACGAGCCGTGGGATCTGGGCGTGTTCTCCTGTGTGGGCCTCGACCCCACCATTTACCCCTACCTGCTGCTCAAGTCGCGCATGTACTGCAGGCCTGTCTTCGTGCCGTTGTCGGCGGGTTTGGTGGAGTGCGACAGCCAGGGCCCCACGAGCTCCGACTACAGCCTGTTTCCCTACCAAAACCTGCGCCGCCCGGTGTACCCGCTCGACGCCCTGTAAGCCCGTTTGATTCCATTGCCAGAGGCCACCATGAACAATTCCGCAAAAATGAACATTGATACCTTGCGCGTCAACGGTGACCGCCTGTGGGCCTCGCTCATGGAGCTGGCCCAGATCGGCGCCACCCCCAAAGGCGGCGTGTGCCGCCTGACCCTCACCGACCTGGACAAACAAGGCCGCGACCTCGTCACCCGCTGGGCGCGCGAGGCAGGCATGACGGTGACCATCGACAAGATCGGCAACGGCTTCATGCGCCGCCCCGGGCGCAACAACAACCTGCCCCCCATCATGACCGGCAGCCACATCGACACCCAGCCCACCGGCGGCAAGTTCGACGGCAACTACGGCGTGCTGGCAGGCATCGAGGTCGTGCGAACGCTCAACGACCACGGCATCGAAACCGAGGCCCCCATCGAAGTCGCGTTCTGGACCAATGAAGAAGGCAGCCGCTTCGTGCCCGTGATGATGGGCTCCGGAGTCTTCGCCAAGGCCTTCACGCTGGAGCACGCCTACTCCGCCACCGACACCGAAGGCAAGACGGTGAAGGGCGAGCTGGAGCGCATCGGCTACATCGGAGACCAGGAACCGGGAGACCACCCCATCGGCGCCTACTTCGAAACCCACATCGAACAAGGCCCGGTGCTGGAAGACAACGACAAGACCATCGGCGTGGTCAGCGGCGTGCTGGGAATCCGCTGGTTTGACTGCACCGTGACCGGCATGGAAGCCCACGCAGGCCCCACGCCCATGGCCCTGCGCAAGGACGCCCTGCTGGCCGCCACACGCATCATGCAAGACGTAGTCGCTGCCGCCCACCGCCACCCGCCGCATGGGCGCGGCACCGTGGGCATGGTGCAGGTGTTCCCCAACAGCCGCAACGTGATTCCGGGCCGGGTCAAATTCAGCATCGACCTGCGCAACAGCACCGACGCGCTGGTCGACCAGATGGCTGCAGAGGTGAAGGCCTTTGCCGACCAGGTGGCCCAAGAACACGGCGTGCAGGTGCACATCGAGATGGTGTCCAGCTACCCCGCGCAGCTCTTCCAGCCCGAGTGTGTGGAGGCCGTAGGCCGCGCAGCCGCCAAGCTGGGCTACAGCCACATGCCCGCTGTCTCGGGCGCGGGGCACGACGCCGTCTACATGGCCAAGCTCGCACCCAGCGGCATGATCTTCATCCCCTGCAAGGACGGCATCAGCCACAACGAGATCGAGGATGCGAAACCCGAGCACATCGAGGCCGGGTGCAACGTGCTGCTGCATGCCATGCTGGAGCGTGCAGGGACTTGATGCTATCTAAATAATAGCTTTATGCGCTTATTGGATAAGCGCTAGAGGCTGTTCTTGCTTGAGGTCTGGCTGCACGTTGTCAGTGCAGCTCCGTCAGCCCCAGGAAGTGGTCCAGCATGTGGAAGTGGTCTTCAAAGAATTCCTCTTCCATCCCCGCCAGCTGGTCGATGCGTGTCCACTGCACCTGCAGCGCGTCGTCGTCTGCTTGCACGTTTGGAAACTGCGCATCTCCCAAATCAAAGTAGTGCGCATGCGTGATGGTGCGGCCGCGCTGGCTGCGGTCGGGGTGGTCGAACACGGCCACGGACTGCAGCGCGGCGCGCATGGTGGCCTCGGGCAGGTGGCAGTGGGTTTCTTCCACCAGTTCGCGCAGGCAGGACTGCCACACCGTTTCGCGCTGTTCGATGAAGCCACCGGGCACGGCCAGCTGGCCCTTGCCGGGTGCGTGTGCGCGGCGGATCAGCAGCACATGGTCTTGGCAGCGCAGCACGGCGTCCACCGTCACGAACACGGGCGGGTAGGGCGCGGCAGCCCAGGCCTGGCGGTAGCCGCGCAGCATCTGCCACTCCTGCTGCAGCGCCAGGTAGTGCTGGGTGTGTGCAAACTCCGTCAGGGTTGCCAGGGTGCTGGCAGGCATCTGGTCGGCCAGGGGGGTGAGGGTGGACTGCACCGTGTCGGGCGTTGCGCCAAACCAGGCGTCGCGGATGGCGGTGGCGTCGATGGGGCCCTGGCGCTCCATATGGATCAGCTCCCAGCCCGGGAACGCGCTCAGGTAGCCGCTGGTGGCGTCCTTGAAGTGGCCCACCAGACCGATCCGCGCACCGGGTGTCGTCAGCCGCGCCACGCCCTGGCGCACGGCCTGCACCCAGACCGCCTCGTTGTAATAGTCGCGCATGGGCAGGACCACCATGCGGCTGCGGTCGGCCTCGGGCAACGCATTGCGCAGCATGGCCTCGCGCTCTGGCCAGGTGAAGGGGTTCTTGGGCGAGCGTGCCTGCCAGGCCGAGCCCACCACCACGATGACCTGCTGCGCGCTGTCGAGCGCGCGCTGCAGCAGCGCCATGTGGCCGTTGTGCACGGGCTCAAAACGCCCGATGTAGATGGCGGTATCGACCATGTGTCTCCAGTCGTTGTCGGGTTCTAAGAGCGGCTCACAAAACTCCCCTGGCGTCGTTGTTCCGTCTTGTCGTACCGCTTGTACTGCCTGCGACGGAACGCCTAGCCAGGGCCGCTGCGCTGAGTTTTGTGAGCCGCTCTCAATGTTTTTGGTCGCTAGCGCTTATCCATAAAGCGCTTGCAGCTATCTTTTTGGTAGTAATTTTACCCTGGAGCCGTATTACACATACCGCGCAGCAATCGGCATCTGCCGCCCGCTGCCAAAAGCCCGCGCCCGCACGCGCACGATGGGCGGGGCCTGGCGGCGTTTGTATTCGTTGCGCGCGACCATCATGCGGACGCGCTGCACCAGGGCGCGGCCCGCGTCGTCGGTCTGCAGCTGCGCCACAAAATTCTGGGCCGCCTGGTGCTCCGCGGCAGAAAGGCGGTCGCCTTCGATCAGCAGCTTGAGCACTTCGTCGAGCACGGGGTAGGGCGGCAGGCTGTCCACATCGCGCTGGCCGGGTGCCAGTTCGGCAGAGGGTTCCTTGTCGATGATGGCCTGCGGAATCAGCGCGCGCCCGGCGTGTTCGTTGACGTGGCGCGACAGGGCAAACACCTCCGTCTTGTAGAGGTCGCCAATCAGGCCCAGGCCGCCATTGGTGTCGCCATACAGCGTGCAATAGCCCACCGAGATTTCGCTCTTGTTGCCCGTGGTGAGCAGCAGGTGGCCGAAGGCGTTGGAGTATTCCATCAGCACCGTTCCGCGAATGCGCGCCTGCAGATTTTCGAGCGGTAGGCCTTGCAGCGGTTGGCCAAAGCTGGCCTCGAACTGCTGCGCATAGCCCGCCACCAGCTCGGCAATCGGGTGGGTGAAGAGCCGCACGCCGAGGTTGTTGCACAACGCCACCGAGTCATCGACCGAGCCGCTGCTGGAGTAACGCGAGGGCATGGTCACGCCCACCACGTTGTTCGCACCCAGCGCCTCTACAGCGAGCGCCAGCGTCAGTGCGCTGTCGATGCCGCCAGAGCTGCCCACCACCACCTGCGTAAAGCCACAGCGCCGCGCGTAGTCGCGCAGGCCCAGCACGATTTGCTGGCGGTAGAAGTCCATGGTGGGCAGACCCTGTGCGGGCACGGGGGCGGGGCGTGCGCCTTCCGCGCTCAGAAAATGCCCGTTGTCGAACTGGAGCGTGCGCACGTCTTCCACAAACCGCTGGGCTTCGAAGACGACACCCGCATCGGGCTCGGCCGCGAACGATGCGCCGTCGTACACCACCTGGTCATGCCCACCGATCTGGTTCACGTACAGGATCGGCAGGCCGTGGCGGCGCGCAGCGTCGGCAAAGATCTGGTGACGCTGCTCGCGTTTGCCGGTGTGGCTGGGGCTGGCGTTGATGCTCACCACCAGGTCGGGCGCGGCGTCGCGCATGCGCTCGAAAGGGTTGGTGGCGTAGTCGGCGCCGTGGTCGTTCCAGCCGTCTTCGCAGATCAGCAGGCCCACCTGCGTGCTGCCGATGCGCAGCACCTTGGCGACGTCCGGGCCGGGCTCGAAGTGGCGGCGCTCGTCAAAGATGTTGTACGTGGGCAGTAGCTGCTTGGCGTATTGCAAGCGCACAGCCCCGCCTTGCAGCACCAGCAGGCTGTTGTGCAAGCGCTTGCCGGGGCCGCGCGCGGGTGTGGGCGCGCCCAACACCCAGTGCAGCTGGGGTAATTCAGCAGAGGCCTGTTGTAACGCGGAGATGCCGGCCTCCATGCGTTGCTGAAAGCCGGTTTCCTCCAGCATGTCGCCGGGGTAGTAGCCGCACAGCGACAGCTCGCTGAACACGATGAGGTCAGCCTGCTCGCGCGCGGCTTGCTGGGCTGCGGACACCATGCGGGCCACGTTGCCTTCGATGTCGCCGACAGTGAAGTTGAGCTGTGCAAGGGTGATGCGGAGCATGGTGTCAGTCCTTCACGTTGAAAACTTGACGCAGGTAGGCCAGGTAGGTTTCATCGTCGCACAGCGTCTTGCCGGGCGTGTCCGACAGCTTGGCCACGGGCTGCCCGTTGGCGCGCACCAGTTTCATCACGATGTTCAGCGGCTTGTGGTCTGCACCCATGTCGTTGGTCAGGTTGGTGCCAATGCCAAAGCCGAGCTGCGTGCGGTCGCCAAAGTGGCGGTACAGCATGAGGGCGCGTTCGAGGTCGAGCCCGTCCGAGAACACCAGCCGCTTGGTGTGTGCGTCGATGCGCAGCCGGGTGTAGTGCGCGAGGGCTTTTTCGCCCCAGGCAACCGGGTCGCCCGAGTCGTGGCGCAGGCCGTCGAACAGCTTGGCGAAGTACAGGTCAAAGTCAGCGAGAAAGGCGTCCATGCCCACGGTGTCGGTCAGCGCAATGCCCAGGTCGCCCCTGTATTCCTGCACCCAGTCTTCGAGCGCGGCCTTTTGGAAGTCGCGCAGCCGCACGCCCAGGGACTGGTAGGTCTGCAAATACTCGTGCGCCATGGTGCCGATGGGCACCAGGTTCAAATCGCGTGCCAGCAGCACGTTGCTGGTGCCCTTGAACCACTGCGGCGTTTGTGTGGCAAAGGTCTGCACCACCTCGCGCTGCCAGGCGCCGCTGTAGCGGCGGCGCAGGCCAAAGTCGAACAGCTCGAAAGGGTGGCGCAGCGTGGCCTGCCGGGCCAGGGCCTGCAGCTGATGCACTTTGGCGGCCAGCCGTGCACGGCCGCTGGCGAGGGCCTGGGCCGCGTCAAAACGGCGAAAGTACAGCTCGTTCACGATGGCCAGCACGAAGATCTCAAACCCCATCACATGCACCTGTGGGCCTTGCGCCACGATGTGCAGTTGCTCGCCCTCGGCCCAGGCGCTGATGAAACTGCGCTGGAACTGGAAGATGCGCAGGAAGTCCACATAGTCGCTCTTGATGTAGCGCAGGCTGCCCACATAGGCCAGCTCTTCGGGCGTGAAGCGCAGGCTGCACAGGTGGTCCAGCGCAGCGTTCACCTCTGGCAGCAGCTCGGCCAGCGGGTAGGCTGGGGTGTTGCGGCACACAAAGCGGTATTCGCTTTGTGTTTGTGGGTGGCGGTGCAGCAGGGCCTGCCACATCGTGAACTTGTAGAGGTCGGTGTCGAGCAGGCTGGTGATGACGGGGTTCATGGTGTTGCTCCAAAATTGGTAGCTGCTAGCACTTGATAGATAAGCGCTGGAGCCTGATTTCATTCATATTGGCGAGCTGTGCACCGGCTGCACGCATGGCCTGCAGAAACGCCTGGTGCTGCGCCTCGAATCCGCCCACGGGGCTCATGCCGTCGGTCAGCAGCACGATGCGGCTCGCCTGCCAGCCCGTCACCAGGCGGGGCAGGTGCTGCGCGATGTGCTCGGTGGTCGAGCGCACGCAGTGGCTGCTGGCCTCGCCCGCGATCAGCAGCACATCGGCCTGGCCCAGCGACTGCAGCAGGGCGGTGTTGAGTGCGGTGCCTTCGTCGTCCGCATCGGGCACCTCGGCCTCGATGGCGCTGTAGTGCTCCGTCCAGGGGTTGGTGCCCTTGAACACATTGCGCACCGCGCGCTGGCGCTGGAGCTGCCAGGCCCCGCAGGCGGCCAGTACATCGGCGTGCACGCCATGGCCCCAACTGCCCACCTCGCAGTGCACCGGCCACACCATCAGCGTATAGCGGCCTTGGGCTTCGAGTGCGTCCAGATACCCCAGAGTGCGGGGCAGGGCCGTGGTATCACGCGGTGTGTAGTCGCCTGCGCGCACTTGGGCGGCGGTGATGGGGGTGAAGGGCGCCACATCGGCCCCCGCGCCGGTCTGCCAGAAGCCAGGGTGGGCGATATCAAAGCGCTGGTGCGAATCGAGCGTGACGGTGATCCCATCAAGCTGGTCACCCTGGTTGCGGATGAACTGGGCCAGGCGCTGCATGTCGGCATGGGCACCCGGTACAGGCAGTGTGGGGGCGGTGTGCTGTCCGGTGAGCGCATCCACGGGCTGCCATGCGGCAGGCAGATCGCAAAAGTCGTTTTGCGGGTCAATCACCAGCAGCTGGATGTTGCGGGGCATGGTCTTCTCCTGGGTTGTTGGATGCAGTGTAATCTTGTTAGTAAAAAAAATGAACTAACTGAGTTGAAAGCACTTGTTTCGTATTGGTCTCAAAGAATTTGCGCTAGGGAATGTGGTTCGCGATCTGGGTGCCGGTTTGTTCATGCTTGTGACAAACTCGGTGCATGACCGAATCCGCTTTGCCCACTGTGATCTGTACCGTCGATGTGGTGTTGCTGACCTTGCAGCAAGGGGCGTTGCAAGTGGCCCTGTTGCGCCGTGAGCGCGCGCCGTTTGCCGGGGCTCTGGCGCTGCCGGGTGGCTACATCCATGCGCAAGAAGATGCCGATGCCCAGGCCAGCGCGGCCCGGGTGCTGCGCGACAAGGCGGGCTTGCAGAGCCCGTACCTGGAGCAGTTGGCCACCTTCTCCGGCCCGGTGCGCGACCCCCGGGGCTGGTCGCTGGCCGTCGCTTACTGTGCCCTGGTGCCGCCTGAGGTGCTGGCGCAGGCGCCGCTAACGCTGGTACCCGTGGCCGAATTGCCTGCGCTGCCTTTTGACCACCGTGCCATGGTCGATGCCGCCGTGGCCCGCGTGCGCAGCAAAAGCCAGTATTCGTCCATGCCCGTGCACCTGTGCGCCGAGCCGTTCACGCTGCCGCAGCTGCAGGCTGTGTACGAGGCGGTGCTGGGCGAGCCGGTCAACAAGGTGAGTTTTCGCCGCAAGATGGACGAGTTGGCCATGCTGGAGCCGGTGCCGGGAGCGCTGCAAGGCGGCGGCGCCCACCGCCCCGCGCAGCTGTACCGGGTGCGCCCGGCCTACCGGCGCAATCTGTCGCTGAGCGCGCGCGGGCTGTAGCGCGGGCGCAGCGCACAAACTATTGGACCGCTGCGCGGAAATCTGGCACAAACGCAAACTTTGTGTCCCACGAACGGTGGGTGCGTCGCGCGGGCCAGGATGGCTGCCGTTGCACCACCAACAACAAGCCGGCACAACGCTGGCACCTGAGGGAAATCCATGTCTTTGCGACTCAAATTCAACCTGGTGCTGGCGGCCGTGCTGCTGGTGGCAGCGGCGGGTGCGGGAGTTTATGTACACCGCTTTCTGCAGCAGTCGGCCATCGAGGAGGTGCAGCACAACTCGCAGATCATGATGCACGCGGCCATGGCGATCCGCGACTACACGACAGAGCTGGTCAAGCCCCACCTGGACGTGACGCTGGCCGAGAAATTCCTGCCACAGACGGTGCCTGCCTACGCGGCCACCGAAACCCTGCGCCGCCTGCAGAACCGGTTTCCGGGCTATGAGTACAAGGAGGCGGTGCTCAACCCCACCAACCTGCGCGACCGTGCCAACGAGTGGGAGGAGCGCATCATCAGCGACTTCCGCGAAGGCCGGGCCGACCTCAAGAAGGAGGTGACCGGCGAGGTGGGCGAGGGCATGCACCGCGCCATGTACGTGGCGCGGCCCATCACCATCAAGCAGGCCCAGTGTTTGGCCTGCCACAGCACACCGGCCGTGGCGCCACCCACCATGCTCAAGGTCTATGGCGACAAGAACGGCTTTGGCTGGGGCATGAACGAAACGGTGGGCATCCAGGTGGTGAAGGTGCCGATGTATTTCCCGCTGGAGAAGGCGCGTCAGACCTTCAACACGGTGATGGCGGCGCTGGTGGGTAGTTTTGTGTTGCTTTTCGTCGGGCTCAATCTGTCGCTGTCGTCGCTGGTGATCGAGCCCATGGCGCGGCTCAACCGCAAGCTCGAAGACCTGGCCACCAAGGACTTTCTGACGGACCTGGTCAACCGCCGCCGCTTCTTTGAGAGGCTAGAGACCGAGATGGCCGACACCCGCATCAAGAAGGGCAGCCTGTCGGTGGTGATGTTTGACATCGACTTTTTCAAGCGCATCAACGATACCTTTGGGCATGACTCGGGCGACGTGGTGCTCAAGAGCACGGCGCTGCGCGTGCGCGAACTTCTGCGGTCGTCCGACTGCGCTGCGCGTTTTGGCGGCGAGGAGTTCATCATCCTGCTCAAGGAAACCCCCGTGGATGCCGCCATGGCCATGGCCGAGGCGGTGCGCGCGCGCATTGCAGGGGCGCCTTTCGACGCGGTGGGCCATGTCAGCGCCAGTTTTGGCGTGGCGACCTGGGACCACAAGGAAGACAGTCACGCCCTGATCAAGCGCGCGGACACGGCGCTGTACAAGGCCAAGTCCAGCGGGCGCAACTGCGTGGTGCAGGCCGAAGACGCAGCCTGATGGGTTGGCGCAGGGGCGTCAGGCCGTGGCGGCCTTGGCCTCTTCGTAGTCCGCCCGGTAGTCTGCCGCCAGGGCAGTTTTCTGCTTTTCGGTCAGCAGCTTGCCGGCCATCTGGAAGAAGCGGTGCTCTTCTTCCTTGAGGTGGTGTTCCACCTTCTCCGCCAGTTTCTTGGCCAGTGGCAGCCAGCTGGGGCTCGCCGGGTCGGCCTTCTCCAGCGACTCCAGCAGTTCATCGAGCTGGTGGTGCTCTGAAATAGCGTGGCGGGACAGGTCGATGCCCGCGTCGTGCGCCATCAGTGGAATATAGAAGTGCCGTTCCTCAGCCCGTTCATGGGCCGTCAGTTCCTGCTTGAGCTGCTCAAACAGCTCGCGCCGCTCGGGGGTGTCTCCGCTGGTGTCGGTCAGTGCGCCGTACAGCGCACGCTGGCGCTCATGGCTCTCGCGCAGGGCTTCAAAGATATTGGTGGTGTCGGTCATGGTGCGGCTGTGTGGGGAATGTGGGGCTGCGACAAGGGTGCGGTGGGCTACTTGAGGACCTTGCGCGCGGCACCCACGCCGATGACGGCCAGCACCACAAACACCACGGCAATCACCAGGAACAGCACAAACAGCACCTTGGCGATGCCCGCCGCGCCTGCGGCGACTCCGCTGAATCCCAGGGCACCGGCCACGAGGGAGATCAGGGCAAAAATGATGGCGTACTTCAGCATGGTGGTCGCTCCTTGCAGTGGATGTTCAGGCAGCGCGGGGCTGCGAAAGGGTGTGCAGGAACGATACCGAGGGGCCGTCGGCAGCGCCGTCAGTGCGGGCGGGCGGTGGGTGTAGGAGAGGGCCGCTGGCGGGCAGTGGTGAAGCGCCAAAAGAAAAGCCGCAACGCGGAGCGTTGCGGCTTTGGAGGTGGGGCGGCTCTGACGGTCTCTTGGCCTACGCCCACATCGCTGCGCGATATGAGCTTCGCCGGAAGTCCGATACCGCGCTGTTCGCGCGGCGGGCTTACAGCCCGGCTGCTGCCCGCAGGGCCGCAGCTTTATCGGTCTTCTCCCAGCTGAACTCGGGTTCTTCGCGGCCGAAGTGGCCGTAGGCTGCCGTCTTTTCGTAGATCGGGCGCAGCAGGTCCAGCATCTGGATGATGCCCTTGGGGCGCAGGTCGAAGTGCTCGCGCACCAGTGCGGCCAGGCGTTCGTCCGACACCACGCCCGTGCCTTCGGTGTACACCGTGATGTTCATGGGCTCGGCCACACCGATGGCGTAGGCCACCTGGATCTGGCACTGGCGCGCCAGGCCTGCGGCCACGATGTTCTTGGCCACGTAGCGCGCGGCATAGGCGGCCGAGCGGTCCACCTTCGTTGGGTCCTTGCCGCTGAAAGCACCGCCGCCGTGGGGGCAGGCGCCGCCGTAGGTGTCCACGATGATCTTGCGGCCGGTCAGGCCACAGTCGCCTTGCGGGCCGCCGATGACAAAACGGCCCGTGGGGTTGATCAGGTAGCGCGTGTTCTGCAGCCATTCCTTGGGCAGCACGGGCTTGATGATCTCTTCGATGATGGCTTCGGTGAACGAAGCCTTCATCTTGGTTTGTGTTTCGCTCTGGTCGGGGTGGTGCTGGGTGGAGAGCACCACGGTGTCGATGCTGTGGGGCTTGCCGTCCACGTAGCGCATCGTCACTTGCGACTTGGCATCAGGGCGCAGGAAGGGCAGGCGGCCGTCCTTGCGCAACTGGGCCTGGCGCTCGACGAGGCGGTGCGCGTAGTAGATGGGCGCGGGCATCAGCTCAGGCGTTTCGTCGCAGGCGTAGCCGAACATCAGGCCCTGGTCGCCAGCGCCGGTGTTCAGGTGGTCGTCGCTCGCGTGGTCCACGCCCTGGGCGATGTCGTTGGACTGCTTGTCGTAGGCCACGAGCACTGCGCAGCCCTTGTAGTCGATGCCGTAGTCGGTGTTGTCGTAGCCGATGCGCTTGATGGTGTCGCGCGCCACCTGGATGTAGTCCACATGGGCGTTGGTGGTGATCTCGCCCGCCAGTACCACGAGGCCGGTGTTGGTCAGCGTTTCGGCGGCGACGCGGCTGCGGGGGTCTTGCTTGAAGATTGCATCGAGAATCGCGTCCGAGATCTGATCGGCTACCTTGTCGGGGTGGCCTTCGGAGACGGATTCCGAGGTAAAGAGAAAGTCGTTCGCCATTTGAATAAACTCCTGTGTTCCGGCATTTGGGGCGTTGCCCTCACCCCGAAGGAGCTCTGGCGAACGCTTTAGCAGATTTTTTTTACGTCGCCCTGCAAGTTGCTCATTTAACTCAGCGACCCCACCATTTTAATGCCAGTCGTCTTCCGATTCTTTTCCGTGTTTCCACTGTGGTTGCTGCACGCCCTGGGTGCAGCCATGGGCTGGGTAGCGTTTGCGGCATCACCCACCTACCGGAGCCGATTCCTGGCCAATTCTGCGCTGGCAGGCTATTCGTTCGGTGATGTGCGTGCTGCCGTGTCCCATGCCGGCCGCATGGTGGCCGAGTTGCCGCGTCTGTGGCTGGGAGCTCCGCTGCCTTGTCGCATCGAAGGTGAGGCCTGTGTGGAGCGGGCCTACGGGGCGGGGCGGGGCGTTCTGTATCTCACGCCGCACCAGGGGTGCTTCGAACTGTCGGCCCAGGCAGCGGCCCGGCGCTGGAGTGCTGAGCGTGGCCCCATCACCGTGCTATACCGCCCCGCACGCCAGGCTTGGCTCGCCAAGGTGATGCTGACGGCACGCAATCGGCCCGGCATGTTGGCCGTGCCCACTACGCTGGCAGGCGTGCGCCAGATGATCAAGGCCCTGCGCCGCGGCGAGGCCGTGGGCCTGCTGCCCGACCAGGTTCCGCCGGACGGCCAAGGCCTTTGGGCGCCGTTTTTTGGCCGCGATGCCTACACCATGACCCTGGCCGTGCGCCTGGCGCAGCAGACGGGTGCTGCCGTTGTGCTGGTGCGCTGCGAGCGGCTGTCCTGGGGCCGTGGTTTTGTCACCCATTTCGAGCCGCTGGCGCAACCGCTGTCGGACCAGTTGGACGTTGCCGTTGTGCAGATCAACCAGGCCATGGAACACCTTATCCGCCAGTGCCCCGAGCAATACCTGTGGGGTTATGGCCGCTACAAACAGCCGCGCGCCGAGGCCGCGCCTGCCGAGCCTGCTGTGGGGGGCACGGTATGACGGGACGCCTGGGTGTGTGGTTCATGCGGGTGCTGGCGCACCTGCCGCTGCCAGTGTTGCGCGGCATGGGCTGGCTGCTGGGGCAGGTGGCGTTTGTGCTGGTAGCGCCTCGGCGCAAGGTGGCGCTGCGCAACCTGGAGTTGTGTTTCCCGGACTGGACCGAGGCGCGCCGCCGCGCCGTGGCGCGCGCCAGTTTTGTGGTGTTCTGCCAGACCTGGCTGGACCGCAGCTGGCTCTGGGCCGCGCCTCGCGAGGTGGTCGAGCGGCGCGTGCAACTCAGAGGCGCCGTGCACGAGCTCGACGGCGACACGCCCACCATTTTGTTTGCGCCGCACTTCTACGGCATGGACGCAGGCGGCCTTGCGCTGCCGCTGCATTCGGGCCGTGCATTCACGTCCATTTTTGCAACCCATCCCGATCCGGCGGTGGATGGCTGGTTCATGGCCGGGCGCCAGCGTTTTGGTGACGTGCGCATGCTCAACCGCTCGGACGGCGTCAAACCCATCATCGCCAACCTGCGCAAGGGCGGCCTGTTGTACCTGCTGCCCGACATGGACTACGGGCGCAATGATTCGGTGTTTGTGCCGTTCTATGGCGTGACGGCGGCCACCATCCCGTCGCTGTCGCGGTTTGCGCGGCTGGGGCGCGCCAAGGTAGTGGGTGTGTATTCGCGCATGACGCCCACAGGCTACGTGGCCGAGGTCTCGCCCGCCTGGGCGAACTACCCCACCGACGACGCCGAGGCCGACACCCTGCGCATGAACCACGAGCTGCAGGCCGTCATCAACACCATGCCCGAGCAGTACTACTGGGTGCACAAGCGTTTCAAGACACGGCCCGAAGGCGAACCGTCTTTTTACTCCTGAAAATTTGAATCAAATCTGCGGCTAGCGCCTATCTGTTAAGCGCTGGGAGCTATCATTTTGATTGAAAAAATCGCTGCAGTTCCAGGGCCACGCGCTCGGGGTGCTCGTGCACGATCCAGTGCGAGGCCTTCTCCACCTGATGCAATTGCAGCTGCGGCACCCAGCCCGGCAGTCCGTCGAGCAGGCCGGGCAGCAGGGCCGGGTCATCCATGCCCCACAGCACCAGCGTGGGCACCGTCACCGTCAACATGGATTCGGGCAGGGTGATGGCCTGCGCGCCCGGGTCACCATCGCGGGGTGGGCGCAGGGGGCTGGCGCGGTAGTAGTTGCAGGCACCCGTCAGGCCCTGCTGCCACAGCGCGCGGTACTGGGCGCGCACGCTCTCGGTCAGCCACGCGGGGGCGCTGCCGTCTGGGGCGTTGAAAAATGCGAACAGGCGGCGAAAGTCGTCCTCGGCCAGCAGGGCCTCGGCATCAGGCCTGCACAGGAAGTGCATGTACTGGCTGCCCGCCTGCTGCGCAGCGTTGTGTGCCAGCTCCCGCACAAAGGCGCCAGGGTGGGGGGAGTTGATGATGGCCAGCCGCTTCATGAGCTGCGGCTGCTGGTTGGCCAGGTTCCAGGCCACGGCGCCGCCCCAGTCGTGCGCCACCAGGCATTCCAGCGCGCCGCCGGGGCATTCGTGGGCAATCAGCGCCACCAGGTCCTGCACCAGATGCTTGGCACGGTAGGCATCCACTTCGGCGGGGCTGCTTGACGGGCCAAACCCGCGCAGGTAGGGCGCCACGCAGTAGTAGCCGCCGTTTTCTGGGCGGGAAAAGTGCAGCAGCAGCTCATCCCAGATGAAGGCGCCCTCGGGGAACCCGTGCAAAAACAGCAGCACTGGGCGGCGCGCCACGCCGCTCACGCGGCATTGCAGGGTGGTTCCGTGGGGCAGGGGAATGGAGACGGTCTGGATCATTGCGCTATGCATTTAATAGCTAATAGCGCTTGATGGATAAGCGCTAGGGCCTAATTTGACTGAATATCCTCAGAATCACCGAGCTCTGGGGGCTCATCGGCGGGGGCAGGGGCTGCGTCGCCGGAGGCTTGCACCGGGTGCGCCCATTGCCACAGCAGCTGTGCCACCTCGTCCACGCCTTGCTTTTTGAGGGCCGAGAACATCATCACCTCTCCGCCAGCCGCGTTCAGTCGCGTAATCGACAGGATCTTGGCTTGCTCAGAGCGTGTGAGCTTGTCGGCCTTGGTCAGCACGATGAGGAATTTCAGGCCTTCTTCGACCCGTGGGCGAAGGACCTCAAGCAAGGCCTCGTCCAGTTCGGTCAGGCCAAGGCGTGGGTCACACAGCAAGACGATGCCGGTGAGCCCGGGGCGGCTGACCAGGTAATTGACCATCACCTGCTGCCAGCGCACCTTGTCGGAGCGCGACACCTTGGCGTAGCCGTAGCCGGGCAAATCGGCCAGAACCGCATCGGTCACGCCGTGCTTGCCCAGAGAGAAAAGGTTGATGTGCTGCGTGCGACCGGGACGTTTGGACGCGAACGCCAGCTGCTTTTGCTGCGTGAGTGTGTTGATGCAGGTGGACTTGCCCGCGTTGGAGCGGCCCACAAAGGCGATCTCGGGCACGTGGATGGGCGGCAGGTGGTGCAGCTGCGCGGCTGTGGTCAGGAACCTGGCGGTATGCATCCAGCCCATGGCGATCTTGGCGTCAGGGGCTGGCGGAAGGGAGCCAGCAACTGGCGCGGTAGAGGATGTCGTCATGGGGAATTAGGGTGCGAGGAAGCCTCATTGTAGAATCGCGAGGTTTTGCGCACATAAACACAGACCCTCGATATGAAGTTGCTCGCCTATTTGCTGACGGCTGCCGCACTGGCAGCACCTGTTTTTTCGGCCTATGCGGCGGGCGATGCCCCCAAAGCGGCCAAGCCGGATCTCGTCAAAGGCGAGGCCAGCTACACCGCAGTGTGTGCGGCATGCCACGGCGCCGATGGCAACTCAGCCATTGCGGCCAACCCCAAGCTGTCGCAGCAACACCCCGAATACCTGGTCAAGCAGTTGCAGGAATTCAAGTCCGGCAAGCGCAACAACACCATCATGAAGGGTTTCGCCACCGCGCTGTCGGACGAGGACATGAAGAACATTTCGTACTGGGTGGCTTCCAAGGCGGCCAAACCCGGTTTCGCCAAGGACAAGAACCTGGTCTCCCTGGGTGAGCGCATCTACCGTGGCGGCATCGCCGACCGCCAGATCGCTGCCTGCGCTGGCTGCCACAGCCCCAATGGCGCGGGCATCCCTGCCCAGTACCCCCGGCTGTCGGGTCAGCACGCTGACTACACCGTAGCCCAGCTCAACACCTTCCGCGATGGCTCGCGTGCCAACAGCACCCAGATGACGCAGGTGGCGGCCAAGCTGAACGACAAGGAAATCAAGGCCGTGGCGGACTACATCGCTGGCCTGCGCTGATTGACTTGATTTTCGTCAATCTTGTGGCCCGCTAGACCGGGTTGCACGGAACCTACCGCCAATAACAATCCCAAAACGGGCGGGCCCATCGCACAGATGGTCCCGCCCTTTTTCTTTCCTTCTCTCGCGCCTCCTCGCCGTCTCCTTTCTTTTTCATCCATGTCCGATAACACCCAAGGCCTTCGCATCCAGTCTGGTTCCCAGGCCTGGCGCGCCGGGATCGAGCTGCTGTCCTCCATGCGGTTCGCGATCTCGCTGCTGACGGTGATCTGCATTGCCTCGGTGATCGGCACGGTGCTCAAGCAGCACGAGCCGGCGGTCAACTACGTCAACCAGTTCGGTCCCTTCTGGGCGGAGTTGTTTGGTGCCATCCAGCTCAATGCGGTCTACAGCGCCTGGTGGTTCTTGCTGATCCTGGCGTTTCTGGTGATCAGCACATCGCTGTGCATCGCCCGCAATACACCCAAGATCCTCATCGACCTCAAGGTCTACAAGGAAAACATCCGCGAACAAAGCCTGAAGGCCTTTCACCACAAGGCCGAGGCTGCGCTCAGCGGTTCTGCCGAGGTCGAGGCGCGCCGCATTGGCACCCTGCTGGCCGGTGGCGGATGGAAAGTGCGCCTGCAGCAGCGCGACACCACCTCTGGCCCCGGCACCGGCTGGATGGTGGCGGCCAAGGCGGGTGCTGCCAACAAGCTGGGCTACATCGCCGCGCACAGTGCCATCGTGCTGGTGTGTGTGGGCGGTCTGCTGGACGGCGATCTCATCGTGCGCGCCCAGATGTTGCTGGGGGGCAAGACACCGTACCAGGGCGGCGGCCTGATTGCCGATGTGAAGCCCGAGCACCGGCTTTCCGAGCGCAACCCCACCTTTCGGGGCAACCTGCTGGTGGCTGAGGGCACACAATCGAGCACGGCCATCCTGAATCAGTCCGACGGCGTGCTGCTGCAGGACTTGCCGTTTGCCATCGAGCTCAAGAAGTTCATCGTGGAGCACTACTCCACCGGCATGCCCAAGCTGTTTGCCAGCGAGATCATCATCCACGACAAGGCCACGGGCGAGAAGACGCCCGCGCGTGTGGAGGTGAACCACCCGGCCAGCTACAAAGGCATAGAAATCTACCAGTCGAGTTTTGACGACGGCGGCTCGCACCTCAAGCTGCGCGGCGTTCCCATGGTGGCAGGCGCCAAGCCCATTGAGGTCGAAGGAGTGGTCGGCAATTCCACCCAGCTGACCAACAACGGTGGCGGCCCGGGCAGCGAGACGCTGACGCTGGAGTTCACAGCACTGCGCACCATCAATGTCGAGAACTTCGGGGGTGCAGGCCCCGGTGGCACCGGTGTGGATGTGCGCAAGGTTGACCTGCGCGAGTCGGTGGAATCCCGCCTGGGCGCTGCCAACAAGACCGTCACCAAAAAAGAACTGCGCAACGTGGGCCCGAGCGTGAGTTACAAGCTTCGGGACGCAGCGGGCCAGGCGCGTGAGTTCCACAACTACATGCTGCCCGTGGACACGGGCGATGGCGTGCCGGTGTTTCTGCTGGGTGTGCGCGAAACCCCTGCAGAGCCATTCCGGTACCTGCGGGTGCCAGCCGATGACAAGGGGAGCATGGACGGCTTCGTTCGCATGAAGGCCACCCTGGCCGACCCCGCAGCGCGCGAACAGGCCGTGCGCCGCTATGTGGCGCAGGCCATCGACACCTCGCGCCCGGATCTGGCCGAGCAGCTGCAGCAGTCTGCACTGCGGGCCTTGGCTCTGTTTGCGGGCCAGGGCATGGTCGATGGCAAGCCCACTGGTGGCCTGCAGGCGGTGTCGGACTTCATGGAGGCCAACGTGCCCGAGGCCGAGCGCGCGCGGGCGGGTGAGGTGCTGGTGCGCATTTTGAACGGCACGCTGTTCGAGGTGGCGCAGTTGTCGCGCCAGCGTGCCGGCCTGCCGCCGCTTCCCCAGGACGATCAGACGCAGGGCTTCATGACGCAGGCCGTGCTCTCGCTCAGCGACGCGCAGATCTACCCCGCACCGCTGGCGTTTGAACTCAAGGACTTCACCCAGGTGCAGGCCAGTGTTTTCCAGGTGGCGCGAGCCCCTGGCAAGAATGTTGTCTATCTGGGGTGTGCCTTGCTGATCCTGGGCGTTTTTGCCATGCTCTACGTGCGCGAACGGCGCGTCTGGGTCTGGGTGGCGCCGCAGGATGGGCGTACCCACGCCACCATGGCCCTGTCCACCAACCGCAAGACCATGGACGGCGACCAGGAGTTTGTCCAGCTCGCACAAAAACTGATCGGGGCATCGCCCCGCGAAGGCACTGCATGAATACCGCGACTTCTTCCTCCACGGCCACCACGATCACCCTGAACGAGGGTTTTTTTGCTCGCCGCAACTGGTTCGACTGGCTGTTTGCCGCCATCGTGGCTGTGGGCGGGCTGTATGCGTTGCAGCGCTACGGCGCCTTCATGGACGTCTACGAAAAAGGTATTTTGCTGGGTGCCATTCCGTGCACGATCTGGTTGGGCTGGTTCTGGCGCCCCTTGCGTGCGCTGATGCTGATCGTGGCTGCGGTGGCGCTGTTGGCCATCGGCCTGTACCAGCAAGACGGTGCGGGTAGCCTGGCGCGGGCCGAAACGGTGTTCGGCCTCAAGTATTTCCTGTCGAGCCAATCTGCCATCCTGTGGATGAGCATGCTGTTCTTCATGAGCACCATCTTTTACTGGGTGGGCATGTTCTCCCGCGGCGAGGGCCGCACCATGAGTATGCTGGGCTCGCGCATTGCGTGGGTGGCCGTGGCCATGGCGCTCATCGGCACGCTGGTGCGCTGGTACGAGAGCTACCTCATCGGCCCGGACATCGGCCACATCCCGGTGAGCAACCTGTATGAAGTGTTTGTGCTGTTCTGCTGGATGACGGCGGCGTTCTACCTGTATTACGAACAGCAGTACGACACGCGTGCACTGGGCGGGTTCGTGATGTTGGTAGTCAGTGCCGCCGTGGGCTTCCTGCTCTGGTACACGGTGGTGCGCGAAGCGCACGAGATCCAGCCCCTGGTGCCTGCACTCAAGAGCTGGTGGATGAAGCTGCATGTGCCCGCCAACTTCATCGGCTACGGCACGTTTGCGCTGGCCGCCATGGTGGCCTTTGCCTACCTCATCAAACAGCAGGCCGCCGAAACCCGCTGGTACAAGCTGGCGCCGCTGTGGCTGCTGGGCGTGGTGCTGTGTTTCGAGCCTATCGTGTTCCGCCAAGGCGCGACCGAGAACGGTGGCAGCTACTGGATGGTGTACTTCGGCATTTCGGCTTTCATCGTGGCTGGTATCCTGCTGGGCCGCAAGCGCATCGCGGCGCGCCTCCCCTCGTTTGAGATCCTGGACGACGTGATGTACAAGTCCATCGCCGTGGGCTTTGCGTTCTTCACCATTGCTACCGTGCTCGGCGCGCTGTGGGCGGCCGAGGCCTGGGGCGGCTACTGGAGCTGGGACCCCAAGGAAACCTGGGCGCTGATCGTCTGGCTCAACTACGCCGCCTGGCTGCACATGCGACTGATGAAGGGGCTGCGCGGCACCGTGTCGGCTTGGTGGGCGCTGGTGGGTCTGGCGGTGACCACGTTCGCGTTTCTGGGGGTGAACATGTTCCTGAGCGGTTTGCACAGCTACGGCACGCTGTGACGGGATGAAGGCTCAGTCGGGCATCGGGGTGGGGCCGACAACTATTGCGTCTTCGGTGTAACCTGCGCGGTCTAGGGAACGAACTAACAGTTGTCCTGCTCTACTGTTGCAGCTGTTTCCACAAGACCATGACCGGAGCCTCCCCATGCTGATCCCCTCGCGCGATTCGGGTTTCAACCACCCCCACTCCTCCGAAATCACACCCCGCGCGGTCTATGAAGACCGGCGCCAGATGCTCAAGCTCATGGCGGGCGGCGCGGCAGGTGCCGCGATGGCGGCCTGGGCCGGCCGCGAGGCGCTGGCGCAGCAGGCGCAGGTGGTGCGGCCCAACAAGCTGGCTGCGCTGGCGGGTGCCAAGTCCACCGTGGCGGGCGCGGCCACGATGGAAAAGCTCACTGACTACAAAGACGCGAGCACCTACAACAACTTCTACGAATTCGGCACCGACAAGGCCGACCCCGCGCGCAACGCCCACACACTCAAGACCACGCCCTGGACGGTGGAAGTGGAAGGCCTGGTCAAGAAGCCGGGTAAATACGGCATCGAAGACCTGATCAAGCTCAGCGCGCAGGAAGAGCGCATCTACCGTCTGCGCTGCGTGGAAGGCTGGTCCATGGTCATCCCCTGGGTGGGTTATTCGCTGGCCGAACTGATCAAGCGCGTGGAGCCCCAGGGCAGCGCCAAGTATGTGGAATTTGTGACGCTGGCCGACAAGGCAACCATGCCTTTTGTCGGATCGCGCGTGCTCGACTGGCCCTATGTGGAAGGCCTGCGCATGGACGAGGCAATGAACCCTCTCACACTGCTGGCTTTTGGCATGTATGGCGAAGTGCTGCCCAACCAGAACGGGGCGCCTGTTCGCCTGGTGGTGCCGTGGAAGTACGGCTTCAAGAGCGCCAAAAGCATTGTCAAGATTCGCTTTGTCGAGAAAGAACCCGGCACGGCATGGAACAAGGCGGCCAAGCAGGAATACGGCTTTTACTCAAACGTGAACCCTGAGGTGGACCACCCTCGCTGGAGCCAGGCCACCGAGCGACGCATTGGCGAAGATGGCCTGTTTGCCAAAAAGCGCAAGACGCTCATGTTCAACGGCTATGAAGCCCAGGTGGGGCAGCTGTACGCGGGCATGGACCTCAAGAAGTTCTACTGATCTTCATTCGCCTTTTTTCTCCGCTTGACGTGTAGGTAAAGCGGCAGAAGAGGGGCGCGGATCACCATGCGCAAACTCTTGCTCCATCCTGCAGCCAAGCCCGTGGTCTTTGCACTGTGCCTGCTTCCGTTGGCGTGGCTGGTCTACGCTGCGGCGGCAAATCAGCTGGGCGCCAATCCGGCCGAGGCCCTGATCCGCGCCTCGGGTGACTGGACGCTGCGCGCGCTCTGTCTGGTGCTGGCCGTTACGCCGCTGCGCGTGGTGACTTCCACGCCCCAGCTTGCGCGCTTTCGGCGCATGCTGGGCCTGTTCGTGTTTTTCTACGGCCTGCTGCACCTGCTGAGCTACGCCTGGTTCGACATGGGTTTTGATGGGACCGACATCGTGCGCGACATCATCAAGCGGCCTTTCATCCTGGTCGGGTCTCTGGCGCTGCTGGTGCTCACGCTGCTTGCCGCCACATCGTTCAACCGCGCGATCAAGGCTTTGGGCGCAAAGCGCTGGCAGGCGCTGCACCGCAGCGTATACGCAGTGGCGGGCCTGGCCATCCTGCACTTCTTCTGGATGCGCGCTGGCAAGAATGATTTTGGCGAGGTGGCGGTGTATGCGGCGGTTTTGTCAGCTTTGCTGGGCTGGCGGCTGTGGCACCGGCTGCGCAAGCGCCGGCCGACCCAGGGTACGGCGGGGGCCAAGGCATCCCAAGCAGCCCGCACGTCGTAGCGCTGTGCTTGTGGAATTATTTGCTATATAAATAATAGCTTCTGGCGCTTGATGGTAAAGCGCCAGAAGCAAATTTAGCTTGAAATTCCAAGACCTGCTGCTACCGCGCCGGTGCCGCGCGCATCTGCCGGGTCACAGGATCGATGAAACCGGTGGGAATCTGGTAGGCCCGATCGTCAAACAAGTCGATGCCACACATGAGGTTCTCGATCCAGCTGAAGAAATCGTTGATCGCCTGCTTGCCCATGATGGGCGCGCCATGCTGTGGCACCAGCATGGCGATATCCAGCTGCCGTGCCATGCGGACCCACAGCCGCAGGATCTTGTTGGACACCATATAGCGGCGGTGAAATCCCTCCATGCGCGGGATGTGGGCCTTGAGGTCGGTCACTGGCACACGAGCCTCGGCGCCAGACATCATCGACACCCCCAAATCGCCGGTGAACAGGATGCGGCTGACCGGGTCGTAGAAGTGAAAGTTGCCCTCGGAATGCATGAAGTGCGCAGGCAGCAGCACCAGTTCATGGCGGCCCAGGGGCAGATGCCCACCACTGTCGGGCACACCGATGACGCGATTTTCCGTCTTGCCTACCTTGGTGAAGTGGGGCGCAAAACGTTCCCAGACGCGTGAGATCACCAGGTCGGCCTTGGTGCTGGTCATCCAGCGATCGAGGGAGGCAATGATGTCTGGGTCTGCATGCGAAGCGATCAGGTACGACAGCTTGTGCGGTGGGAAGTGCTTGGTCATCCCCATGAACAGCTCGTTGAAGGCCAGGTTGCCACCGGGGTCGATGATGGCGCCGGTGTCGTCGTCCACGATCAGAAACTGGTTGGCCTGAACGGCCTGACCGTCTTCTTCGATGAGGTCGGTGAACATCAGACAAGCATGGTTCTTGTCGCGGTAGAGTTCGAGGGCCATGGCCATCCTGCGGTGCAATAAAGCACGAACTGTACGATTGACCCTCTGAGGCGTCCTTGATAGAAATCAAGTGCCCTGGTGGTATTGGTGATCAGAACCGTTGTCCCGGTCCTTATGCCGCTTTTCAGCGCGGCGCTGACGCTGCAGCTGCGGGGGGCTGTGCAGGGCTGGCGGTACCGACGCCGGGGGTCAAGGTCTGGGGCAGGGTTGCACGCTGCGCAGCTGCCGGACTGCTGGGCAAATACAGGGGGCCTCGTTGACCGCAACCTGCAAAGGCTGCCGCACTGGCAGCAAGGACAAGCGTCCTGACTAGAATTTGGGAAGCTTTCAACATGCGCAAATTGTAATGACCGACCTCGAATTCATGGACCATGCCGAAAAACTGCTGCTTGCCGTCGAGCGCAGTTGCGATCGCATCAACGACGCGACCGATGCCGATGTGGATGCCCAGCGCTCCGGGGGCATGGTGACATTGACGTTCCCCAACCGCAGCCAGATCGTCATCAATCTGCAAAAACCTCTGCACGAGGTGTGGATGGCCGCGCGGTCCGGGGGGTACCACTACAGGTTTGACGGCCAAGCCTGGCAGGACACCAAAGGAGCTGGCGAGTTCTTTGAGTGTCTGAGCCGCGACGCAGCCGCCCAAGCGGGTTTGCCACTGCAGTTTTCAGCTTGAGCCACCCTCCTGGGTGGCTCACGTCTCTCAGGTAGATGGAAGAGCGTCTGCAACGCCATCAGTTGCGGAACAGGTCCAGGATGCGGTTTCGCTCTTCGGTGGGCGGTGGCGCTTGTGGAGCCACAGCGGGTGATGCGGATCGGTCATCGAGACCCACACTTGGAATACCGCTGTTGCGCGCGTACTCGTCGTAGAACCATTCCCCGCCGACATTGACCACGCCAGCGGGCACTGTGGGCTCCATGACGGGAACACCCTTGAGTGCACGTTCCATGAAATTGATCCATACCGGCAGGCTGAGGCCGCCCCCTGTTTCGCGGCTTCCCAGGTTACGCGGCGTGTCGTAGCCAATCCAGGTCACTGCAGCGATCGTGGGTTGGTATCCGGCAAACCATGCGTCCACAGAATCGTTGGTGGTCCCGGTTTTTCCGTAGAGGTCTGGCCGCTTCAGCGTAGCTTGCGCCCGCGCTGCGGTACCGGAGCGCGTGACCTCTTGCAGCAGGCTGTTCATCACGAAGGCGTTGCGGGCGTCAATGGCACGCGGTTGTTCGCTGGTGACCGGCGGAGTCGTTTCAGAGATGACACGGCCCTTGTGGTCGGTGACCTTGGTGATCAGCCAGGGGTTCACGCGGTATCCGCCGTTGGCAAACACGGAATAGGCCGTAGCCATTTGCAGGGGTGTGACGGAGCCCGCGCCCAACGCCATGGTGAGGTAGGCCGGGTGCTTTTCAGCATCGAAGCCAAAGCGGGATACCCACTCCTGCGCGGTCTTCGGCCCCACTGCCTGCAAGATGCGGATCGAGATCATGTTCTTGGACTTGGCCAGTCCCGTGCGCATGCTCATGGGGCCGTCGTACTTGCCATCGTAGTTCTTGGGCTCCCATGGTTGGCCACCGGTCACCCCTGCATCAAAGAACAGAGGGGCGTCGTTGATGACCGTTGCGGGCGTGAACCCTTTCTCCAGTGCCGCAGAGTAGATGAAGGGTTTGAAGCTCGACCCGGGTTGACGCCACGCCTGTGCGGCGTGGTTGAACTTGTTCTTGTCGAAATCAAATCCGCCCACCAGCGCCCGGATGGCTCCAGTGCGCGGGTCCAGTGCCACCAGGGCGCCTTCGACTTCGGGAAGCTGTGTGATTTCCCAGGCGTTCTTGGGTGTTTTCACCACCCGGATCACTGCTCCACGGCGGATCTTGATGTTGGGCGCGGCCTTGTCACTCAGGCCGGACTGTGCGGGCTTCAGTCCATCGCCGGTGATTTCCAGGGTGTCGCCGTTCGCGCGGGCTGCAACGATCTTGCGCGGCGAGGCCTCCAGAACCACGGCAGAAAGGACGTCGCCGTTGTCCGGGTGGTTGGCCAGCGCATCGTCAATGGCGTCTTCCACCTCCTGGGCAGCTGTCGGCAACACCACGAACTTTTCCGGTCCTCGGTACTGCTGGCGCCGCTCGTAGTCCATGATGCCTCGGCGCAGCGCCGCGTACGCAGCCTCTTGTTCCGCAGCGTTAAGTGTCGTGTAGACGTTGAGCCCGCGTGTGTAGGCCTCGTTGCCATACTGCGTGAAGATCAGCTGGCGTGCCATCTCGGCCACGTACTCTGCATGAATCCGGGTACTGTCCGGGCCGGTCCGGATCTTGAGTTCTTCTTTCTTGGCATCTGTGGCCTGCTCGGCGGTGATGAAGCCGTTTTCCTCCATGCGCTCAATGATGTAGAGCTGCCTGGAGCGAGCCCGCTTGGGGTTGCTGATGGGGTTGTACGCAGAGGGCGCTTTGGGCAGACCCGCAAGCATGGCCGCCTCAGCCACGGACACAGATTTCAGGGGCTTGCCAAAATAGGCTTCTGACGCCGCAGCGAATCCATAGGCACGATTGCCCAAATAAATCTGATTCATGTAAATCTCAAGAATCTGATCTTTGGTCAGTAAATGCTCGAGTTTGAATGTCAGTAAGATTTCGTAAATTTTGCGTGTAAATGTTTTCTCCGAAGAGAGGTAAACATTCCGCGCCACCTGCATTGTGATAGTAGAGGCGCCCTGGCTTTTTACCCGGCCAAGATTAGCCAAGGCTGCGCGAATTACGCCTTTGTAGTCAACGCCGCCATGCTGGAAGAAGCGGGCATCTTCAATGGCCAATACCGCGTCCTTCATGACTTTGGGGATTTCACCAATGGGGGTGAGGTTGCGGCGCTCCTCGCCGAATTCGCCCAGCAAAGCGCCTTCGGCAGAGTAAACGCGCAAAGGCAACTTGGGGCGATAGTCAGCGAGATCAGAGATGTCCGGCAGGTTCGGATAGGCCACCGCCAGCGCCACTGCAATGGTCAGAGCCAATCCCACGGCGGCCGCAGTCGCCAGGCCCACCATCCAAAGAGTGGCGCGCACCAGCCAACGGAGCCAAGTGGGGCGGGTGGGAGCGGAAGGAGAGTCCTGCTTGTCAGAGGACTTCGATGAAGAGGGCGGCATATCGCTCCGGATGGGTAAGACGGCCCATTATAAAAATGTCCGCTGCACCCCACTGAAAATCACAATGCTCGGCCCGTGCCCGTCTGCCCAAAGGTGCGTCATCGTTGCCAAACGGTGTTGCAAGGGCGGCTAAATTCGTCTGCTTTTGGCAACGCTCCGCAAGTGTTACGCGGGGAAAAATCTTTGCTGGAGAACTATCTTACTGATAGCATTCATGTGAAGTGTTAAGTTTTGTTGCCTCATTTTGGCAAGTTACAGGGGACCAATCTTGAGCTCAATGGGGTCTTTGTTCAGTCGCCAGTCTCCGCCGCTGCTGGGAATCGACATCAGTTCCTCCAGTGTCAAACTGGTGGAGCTTGGGCGCGATAAGGCAGGCGGCTTGGTTCTGGAGCGTTGCGCGATCGAACCGCTGGAGCGTGGCTGGATCACGGATGGCAACATCGAAAAATTCGACGAAGTTGCGGACGCACTGCGCCGCCTGGTCAAAAAAAGTGGAACGCGCACGAAGAACGTCGCTTTGGCACTGCCGCCATCGGCCGTCATCACCAAGAAGATCACGCTGCCAGGTGGCATGACAGAACAAGAGCTTGAGGTTCAAGTCGAGTCAGAGGCCAATCAGTACATTCCTTTCTCGCTCGACGAAGTGAGTTTGGACTTCTGCGTCATCGGCCCCAGCAAAAATGCGCCAGGGGACGTCGATGTTCTCATTGCCGCATCTCGGCGAGAGAAGGTCCAAGACCGTCAGGGTTTGGCAGAGGCTGCAGGCCTCAAGCCCGTGGTGGTGGACATTGAATCCCATGCCTCCCGATTGGCTGCGGGGCGTCTTATTGAGGCCTTGCCCAAGAAAGGCGTCGACGCAATGGTTGCGCTTTTTGAGGTGGGAGCACTTACCACCAGCATGCAGGTTATCCGCAACGAAGAAGTTCTTTATGACCGAGACCAAGCTTTTGGAGGAGCGCAGCTGACCCAATTGATCGTCCGTCAATACGGTTTCTCAGTGGAAGAGGCGGAAAGCAAAAAGCGAAATGGTGACCTCCCAGAAGACTACCAATCGGCTGTGCTGCGGCCGTTTGTAGACAGCATGGCCCAGGAGATCGGCCGAGCTTTGCAGTTTTTCTTCACCAGTACACCCCATAACCGTGTTGATCACATCATGCTTGCAGGTGGCTCAGCGCCACTGCCAGGCTTGACAGAGGCTGTTACCCAGCAGACCGGCTTTGCGTGCAGCGCAGTCAATCCTTTTGACGGTATGGAAATCGGAAGTTCCGTTCGTTTGAAAAAAATGGTGCGTGAAGCGCCGTCCTATCTGACCTCGTGCGGTCTGGCCATGCGGAGGTTCTTGCAGTGATTCTGATCAATTTACTTCCGCACCGGGAAGCTGCGCGCAAACGTCGGAAGGAAGCCTTTCAGGCGACGATGTTTGCATCATTTCTGATTGGTCTGGCAATCGCTGGCGCAGTGTATTGGTGGTTTCAAATGATGATCACCGCCCAGCAAGAGCGAAATGCTTTTCTTCAGAGTGAAATTAAGGTCCTTGAAGAACAAATCAAGGAAATTGCCACCATAGAAGACGAAATTGCGGCTTTACGGGCTAGGCAGAAGGCTGTGGAAGATCTTCAGTCAGATCGAAATCTCCCTGTTCATTTGCTCAATGAGCTTGTGCGTCAGATACCGGAAGGCGCGTATGTGACAAGCATTAAGCAAACTGAACAAGTAATCGCTATGCAGGGGGTTGCCCAGTCCAACGAGCGTGTTTCTGAAATGCTTCGGAATTTGACCGATAACACTCCTTGGCTGTCAAAGCCGGAGTTGGTGGAAATTGTGGCGAGCAATATTGCTTTGTCGTCCAGAGACCAGCGTCGAGTGTCCACGTTCAATTTGCGTTTCCGGCTGATGCGTACCGGTGAAGTGCAAAAAGCCAAAGACTCGGCTAGCGCCGCGATTGGGAAATAAATATGGCAAAAAAATCAAAAAAAGATATTGATTTCTCTGCCTTGCAGGAAAATATTTCTCGGCAGTTTCGGAATTTGGATCCCAAAGACCCCTCTTTGTGGCCAGTAGCTCCAAAAATTCTGTTATGTCTTTTTATTTCCATCGCGGTGGCTGCTGTTCTTTGGTTTGCCAAGATCAATGAGTATGAAGTCGAACTTGAAACAGAGATCGCTAAAGAGCAAACCCTGCGTCAAAACTATCAAGCAAAATTGACTAAAGCTGTGAGTTTGGAAGCTTTAAAGCGTCAACGAGAACAGGTTCAGCAGTACGTTATTCAACTGGAAAAACAACTGCCAAGCAAGGCTGAGATGGCAGCGCTGCTCTCTGATATCAATCAGGCGGGTCTTGGAAGAAGTTTGCAGTTTGATTTGTTTCGACCAGGCCAAGTGGTAGTTAAAGAGTATTATGCTGAATTGCCTATTCAAATTCGTGTGACTGGAAAATATCACGATATGGGAGCGTTTGCATCTGATATCGCGCATCTGTCCCGAATTGTTACTTTAAACAATATTTCCATTGCCCCACTGGGGAAGGAGAAGGGTGGGGCTACGTTAACGATGGAGGCCACAGCCCGTACGTTTAGGTACCTCGATTCTGAGGAAATTCAGGCTCAAAAGCAGGTGGCGAAGGGCGGCAAAAAATGACGTCACATAGACTGATTTCATTAATAGTGATGGCTCTTGGTCTGTCCGGTTGTGTTTCTTCGGGTGATGACGAATTGCGTCAGTGGATGTCGGAGTTGCGGGCAACAACCAAACCCAAGGTAACCCCTTTGACTGAGCCTAAGCAATTTTTACCCCAAACCTATGCAATGGATTCAGGAGTCGAGCCGTTCAACTCTATAAAGTTAACACAGGCGTTGAGACGAGAGTCTACCCAGTCCGCCTCTAACGCTGCTTTAATTGCCCCAGAGATGGCCAGACGAAAGGAGCCTCTGGAGTCTTATCCGCTGGATGTAATGGCGATGGTAGGCAGTCTTGATAAAAAGGGTGCGCCGACTGCACTATTGAAAGTTGATAAGTTACTTTATCAAGTGCGAGTTGGAAACTATATTGGTCAAAACTACGGGCGAATAACGAAAATTACTGAGAATTCGATTCAGTTGCGCGAAATTGTTCAAGATGCAACTGGTGATTGGATTGAACGTTCGGCCTCCCTCGATCTGCAAGAGGACAAGAAATGAAATATCTAAAAATTTATCCATCAAAGATTTGTCAAATTGCAGTGGGATTCACATTTGCTGTATTGACACCCATCAGTGTGTTCGCGCAGGTTGTAGTTCAATCTGTAATGGGGAGCGTGCAGAACGGTGTAGATGTGGTCCGTATTGATTTTTCTGAACCACTGAAGTCTGTGCCCACAGGATTTTCCATCCAATCGCCTCCTCGCATTGCTTTGGACTTTCCTGATGCGTCCAATGCGACTGGAAAAAATGTTTTTGAAGTGAATCAGGGCAACGTTAAGTCTGTCAATGTGGTGCAGGCCGGTGACCGCTCCCGAATTGTCCTGAATCTTAAGCAATCCACTTCCTACCAGGCTGAAATTCAAGGGAAATCACTCCTGATTTCTTTGGGGACGGTGCAGTCTGCCAATTCAGCAACTCAAGCGGTGTCTGCTCCAGTGTTTGCTGATCCTGCTAATTCTGATATTCAGACACTGAAAGATGTTGACTTCAGACGAGGCGCGGATGGCTCTGGGCGTGTGGTGGTGATGCTTCCTTCAAGCCAAGTGGGCGTTGATATTCGTCAGCAGGGAAAAGGTTTGGTGGTGGATTTTCTAAAATCTTCATTGCCGGAAGGACTGCGCCGGCGTTTGGATGTGGGTGATTTTGGCACGCCAGTGCAAGCTATTACCACCGTTCAGCAAGGTGAGCGGGTTCGCATGACCATTGATCCTGTTGGTGATTGGGAACATAGCGCATATCAGAGTGATAGCCAGTTCGTAGTTGAAATCCGGCAAAAGAAGGTCGACCTGAACAAGCTAACACAAGGCCCTGGATATAGCGGGGAGAAGCTATCGCTGAATTTTCAGAATATTGAGGTTCGATCACTTCTGCAAGTCATTGCTGATTTTACCAATTTCAATATTGTGACCTCGGATACGGTCACTGGTTCGCTGACACTGCGCCTTAAGGATGTGCCTTGGGATCAAGCGCTTCAAATCATAATGGAGGCCAAAGGCCTGGGGATGCGAAAATCTGGCACGGTGTTGTGGATTGCGCCTAAAGATGAAATTGATGACAGGACGAAGAAGGATTACGAGGCTGCGTTAGCTATTCAAAAACTGGAGCCGCTTCGAACGCAAGCGTTCCAAATGAATTATGCAAAAGCGGTTGATATGGTCGCTCAACTGACGGCCCAAAGCGGTGGTACATCGGGGGGGACTTCAAATAGATTCCTGTCGGAGCGAGGTAGCGCTATTGCGGAACCCAGAACCAATCAGCTTTTTGTGACTGACACGGCAAGTAAACTGGAAGAAGTGCGTCAGCTCCTCTCGACCTTGGATGTTGCTGTTCGGCAAGTGATGATTGAAGCGAGAATTGTTGAGGCATCCGATACGTTCGGGCGCTCCTTGGGCGTTCGACTAGGTGGAACAGATTTGCGTGCTAATCGTGGCGGTACCGGTGGATACAATATCGGTGGTGGCAATAGCATGGCTTTTGGTACTAGTTATAGCAATGCGGTAGCTTCGTCTGGTGCTGGTGGAACTAATAATACTCTGGGTAATTTTGTTAATCTTCCTGCGCAGGCCCAAGGTGGGTTCGATCCGGCTAGCTTCGCTATATCGATTTTTAACTCAGCGGCCAACAGGTTTTTGAATCTTGAAATATCTGCGATGGAGGCAGACGGCAAAGGTAAGATTGTGTCTAGCCCCCGTGTTGTGACAGCTGATCAAACCAAAGCATCTATCGAGCAAGGAACCGAGTTTCCATACCCTGTGACGGCTCCAAATGGTGGAACGGTTATCGCGTTTAAGAAGGCAGTTTTGAAGTTGGAGGTTCTGCCTCAAATAACTCCAGAGGGTAATATCATCTTGGATCTTGATGTAAATAAAGATAGCCCGGGTGAGATTCTTCAGAATGTGCGAGCTATTAATACTAAGCACATTAAAACACAAGTGTTGGTTGAAAATGGTGGTACGGTCGTAATTGGCGGAATTTTTGAATTGTTCGAGGATGATGCTGAGGCAAAGGTTCCGTTTTTGGGTGATATTCCTGGTGTAGGCAATTTATTCAAAACAAAAACTAAGCAAGCCAATAAGCAAGAAATGTTGATTTTCATTACCCCGAAGGTTCTCACTGAGCGTGCTGCGGCTCGCTAATTTTATATTGAATGGATGAGCAATGTTGAAAAATGCTAAATTTTTAACCCTTGCGTTAGCGGCAATCTTGTCGGCATGTGGTGGTGGCGGTAGCGGTGGTTCGGGCGAGACGCAGGAAAATTACAGCATCACGCTTCGGGCTGAAAAGACGCAATTGCCATTAAATATTGCAGGCGCTATGCCTGGCATTGGAGCATATCGACCGTATACCACATCTTTATATGTGGAGGCTCGCAAGGGCAGTGTGCTGATACCTGGTGGTGAGAATGTCTTTGGCTGTAATGTAGCTGGTGGGTTGGATTCGGGGTCGCTATATTATTTGGATGGCGATCCAGATCATCAAACGGAAGTTGATGATGGGAATGGCGGGAAAATAATAATTCCGAACGCCTATCGAAATATTACGTTGGGCGCAAATTCAGGTGGAAATTCTTTCCATTTCCATGCCGGTGATCAAGCTGGAACCGCGCGCATCACATGCTCTGTGACTGATCCGCGTGACAATCAGCAGAAATCTGCGAGTGTGACGATTGCTGTGGGCGGTACCACCGGAAAGCCAGCTAGCGTGCGTATGGAAGCTCAGATTCCAGGTTATCTGGGTACCAAGAACAACGCTAATGGCCTTTTGAGTCAGATGGGAATACAGGCGTTTGTGATGGATGATGCCAATCAGCCTACGGCAAGTGCCTCGGGGGCCAACATGCAGGTTCGCATTCTGTCGGGCACAGATGCAGCCCAGGGTGCGCGTTTGGTCTCTGGTGCTCAGAGTGGTAGCATTTTGCAACTGCCGTCCATCGGCGGTGTTGCAACGTTCTCCCTGTTAAGCAGCACTGAAACTGGAGCAATTTTCCTGGAGTTGACGGCGGATCGTTTTGACAACAATGTGAGCAATGGCATCATTGACCCGATCACATCGATTCAACCGATTTCTGTGCTGGAGGCGCTGACGAGTGCGCCGACACTTGCCGATGTAGATTTGGGCACCGTAACCAAAGGAGTCCCATTCACGGCTCTGCTGACCGTCAGTGGGGGATTGCCGCCTTATGTTTGGTCGGCGACTGGATTGCCTGCCGGTTTGGCTATTGACGCCAGCACCGGTATGCTGAGTGGCACGGCTAGCACCAGCGCACAAGAGCGTGATTACCGTGCCACAGTAACTGTGGTAGACAAGAACAAGCGATCTGCAACGGCTGTTGTCAAACTGAAGTTGGTAAATGGGTTGCCGGAAGACTTTGCAATCGGTGATTGCAACTCGACTGCTGTTTGCTCGTTGGGAACGATTCCTGTTGGGAATAGTTTTACCTACTCGTTTGTTGCTTCGGTAAGCGATGTGACTTGGAGTTTCACTAGTCTGCCGTCTTGGCTGACCAGTGGCACGACCGGTGCCGCCGGGGTTCTCAATGGAACACCCAAGGTGGCTAACTGTGGCGAACAAAGATTCTTGGTGACTGCCACAAAGGGTGCGTCGAAAGTCACACGGACCTTCAGCATCACTGTCGTGAGTGCTGGATCTGTTCCTCCCGGCGGGGACCCTGTCGACTACATCTGCCCGTAGCCGCCAAGTTGCTGCATCGTGTTTAGAAAGTGCACCTGACAATGCTTTGTTGCTAGGTGTCTCCGATTCTTAACCCCGGCTTGCCGGGGTTTTTTATTGTGAAACGCGGTGTGGATCTATGGCCACAGAGTCAATCGGGAACGCCAAAGCGCGTTGCTGTGGCCGGTGCACTGGGTCAGTGCCTACGTTCAAAGAAACCACATGCGCTACCTCGGGCATTTAGCATCTCCTGGCACTCTGGAAGAGTCCTTCGGTATGGGGATTGGGCTTACCCTTCGCCAACCAAGCTGGTGACCAAGAACTTGCGGTGTGGCGTGGTATACGCCTTAACTGCCTCAGTCTTCAGTTTGCTGGGTAGGCAAGTGAAGCAGGCAAAATTGGGATAGTGTGGCGTCGGCGCCGCTGCTTTTTTTACTTAACGTGTAACAACACTTCATGTCCCAGATTGATCAAGCCGTCACCATTGAGCTGGCTGAGCGCAGCTATCGCATCCTGATCGGCGACGGCCACTTGGCCGACGCTGCGTCTTACCTAGGTTTGCCGCGTGCAAGCGCAGCACTAATTGTGAGTAACACCACGGTGGCTCCGCTGTATGTAGGCGCTTTGCGGGCCGCGCTTGTGGGGCGTTATGCACAGATTCATGAACTCCAATTGCCAGACGGCGAAAAGCATAAAAATTGGCAGACCTTGCAACTCATTTTTGATTCGCTGCTGTCCAATGCGTGCGACCGCAAGACAACCATCTTTGCGCTGGGCGGCGGGGTCGTTGGTGACATGACGGGTTTTGCCGCTGCCAGTTACATGCGGGGTGTGCCTTTCGTGCAGGTGCCCACCACGCTGCTGGCCCAAGTGGACTCTTCGGTGGGTGGCAAAACGGCCATCAACCACCCTTTGGGCAAGAACATGATTGGCGCGTTCTACCAGCCGCAGTTGGTGGTGTGCGACCTTGCGGTGCTCGATACGTTGCCAGCGCGCGAGTTCAGTGCCGGTCTTGCAGAGGTCATCAAGTACGGACCGATCTCGGACATGGTCTTTTTTGATTGGCTAGAACGCAATATGGACGTCCTGATCGCGCACGACCGAGATGCCTTGGCGCACGCCGTGCGGCGCAGTTGCGAGATCAAGGCCTGGGTTGTCGGCCAGGATGAAAAAGAGACTGGCCTTCGTGCCATCCTCAATTTCGGCCATACCTTTGGGCACGCCATTGAGGCCGGCATGGGTTATGGCGTGTGGCTGCATGGTGAGGGCGTTGGCGTCGGCATGGTGATGGCGGCAGAGCTTTCTCGCAGGCTTGGCTTGGTGGACGGCGAGTTTGTGGCCCGCCTGAATCTGCTGATCCAGCGCGCGGGGTTGCCCACCAAGGGGCCCATTCTGGACGCCGCAGACAATGCCGGCCGTTATTTGGAACTGATGCGCATCGACAAAAAATCTGAAGCCGGTGAGATCCGATTTGTCGTGATCGATGGCCCGGGCAAGGCGGCAGTGCGCGCTGCACCGGACAGCCTGGTGCGCGAAGTGATTGATGCCTGCTGTGCCTAGAAAGTGCTTGTCACCAATTGCTATAAATAGTATAGCTATTTGCGCTTTGTAGATAAGCGCTGGCGGCAATTTTGATTCCGATCTCTGACCTGGCCCCGTACGCCTGCCACCCTGCTGCGACCGGGGGGCGGCGCTACCCCGAAACACCGGCACCCACACGGACCGAATACCAGCGTGATCGAGACCGGATCGTGCACTCCACTGCATTTCGGCGATTGGTCTACAAGACGCAAGTCTTTCTCAACCATGAAGGGGACCTGTTTCGCACACGCCTGACGCACTCGCTGGAGGTCGCCCAATTGGGGCGGTCCATCGCTCGCTCACTGCGCATCAACGAGGACCTGGTGGAAGCCATCTCGTTGGCCCACGATCTTGGCCACACGCCGTTTGGACATGCCGGCCAGGATGCGCTGCATGGGTGCATGGCGGAGCATGGGGGCTTTGAGCACAACCTGCAGAGCTTGCGGGTGGTGGACAAGCTGGAGGAGCGTTATCCGCAGTACGACGGGCTGAACCTGACCTTCGAGACGCGTGAAGGCGTGCTCAAGCACTGCTCCAGGCAACACGCACAGCAGTTGGAGCGGGAAGAACCCGGTGGCGTTGGTGCAAGGTTTTTGCGCCGGGAGCAGCCCAGCCTGGAGGCGCAGCTGTGCAACTTAGCCGATGAAATCGCCTACAACGCACACGACATCGATGACGGCGTGCGCTCTGGGCTGATCACGCTGGCGCAATTGCAGGACGTGCCCTTGTTCGACCAGTACCGCGCTGCGGCCCAGGCCGAATACCCTGATCTTGTGCGGCCGCTGCTGCAGCGGCGCCTGCTGTTTGAAGCCATACGGCGCATGCTCAGCGCGCAGGTTTATGACGTGATCGATGCCACGCAGGCAGCGCTGGCCAGGCACGCGCCCACTGATGTGCAGGCCGTGCGCCAATCGCCGTCGCTCGTGATGTTTGGCGATGCCATGCGTGCGCGCTCGCTGGAACTCAAGCAGTTCCTCTTCAAAAACCTGTACCGCCATCCACGCGTCATGGAGACCACGGGACGTGCGCAGGAGGTCGTGCGCGACCTGTTTGCAGCGTACACGGCCTCCCCCCACGAAATGAAGGCGGCGTTTGCCGAGCAGGCCTCTGTGGATTGCGGCCCGCTGCGGGCAAGGGCTGTGGCGGATTTCATTGCGGGCATGACAGACCGGTTTGCAGCGCGGGAGCATGAGCGCCTGACGGGGCGGCGGCTTTTCGACTAGCGGCTGTGGGGGGGCAGGGCGCTCGGTAAAATCAACCCCGCACTTCTTCGCGCCCCGTGCGCCCGTTTCATGACTTCCTCCCCCCCTCTACGGTCTCGGCGGCCTCTTCGGAGCCTGCCGATTTGTTCGTTCGCAACACTGTCCGTTGGCTGGAGCGAGCAGTGATCGGGCTCAACCTGTGCCCTTTTGCCAAGGGCGTTCATGTCAAGGGGCAGATTCACTACGTGGTCGCGCTGACCGAAGACTTGACGGAAGTGCAGGCTCTTCTGCGCAGTGAGCTGTCTGCCCTGGTGGCAACCCCTGCCGAAACGCGGGACACCACCTTGCTGATACTCCCTTACTGCCTCCAGGATTTTCTTGATTTCAACGATTTTCTGGGAGATGCGGAGGCACTGCTGGAGGCAATGGAGCTCGACGGCACGCTGCAGATCGCGAGTTTTCACCCCCAGTTTCAGTTTGCGGGCACCGATGTGGATGACGTGACCAATTGCACCAACCGTTCGCCATACCCCACACTGCATCTGCTGCGGGAGGAGAGCATCGACCGCGCCGTGGAGGTGTTTCCGGAGGCAGAAACAATTTTTGAGCGAAATATCGAGGTGCTGCAGGCATTGGGCATGCAGGGCTGGTCTGCGCTGGATGTGGGCCCCAGCGCTGGTACGCCATCGCTGCCGGAAGCGAACCAGGACGTTCGATGATGAGAAAGACCAAAGACCTCTCTGCAGCCCGCGCGCAGCAGCCGCAGGCTTCCCGCCCGAAGGCGGCCGCCTCCAATGCCGAGTCTGCGGAGCTTTCCGAACTGCGGCCGGGCCAGTCGATAGAACTGCTCAAGGAACTGCACATCCTCACGCGCGATGGACGCCTGAATCAGGACTCGCGGCGCAAGCTCAAGCAGGTCTACCACCTGTTCAACTTCATCGAGCCGCTGCTCACAGAGCTTGCCACCACCGACCAGGGGCCGACGCTCGCAGACCATGGGGCGGGCAAGTCGTATCTGGGTTTTATCCTGTACGACCTGTACTTCAAGGCCCTGGGGCACGGGCACATCTACGGGGTGGAAACGCGCGCCGAGCTGGTGGACAAATCCCGCCTGCTGGCGCAGAAGCTGGGCTTTGAACGCATGTCGTTCCTGAATGTGTCGGTGGCGGAATCCACCGGCGCAGATGAATTGCCAGCCCGGATCGATGTGGTCACCGCCTTGCATGCCTGTGACACCGCCACGGACGATGCCATTGCTTTCGGCCTGCAGAAACAGGCCCGGGCGATGGTGCTGGTGCCGTGCTGCCAGGCTGAGATGGCCGCCTGCCTGCGGCAGGGCAAGGCCTTGCAGCTGTCGCGCACGCCCTTGGCAGAGCTGTGGCGCCACCCGCTGCACACGCGCGAACTGGGCAGCCAAGTCACCAATGTGTTGCGCTGTCTGTACCTGGAGGCGAGTGGCTACCAGGTCACAGTGACGGAGCTGGTAGGCTGGGAGCACAGCATGAAGAATGAGCTGATCATTGCCCGCTACACGGGGCAGAAAAAGCGCAGCGCCTCGGAGCGCCTGCGCGCCATTCTGGAAGAGTTTGGCCTCGACAAAGTGTTGGGGGCTCGCTTTGGTCTGAAGCCGGAGGCTCGCGATACCCAGGTTGCCGTGGAATTGGTGCAGGACTGACGCCGCGCCATACGTTGTTGCCGGGGTGAGAAGAAATCGGGGACGGATTTATGATCATCCTTCCCCTAGCTCCCATCCACATCCATGGCCCGCCTGCCGCGCCTGACCCTGCCGGGTCATCTGCACCACGTCATCCAGCGCGGAAACAACCGCCAAAGCATCTTCGCGGACCGCGAAGACTTCGAGACCATGCTTTCGCTGCTGGCAGACAATGCGCAGAAATTTGGTGTTGCTGTGCATGCCTATGTGCTGATGGACAACCACTTTCACCTGCTGGCCACGCCCACTACTGCTGACGGCCTTCCGCAGATGATGCAGGCGGTAGGGCGGCGCTACGTGCAGTATTTCAACCGGCGCCACGCCCGTACGGGCACCCTGTGGGAGGGGCGCTATCGTTCCACGGTGCTGCAGCCCGAGCGGTATCTCCTGCCTTGCATGGTCTACCTTGATCTGAACCCGGTGCGGGCCGGGCAGGTGGCGCAGCCTGGCGACTACCCGTGGTCCAGCCATGCCCATTGGCTGGGACTGCGCCATGACCGTCTGCTCACACCGCATGCTTTGTACTGGGCGCTGGGCAACACGCCGTTTGCGCGCGAGGCGGCGTACGCCGCGCTGGTGCAGGCGGGCATCGGCTCGCAGGAGCAGACTGTGCTGACGTCATCCGCACTCAGTGGTTGGGCGCTGGGCGACGCAGAATTTGTTCAAGAGTTGCAAAAGCACACACCGCGCCGGGTAACCCAGGGACAAGCCGGTAGGCCGGCGCTTCGCAAAACGTCTGAATAAATATGGCATTAGCGCTTGCTATTGTTGGGTTGATCGCTATTAAATTTGATGCGTCCCTAATAAAAAATGAAATTCAATTTTCATTCGTAAATTAAGAATCTGACCCTAATTAAATTCCTTGCCAAAAGATGTTGCAATGCACTAATCTTCCACTCCCTGCGAAAAATATAGGAGTGCGCCATGACCACGGCTGCCGAGATCCAGCATCTGCAACAACACGGTTTGTATTCATCGGGTAACGAACACGACGCCTGCGGCCTCGGGTTTGTGGCCCACATCAAGGGCATCAAGCGCCACGACATCGTGACGCAGGCTCTGAAGATTCTGGAAAACATCGACCACCGTGGCGCGGTGGGTGCCGACCCGCTGATGGGCGACGGCGCTGGCATCCTGATCCAGATCCCTGACGCGCTGTACCGCGAAGAGATGGCGAAGCAAGGCGTGACCTTGCCAGCAGCGGGCGAATACGGCGTGGGCATGATTTTCCTGCCCAAGGAGCATGCTTCCCGCTTGGCTTGCGAACAGGAGATGGAGCGCGCCATCAAGGCAGAAGGCCAGGTACTGCTGGGCTGGCGCGACGTGCCGGTCAATGTGGACATGCCCATGTCCCCCACCGTGCGCAAGAAGGAGCCCATCCTGCGCCAGGTATTCATCGGCCGTGGCAACGACGTGATCGTGCAGGACGCGCTGGAGCGCAAGCTGTACGTGATCCGTAAGACGGCCAGCGCCAACATCCAGGCCCTGAAACTCAAGCACAGCAAGGAATACTACGTTCCCTCCATGTCCAGCCGCACCGTGGTCTACAAGGGCCTGCTGCTGGCCGACCAGGTGGGCGTGTACTACAAGGACCTGTCCGACGAGCGCTGCGTCTCGGCCATCGGTCTGGTGCACCAGCGTTTCTCCACCAACACCTTCCCCGAGTGGCCGCTGGCCCACCCCTACCGCTATGTGGCGCACAACGGTGAAATCAACACCGTCAAGGGCAACTACAACTGGATGAAGGCGCGCGAAGGCGTGATGGCCTCGCCCGTGCTGGCTGCTGACCTGCAAAAGCTGTACCCCATCAGCTTCGCCGACCAGTCTGATACGGCTACGTTCGACAACTGCCTCGAACTGCTGACCATGGCCGGCTACCCCATCAGCCAAGCCGTGATGATGATGATCCCTGAGCCCTGGGAGCAGCACACCACCATGGACGAGCGCCGCCGCGCTTTCTATGAATACCACGCCGCCATGCTGGAGCCTTGGGACGGCCCCGCCTCCATCGTGTTCACCGATGGCCGCCAGATTGGCGCCACGCTGGACCGCAACGGCCTGCGCCCCTCGCGCTACTGCATCACCGATGACGATCTGGTCATCATGGGCTCCGAGTCGGGCGTGTTGCCGGTGCCTGAGAACAAGATCGTGCGCAAGTGGCGCCTGCAGCCCGGCAAGATGTTCCTGATCGACCTGGAACAAGGCCGCATGATCGACGACGACGAGCTGAAAGCCAACATCGTCAACACCAAGCCCTACAAGCAGTGGATCGAAAACCTGCGGATCAAGCTCGACAGCATTGACGCGGGCGCGCAAGTGGCCGCACCGCAGCCTGCCGATCTGCCGCTGCTCGACCGCCAGCAGGCCTTCGGTTACACGCAGGAAGACATCAAGTTCCTGATGGCGCCCATGGCCAAGAATGGTGAAGAGGGCATTGGCTCGATGGGCAATGACAGTCCGCTGGCTGTGCTGTCGGGCAAGAACAAGCCGCTGTACAACTACTTCAAGCAGCTGTTCGCCCAGGTGACGAACCCGCCGATCGATCCGATCCGCGAAGCCATCGTGATGTCGCTCAACAGCTTCATCGGACCCAAGCCGAACCTGCTGGACATCAACCAGGTCAACCCGCCGATGCGGCTCGAAGTGAGCCAGCCCGTGCTCGACTTTGCCGGCATGGCCAAGCTGCGCGACATCGAAAAGTACACGCAAGGCAAGTTCAAGAGCGTGACCATCGACATCACCTACCCACTGAACTGGGGCCGTGAGGGGGTGGAAGCCAAGCTCGCCTCTTTGTGCGCGCAGGCTGTGGATGCCATCAAGGGCGGCGCCAACATCCTGATCGTCAGCGACCGCGCCGTGAGCGCTACTCAGGTGGCGATCCCTGCGCTGCTGGCATTGTCCGCCATCCACCAGCACCTGGTGGGAGCGGGCCTGCGCACCACGGCTGGCCTCGTGGTCGAGACAGGCACCGCGCGCGAAGTGCACCACTTTGCTGTGCTGGCGGGCTATGGCGCCGAGGCCGTGCACCCCTACCTGGCCATGGAAACCCTGGCCGAGATGCACAAGGACCTGGGTGGCGACCTGTCGGCTGACAAGGCCATCTACAACTACGTGAAGGCCATCGGCAAAGGCCTGTCCAAGATCATGTCCAAGATGGGCGTGAGCACGTACATGAGCTACTGCGGCGCGCAGCTGTTCGAGGCCATCGGCCTGAACACCGAAACCGTGGGCAAGTACTTCACCGGCACCGCCAGCCGCGTGGAAGGCATCGGCGTGTTCGAGATCGCAGAAGAAGCCATCCGCATGCACAAGGCCGCGTTTGGTGACGACCCCGTGCTCGAGACCATGCTGGACGCCGGTGGCGAATACGCCTGGCGCGCCCGGGGCGAAGACCACATGTGGACGCCCGATGCGATTGCCAAGCTGCAGCACAGCACGCGCGCCAACAACTGGAACACGTACAAGGAATACGCCCAGCTGATCAACGACCAGAGCAAGCGCCACATGACGCTGCGCGGCCTGTTCGAGTTCAAGATCGACCCCGCCAAGGCGATTCCGGTCGACGAAGTCGAGCCCGCCAAGGAAATCGTCAAGCGCTTTGCCACGGGCGCCATGTCGTTGGGTTCCATCTCCACCGAGGCCCACGCCACGCTCGCCGTGGCCATGAACCGCATCGGCGGCAAGAGCAACACCGGCGAAGGTGGTGAGGACGCCGCACGCTACCGCAACGAACTCAAGGGCATCCCGATCAAGAAGGGCGATACGCTCAAGAGCGTGATCGGTGCTGAGAACGTTGAGGTCGACCTGCCCCTGCAGGACGGCGACTCGCTGCGCAGTCGCATCAAGCAGGTGGCGTCGGGCCGCTTTGGCGTCACCGCCGAATACCTGTCGTCGGCCGACCAGATCCAGATCAAGATGGCCCAGGGTGCCAAGCCCGGCGAGGGTGGTCAGCTGCCGGGTGGCAAGGTCTCCAACTACATCGGCAAGCTGCGCCACAGCGTGCCCGGCGTGGGCCTGATCTCGCCCCCACCGCACCACGACATCTACTCCATTGAGGATCTGGCCCAGCTGATCCACGACCTGAAAAACGTGGCGCCGCATGCGGGCATCAGCGTCAAGCTGGTGTCTGAAGTGGGCGTGGGCACCATTGCGGCCGGCGTGGCCAAGTGCAAGAGCGACCATGTGGTGATCGCCGGGCACGACGGCGGCACGGGCGCATCGCCCTGGTCGTCCATCAAGCACGCTGGCGGCCCCTGGGAAATCGGCCTGGCCGAAACCCAGCAGACACTGGTCCTGAACCGCCTGCGCGGTCGCATCCGCGTGCAGGCCGACGGCCAGATGAAGACCGGCCGTGACGTCGCCATCGGCGCGCTGCTGGGCGCTGACGAGTTCGGCTTTGCCACGGCACCGCTGGTGGTGGAAGGCTGCATCATGATGCGCAAGTGCCACCTGAACACCTGCCCCGTGGGCGTGGCCACGCAAGACCCCGAACTGCGCAAGAAGTTCTCGGGCAAGCCCGAGCACGTGGTGAACTACTTCTTCTTCATCGCCGAAGAAGTGCGCCAGATCATGGCCCAGCTGGGCATCCGAAAGTTCGACGACCTGATCGGCCGCACCGACCTGCTGGACACCCGCCAGGGCCTGGAGCACTGGAAGGCGCGCGGCCTGGACTTCAGCCGCCTGTTCGCCCAGCCCAACGTGCCCGCCGATGTGCCGCGCTTCCACGTGGACGTGCAGGACCACAACATCGAGCACACGCTGGACCGCAAGCTTATCGAGCGCAGCAAGCCCGCCATTGAAAAGGGCGAGCGCGTGCAGTTCATCGAGGTGGCGCGCAACGTGAACCGCTCGGTCGGCGCCATGCTGTCCGGCGCTGTCACCCGCGTGCACCCTGAAGGCCTGCCCGACGACAGCATCCGTATCCAGCTCGAAGGCACGGGCGGCCAGTCGTTCGGTGCGTTCCTCACGCGCGGCATCACGCTGTACCTGATCGGCGACGCCAACGACTACACGGGCAAGGGTCTGTCGGGAGGCCGCGTGGTCGTGCGCCCCAGCATTGATTTCCGCGGTGACGCCGTGCGCAACACCATCGTTGGCAACACCGTGATGTACGGCGCCACCACGGGGGAAGCCTTCTTCAGCGGCGTTGCCGGTGAGCGTTTCGCCGTGCGTCTGTCGGGCGCCACCGCAGTGGTGGAGGGCACGGGCGACCACGGTTGCGAATACATGACCGGGGGCACCGTGGTGGTGCTTGGCAAGACCGGCCGCAACTTCGCGGCGGGCATGAGCGGCGGCGTGGCGTACGTGTACGACGAAGACGGTCAGTTCGACACCCGCTGCAACATGTCCATGGTGACGCTGGAGCGCATCCTGCCCGCCACCGAGCAGGAAGCCACGGTGCCACGCTCGATCTGGCACAACGGACAGACCGACGAAGCCCAGCTCAAGAAGCTGCTGGAAGACCACAACCGCTGGACGGGCAGCAAGCGCGCACGCGAGCTGCTCGACAACTGGGCGGCATCGCGCAGCAAGTTCGTCAAGGTCTTCCCGACCGAGTACAAGCGTGCGTTGGCTGAAATTTATGAACGAAAAGTGCTGGAGGAGTCCGCTACACCAGCGGTAGCTGCTACCAAAAAAGAAGTGGCACCCGCCAAGTAAGGCGACGTCACCCACCTTCGCACAGCATTCATAGACAAGGACATCGTCATGGGAAAAACTACCGGCTTCATGGAATACGAGCGCATCGAAGAGGGCTACAAGCCCGTGCCCGAGCGCTTGAAGCACTACAAGGAATTTGTCATCGGGCTGGATGAAAGCCAGGCCAAGGTGCAAGGCGCGCGCTGCATGGACTGCGGCACGCCGTTCTGCAACAACGGCTGCCCGGTGAACAACATCATTCCGGACTTCAACGATCTGGTGTACCACGCGGACTGGAAGAGCGCGATTGAGGTGCTGCACAGCACCAACAACTTCCCCGAGTTCACCGGCCGCATCTGCCCCGCACCCTGCGAGGCCGCCTGCGTGCTCAATGTGAACGACGACGCCGTGGGCATCAAGTCCATCGAGCACGCGATCATTGACCGTGCGTGGGAGGAGGGCTGGGTACAGCCACGCGTTGCCAAGCACAAAACCGGCAAGAAGGTGGCCGTGGTGGGCTCTGGCCCTGCGGGCATGGCGGCAGCACAGCAACTCGCGCGCGCTGGACACAGCGTCACGCTGTTTGAAAAGAACGACCGTGTGGGCGGGCTGCTGCGTTACGGCATTCCGGACTTCAAGATGGAGAAGTCGCACATCGACCGCCGCGTCAAGCAGATGGAAGCCGAAGGCGTGGTCTTCCGCACGGGTGTGTTCGTGGGCGCCGCCAAGGATGGCTTGGGCAAGGATTCCAAAGTCACCAACTGGGCCAAGGAAACCGTCACGCCCGAGCAGTTGAACAAGGAGTTCGATGCCGTGCTGCTGACCGGTGGCGCTGAGCAATCGCGCGATCTGCCCGTGCCGGGCCGTGACCTCGATGGCATCCACTTCGCGATGGAGTTCTTGCCGCAGCAGAACAAGGTCAACGCGGGCGACAAGCTCAAGGGCCAGCTGCGCGCCGATGGCAAACACGTCATCGTGATTGGTGGCGGCGACACCGGTAGCGACTGCGTGGGTACCAGCAACCGCCATGGCGCCGTGAGCGTCACCCAGTTTGAGTTGATGCCCCAGCCGCCCGAAGAGGAAAACCGCCCGCTGACCTGGCCCTACTGGCCGATCAAGCTGCGCACCAGCTCCAGCCACGAAGAGGGTTGCGAGCGCGAGTTCGCCATCTCCACCAAGGAGTTCATCGGCGAAAAGGGCAAGGTCACCGGCCTCAAGACCGTGCGCGTGGAGTTCAAGGACGGCAAGATGGTCGAGGTGGCCGGGTCTGAGAAGATCCTGAAGGCCGATCTGGTGTTGCTGGCCATGGGCTTCGTGAGCCCGGTGGCTGCCGTGCTGGAAGCTTTTGGCGTGGACAAGGATGCCCGGGGCAATGCCCGCGCCACGACCGACTTCGATGGCGGTTATGCCACCAACGTGCCCAAGGTGTTCGCAGCTGGCGACATTCGGCGTGGTCAGTCGCTGGTCGTCTGGGCCATCCGCGAAGGCCGCCAGGCCGCGCGTGCAGTCGATGAGTTCCTCATGGGCTACTCAGACCTGCCGCGCTGATCGGCTGCAGAACATGCAATCGAAACGGCGCTGCGGCGCCGTTTTTCATGGCGGGTTGGTCAGGGCGTAAAGCGATCGGTGGATATGCCCCTGGAAGTTGGGAGGGGAAGGACGGCGGACGCATTCTTGGGCGAGGCCACCGACTGGACCCGGCGCGCGCCCGCCAGTCCAGGTGGATGGCCTCGCCTTCCACGTCTGCGCGTCTTTGTTGGCACAATCGAGGGTTCTGTCAATCCGGGGTTGTATGGCGTCTGAGCGACCATCCATCTCATGATGCAGATGCTTCAAGATGCAAACATACATGTATGTATGTTTGCATCTTGAGCTACCATCGCGGCTTCCTGCGGCCCGAGGAATCACTGTGTGGTGACTGACGACCCGGAATCCTGAATCTTTTTGCATGTCTGACCCCTCCCTCCTTGCCGAACTGCGCAATGTCACGTTCTCCTACGGAGACCGCGACATCCTGCGTGACGTTTCGCTGACCGTGCCGCGTGGCAAGGTCACGGCGCTGATGGGCGCCTCCGGTGGGGGCAAGACCACGGTGCTGCGCCTGATAGGAGGGCAGCAGCGGGCTTCGGGCGGTGAAGTCCTGTTTGATGGGCAGGACGTGGGTCGCCTCGATGCGTCAGGCTTGTACGCCGTCCGTCGCCGGATGGGGATGCTGTTCCAGTTCGGGGCGTTGTTCACCGACCTGAGTGTTTTCGAGAATGTGGCCTTTCCGCTCAGGGAGCACACCGACCTTTCCGAAGCGCTGATCCGCGACGTGGTCCTCATGAAACTGCATGCCGTGGGCCTGCGCGGCGCACGTGATCTCATGCCCAGCGAGATTTCGGGGGGAATGGCCCGGCGCGTGGCTCTGGCCCGTGCCATTGCGCTGGACCCGGAGCTGGTGATGTACGACGAGCCTTTTGCGGGGCTGGACCCCATTTCCCTGGGAACGGCGGCGCAGCTGATCCGCCAGCTCAATGATGCCATGGGCCTCACGAGCATCGTGGTCTCGCACGACCTGGAGGAAACCTTCCGGCTGGCAGACCACGTGATCATCCTCGGGGCTGGCGTGGTGGCCGCCCAGGGCACGCCAGATGAGGTGCGTGCCAGCACGGACCCCCTGGTCCACCAGTTTGTCAATGCCTTGCCCACAGGGCCGGTACCCTTTCATTACCCTGGCCCTGACGAGGTGCAGGACTTCGGACCTGTGGGAGGGCGTGCACGGTGAGCTGGTACAACCCCTCCGATGTCGGTTTTGCCGTGCGCCAAAAGCTGGCCGACATTGGCATGGGCGCGCGTCTTTTTGTACGGCTGGTGCGGATGGTGGGTGCCACCTTCATGCGGCCTTCGCTGGTGCGCGACCAGGTGCATTTTCTGGGCAACTACTCGCTGGCAATCATTGCGGTGTCTGGCCTCTTTGTGGGTCTGGTGCTGGGGCTGCAGGGGTATTACACGCTGCAGCGCTACGGTTCAGCAGAAGCGCTGGGTCTTCTGGTCACGCTGTCGCTGGTGCGGGAGCTGGGACCCGTGGTCACCGCCTTGCTGTTTGCGGGGCGGGCGGGCACGTCGCTGACGGCCGAGATTGGTTTGATGCGTGCGGGCGAGCAGTTCAGCGCGATGGAAATGATGGCGGTGGACCCCGTCCAGCGCATTCTGGCGCCCCGCTTCTGGGCCGGCGTGATCACCATGCCCCTGCTGGCGGCGGTGTTCAGTGCGGTGGGGGTGATTGGTGGCTGGAGCGTGGGCGTGCTCATGATCGGCATCGACCCCGGCGCTTTCTGGAGCCAGACGCAGGGCGGCGTTGACGTGTGGAAAGACGTGGGCAACGGTGTGCTCAAAAGCGTGGTGTTCGGCGTTGCCGTCACCTTCGTGGCGTTGCTGCAGGGCTTTACTGCCAAGCCCACGCCCGAGGGAGTGTCGCGTGCCACCACGCGCACCGTGGTGATGGCGTGCCTGGCCGTGCTGGGGCTCGACTTCGTCCTCACGGCCCTGATGTTCAGTATCTGAGCTGGCGATGCTGGCAGTGAAGAGGAAATAAACAATGCAACGCTCCAAAAACGATCTCTGGGTTGGGCTGTTCGTGATGCTGGGGGCCGTGGCGCTGGTGTTTCTGGCGCTTCAGTCCGCCAATTTGCTGAGCCTGAATTTCCAGTCCGGCTACCGCATCACGGCGCGCTTTGACAACATCGGCGGGCTCAAGCCTCAGGCGGCGGTGCGCGGTGCGGGCGTGGTCGTCGGGCGTGTGGAGTCCATCACGTTCGACGACAAGACCTACCAGGCGCGGGTGACGCTGGCAATGGAAAACCGCTACGCTTTCCCCAAGGACAGCTCCCTCAAGATTCTCACCAGCGGCCTGTTGGGTGAGCAGTACATCGGTATTGAGGCCGGGGCGGACGAGAAGAACCTTGCTGCGGGCGACATGGTCACCGCGACCCAGTCAGCCGTGGTGCTCGAAAACCTCATTGGACAGTTTCTCTACAGCAAAGCCGAAGACGGCGGTAAGCCCACAGGGGCAGGTGACAAGAAATGAAGAACTTTGAAACAACCACCCTGCCCACCGGCTCCAAGCAGCAGGGCTTGCCACGTGCCCTGGGCGGTTCGGCGCTGCTGTTGGCCGGCGCGCTGCTTTCGGGCTGTGCCACCGTGGCCAATCCTGACCCGCGTGATCCGCTGGAGTCCTACAACCGGAGCATGACCAACTTCAACGAGCAAGTTGATGCCATGGTGCTCAAGCCGGTAGCGATTGCCTACCAGGACATCGCGCCCGCCCCCGTGCGCACGGGGGTGAGCAACTTTTTCGCCAACATCGGCGATGTCTGGTCGTTTGTGAACAACGTGCTGCAGCTGCGCGCGGAAGCCGCCGCCTCGACGTTCATGCGCGTCAATGTCAACACCTTCATGGGCCTCGGCGGGGTGCTCGATATCGCCAGTGAGCTGGGCATAGACCGCTACAAGCAGGACTTTGGCCTGACGCTGGGCCGATGGGGCGTGGGAACCGGCCCATACCTGGTGCTGCCGGTTCTCGGTCCGTCCACGGTGCGCGACACCTTTGCGCTGCCGGTGGACATGAAGGGCAACGTGGTGAGCTATGTGGACCCGGTCTCGGCCCGGAACACGCTGTATGCACTGCGGGTGGTGGACACGCGCGCCAATCTTTTGCGGGCAAGCTCCGTCCTGGACAGTGCCGCGCTGGACAAGTACAGCTTCACGCGGGACGTTTTCCTGCAGGTGCGCAGCCAGGCTGGTGAGCCCCAGAACAGCAAGGGCTCGGACGGCAAAGACGGCGTATTGCCGCAAGAGCCTCCCCGTTGAGGTGATTTCCAGAGGGCTGCCCGCCGATGGCGGCCATAGCGCGGGCGATCGTGTTGCACTTGCTTGCACACCGCAACGCCCGCGACGCATGCGTTGTTTCTGCGGCCACCACAATGCAACACGGGCATGCCGGATGGCGGCTCATGACTGAATGAGAAAGTAGAGGATAGAGGACATGATGAACCGACGTTCCCTGGGCCACCTGGCACTGTGTGCTGCCGCCGTGGCATCGCTGGGCTTGCCGCTGGCCGCTCTGGCGGCAGACGAAGCGCCGGACGCGATGATCAAGCGCCTGTCCACCGACGTGCTCAATACTGTGAAGTCGGACAAGGCCATCCAGGGCGGCGATCTGACCAAGGTGATCGCGCTGGTGGACAAGACCGTGATGCCCAACGTCAACTTTCGCCGCATGACCGCCGCTGCCGTGGGGCCAGGCTGGCGCCAGGCCACGCCCGAGCAGCAAAAACGCCTGCAGGACGAGTTCAAGATATTGCTGGTGCGAACCTATGCGGGTGCGCTGGCGCAGGTCAACGACCAAAGCATCCAGGTCAAGCCCCTGCGCGCTGCGCCCGAAGATAAGGACGTGCTGGTGCGCACCGAAATCGTGGGCCGTGGCGACCCCATTCAGCTGGACTACCGCCTCGAAAAAACCCCTGGCGACGGCGCAGGCTGGAAGATCTACAACCTGAATGTGCTGGGTGTCTGGCTGGTGGAAACCTACCGGGGCCAGTTTGCCCAGGAGATCAACGCCAAGGGCATTGATGGCCTGATCGAGACCCTGGCTGCGCGCAACAAAGCCAACTCCACCGCCAAGGGCTGAGCCTCCTCCATGCTGGTTCTCCCCCCCGAGCTGACCCACCGCCAGGCCACAGCCTGCCTGCAGATGCTTCTGCAGGGGCTGCGCGTGCACCGTGAAAGTGGTGTGGTGGTGGATGCGAGCGCGATGACGGTGTTTGACAGCTCGGCCCTGGCCGTACTGCTGGAATGCCGGCGTGAGGCGCTGTCCGTGGGCAAGACCTTTGCCGTGCAGGGGTTGCCCACGGCGCTGCGCGGCATGGCGGGCTTGTACGGCGTTGGCACCTTGCTCACGCCCGTGTCCTGAGGCTGCATACCCTCCGCCATAACGCAGTTCGGGGCAAGGCCGTAAAATCAGGGGCTTCATGCCCGCAGTCTCCTTCCAAGCCATATCCAAGACCTTTGCCACGCCCAAAGGCCCTTTTCAGGCACTGAACCAGGTCAACCTGGACATTGAGGAGGGCGAGTTCTTCGGACTCCTCGGCCCCAACGGTGCCGGTAAAACCACCCTGATCAGCATCCTCGCGGGCCTGGCGCGCGCCAGCAGCGGCCGTGTGCTGGTGCAGGGCAGCGACGTGCAGGCCGACTTCGCCGAGGCGCGCCGCAAGCTCGGTGTGGTGCCGCAGGAACTGGTGTTCGACCCCTTCTTCAATGTGCGCGAATCGCTGCGCATCCAGTCCGGCTATTTCGGCGTGAAGAACAACGACGCCTGGATCGACGAGCTGCTGGAGAACCTGGGCCTTACCGACAAGGCCAACGCCAACATGCGGCAACTCTCGGGCGGCATGAAGCGCCGCGTGCTCGTGGCGCAGGCGCTGGTGCACAAGCCGCCCATCATCGTGCTCGACGAACCAACGGCTGGCGTGGACGTGGAGCTGCGCCAGACCCTTTGGCACTTTGTCGCGCGCCTGAACAAGGAAGGCCACACGGTGTTGCTGACCACGCATTACCTGGAAGAAGCCGAAGCCCTGTGTGGCCGCATTGCCATGCTCAAGTCCGGCCAGATCGTAGCGCTGAACCGCACCAGCGAACTGCTGCAGGCGGCTTCAGGCAGCATCCTGCAGTTCAAGACCGATGCGGCTTTGCCACCCGCCCTGGCGATGGCGGCGCGTGTAACCGGTCGTATCGTGCAACTGCCCGCGCACGACGCCGCAGAGATCGAAAGCCACCTGGCAGCGCTGCGCGTAGCGGGCGTGGAGGTGCATGACATGGAGATCCGCAGGCCGGACCTGGAGGATGTGTTCTTGCAGGTGATGTCCGGTACATCTGCGTCCAACATCCCACTCGAAGGTGTCGCGCTATGACCGGCTGGCAGACCCTGTTCTACAAGGAAGTCCTGCGGTTCTGGAAGGTCAGCTTCCAGACCGTTGCCGCGCCGGTGCTCACGGCCGTGTTGTACCTGCTGATCTTCGGCCACGTGCTCGAAGACCATGTGAAGGTTTACGACCGCATCAGCTACACCGCCTTTCTGGTGCCCGGCCTCGTGATGATGAGCGTGCTGCAAAACGCCTTTGCCAACAGCTCGTCGAGCCTGATCCAAAGCAAGATCATGGGCAGTCTGGTGTTTGTGCTGCTTACGCCGCTGTCGCACTGGGCCTGGTTTGTGGCCTACGTGGGCTCGTCCATGGTGCGCGGGCTGGTGGTGGGGCTGGGTGTGTTCATCGTCACGCTGGCTTTTGCGCGGCCGGAGTTTGCAGCGCCGCTGTGGATACTGGTGTTTGCGGTGCTGGGCGCGGGCCTGCTGGCCACGTTGGGGCTCATTGCCGGGCTGTGGGCCGACAAGTTTGATCAGCTCGCCGCGTTCCAAAACTTCGTGGTGGTGCCCATGACGTTCCTCTCGGGCGTGTTCTATTCCATTCAGTCGCTGCCGCCGTTCTGGCAGACCGTGAGCCACCTCAACCCGTTTTTCTACATGATTGACGGGTTCCGCTATGGCTTCTTTGGCCAGAGCGATACCTCGCCCTGGCTCAGCCTCACCATCGTGGGCGTTGCCTGGCTGGCCGTGAGCTTTCTCGCCGTGCACCTGCTGCGCACCGGCTACAAAATTCGGAACTAGAGCGTGCCATGCCCTTTTACGTACCCGCGTTGCCCCTGTGGCCCTGTGATCGCAAGGCGCGCCGCGTGGTCAATGCTGGTTGCATTGGCAAGCGGCGCAACGCAGCGAGCGCGGGGCCACAGGGGCAACCCGCTGGGAAAGCTGGGGAACGGCCCGGCCACTTTGTTGCAGGTCACTTGCAGTATTCATACTGCGGTGTGTCCTGCGCCGCGTTGCCGGGCCGTTCCCCAGCTTTCGCGGGCACGTAAAAGAACATGACACGCTCCTATGACTGCTGACCAACTCAAAGACATCATCGCCGCCGGCCTGGCCTGCGAACACATCACGCTGGAGGGCGATGGGCGCCACTGGTACGCCACCATCGTCTCGGCCGAGTTCGAGGGCAAACGCTCCATCCAGCGCCACCAGCGCGTGTACGCCACGCTGGGCGCGAAAATGCATACGGATGAAGTTCACGCGCTGTCGATGAAGACCTTCACCCCCGCCGAGTGGGCGGCGCAAGCGCAGTGACGCTGCCTGCCTAGGTACTCATTTATTGATAGCTGTTAACGCTTGATAGATAAGCGCTAAGGGCCATTTTCATTCATATTTTGGTTGTTAGATAGAGATGGACAAACTCCTGATTCGCGGCGGACGCACCTTGCAAGGCGAGGTGCTGGTCTCTGGCGCCAAGAACGCCGCCTTGCCGGAGTTGTGTGCCGCGCTGCTCACCGCCGACCCGGTGACCCTGCTCAACGTGCCCCAGCTGCAGGATGTGAGCACCATGCTCAAGCTCATCCGCAACATGGGCGTGACCGCAGAGCGCGCCGACGACGGCACGGTGCGCATCGACGCCAGTGCGCTCAACACGCCCGAGGCGCCGTACGAGTTGGTCAAGACCATGCGCGCCTCGGTGCTGGCGCTGGGCCCGCTGCTGGCTCGCTTTGGCGAGGCCACGGTGTCGCTGCCCGGCGGCTGTGCCATCGGCTCGCGCCCGGTGGACCAGCACATCAAGGGCCTGGCCGCCATGGGCGCCGAGATCGTGGTCGAGCACGGCTACATGATCGCCAAGCTGCCCGCTGGCTGGAAGCGCCTGAAGGGCGCGCGCATCACCACCGACATGGTCACGGTGACGGGCACCGAGAACTTCCTCATGGCCGCCGCGCTGGCCGAGGGCGAAACGGTGCTCGAAAACGCCGCCCAAGAGCCCGAGATCTCCGACCTGGCCGAGATGCTGATCGCCATGGGCGCGAAGATAGAAGGCCACGGCACCAGCCGCATCCGCATCCAGGGCGTGGACAAGCTGTATGGCTGCACCCACCGCGTGGTGGCCGACCGCATCGAGGCCGGCACCTTCCTGTGCGCCGTGGCGGCCACGGGCGGTGATGTGGTGCTGCGCCATGGCCGCGCCGACCACCTGGATGCGGTGATCGAAAAGCTGCGTGAGGCAGGTGCCACCATGCAAGCGGTCGAGGGCGGTATCCGCGTCCAAAGCGCGGGCGGCGCCACGCTCAAGGCACAGGGCTTTCGCACCACCGAATATCCGGGTTTCCCCACCGACATGCAGGCGCAGTTCATGGCGCTCAACTGCATCGCGCAGGGCACGGCCACGGTGACCGAGACAATTTTTGAAAACCGCTTCATGCATGTCAATGAGCTGGTGCGGCTGGGTGCCAAGATCCAGACCGATGGCAAGGTGGCGGTCATCGAAGGCGTGCCCCGCCTGTCCGGCGCCACCGTGATGGCCACCGACCTGCGCGCCTCCGCCAGCCTGGTCATCGCGGGCCTGGTGGCCGACGGCGAAACCGTGGTGGACCGCATCTACCACCTGGACCGTGGCTACGACTGCATGGAAGCCAAACTGCGCGGCATCGGCGCCGACATCGAGCGAGTGGCATGAAGAACAACCCCCTGAGCGGCTTCGCCGCTTCCCCCTTCTCTCACGCTGCGCGTGGGAAGGGGGACGACGTCAGTGCGGCGGGGCGGCCCTTGCACGGCGTCCCTGGCATGGGGCGCTCACGGATCACAGTGCAGTAGCAGGCAAGAAACAGTGGAGTAATTAGAAAACATGACGATGATCACCCTGGCGCTTTCCAAGGGCCGCATCTTTGACGAAACCCTGCCGCTGTTAGCCGCCGCAGGCATCGAGGTGCTGGAAGACCCCGAAAAGTCGCGCAAGCTCATCCTGCCCACCAACCAGCCCAACGTGCGCGTGGTGCTGGTGCGTGCCACCGACGTGCCCACCTACGTGGAATACGGCGGTGCCGACATCGGCGTGACCGGCAAGGACACCCTCATCGAACATGGTGGCCAGGGCCTGTACCAGCCGCTGGACCTGCAGATTGCCAAGTGCCGCGTGAGCGTTGCCGTGCGCAACGACTTCGACTACGAGCGCGCTGTCAAGCAGGGCTCGCGCCTGAAGGTCGCCACCAAGTACACGTCGATTGCGCGTGACTTCTTTGCCACCAAGGGCGTGCATGTCGACATGGTCAAGCTTTACGGCAGCATGGAACTGGCGCCGCTCATCGGCCTGGCCGATGCCATCGTCGACCTGGTGTCCACCGGCAACACGCTCAAGGCCAACCACCTGGTGGAGGTGGAGCGCATCATGGACATCAGCTCCTACCTCGTGGTCAACCAGGCCGCGCTCAAGCTCAAGCAGGCACCGCTGCGCCGCATCATTGATGCGTTTGCTTCGGCCATCCCTGCCCCCAAGAACTGAACCCACCGTAGAACGCACTATGACTTTGGTAGCTGCTCCCGCCCGTCTGTCCACCGCTGCAGCCACTTTTGAGGCTGATTTTGCAGCCCGCCTGCATTGGTCTGCCGACACCGACGCGGCCATCGAGCAGCGCGTGGCCGACATCCTGGCCGACGTGCAAAAGCGCGGCGATGCGGCGGTGCTGGAATACACCGCCCGCTTCGACGGCCTCTCGGCACCGAACATGGCCGCGCTGGAGCTGACCCAGGCCGACTTCAAGGCCGCGTTTGACGCCATCCCCCAGGCCCAGCGCGACGCGCTGCAGGCCGCCGCCAAGCGCGTGCGCAGCTACCACGAAGCGCAGAAGAAGGCGTCGGGAGAGAGCTGGAGCTACCGCGACGAGGACGGTACCTTGCTGGGCCAGAAGGTGACGCCGCTGGACCGCGTGGGCATCTACGTGCCTGGCGGCAAGGCCGCCTACCCCTCCAGCCTGCTGATGAACGCCATCCCAGCCCACGTGGCGGGTGTGCAAGAGATCATCATGGTCGTGCCCACGCCCGTTCGCGGCAGTGTGGCTACGGGCGGAACGGGCGTGGGCACCTCGACGAAGGGCGAGCGCAACGAGCTGGTGCTGGCCGCCGCCTATGTGGCGGGCGTGACGCGGGCCTTCACCATCGGCGGCGCCCAGGCCGTGGCCGCGCTGGCCTACGGCACGGCCACCGTGCCCAAGGTGGACAAGATCACCGGGCCCGGCAACGCCTACGTGGCCAGCGCCAAGAAGCGCGTGTTCGGCACCGTGGGCATCGACATGATTGCGGGCCCCAGCGAAATCCTGGTGCTGGCCGACGGCACCACGCCGCCCGACTGGGTGGCCATGGACCTCTTCAGCCAGGCGGAGCATGACGAGCTGGCCCAGAGCATCCTGCTGTGCCCCGACGCCGCCTACCTCGACGCCGTGCAGCGCGAGATCGACCGCCTGCTGCCCACCATGCCGCGCGCCGAGATCATCGCCAAGAGCCTTACCGGCCGGGGCGCACTGATCTTGACCAAGGACATGGAAGAAGCCTGCGCGATCAGCAACCGCATCGCGCCTGAGCATCTGGAGGTGAGCAGCACTGATCCCCACCGCTGGGAGCCGCTGCTGCGCCACGCTGGCGCCATCTTCCTGGGTGCCTACACCTCTGAGAGCCTGGGCGATTACTGCGCAGGCCCTAACCACGTGCTGCCAACCAGCGGCACGGCGCGCTTCTCGTCGCCCCTGGGTGTTTACGACTTCCAAAAGCGCAGCAGCCTCATCGAAGTGAGCGAGGCCGGTGCCCAGGTGCTGGGCACCATCGCCGCCGAGCTGGCCTATGGCGAGGGCCTGCAGGCCCACGCGCAAGCCGCAGAGATGCGGCTGACAACGCCGGTCAAGCCGCGCTGATCGCGCCTCGGGGCAGGGCACCCTGTGTGGGTGCCGGTGCCTTGGGCTGGGAGACTGCGGCGGGTGCGGCGGATGCAGCGGGTGCAGGCGGATAGGCGGCGCCTGCCACCGCCCGGTGTTGCGCCCAGTTCAGCCGCGCGGGGCGGTGGCCTTCGGCGCTGACCCGCAGCCGCACGGGCCCGGTGAACGACAGGCGCTGGCCGGCCTCCAGAAAGTAATCCTCCAGCAGACCATCACAGGTCACCCAGACGCGGCCTTGTTCGACTTCGAGCAGGGCAATGTCGCCTGCGCGGAAGTCCAGCACCTGGACGGCCTGCAGCGGCGGCAGCGGCTGGCGCTTCCATTGCAGCGAAAGAGGGACCGCAGGCTGCGTGGGCAGGGCGGGCGACGGTGGGGTGGGGGTGTGCAGCGTGTTCATGCCTTTACTGTGCGGCCAGCTGCCGTGGGCCACCAGCCACAGGCCTGGACAATGTGGGCCAGTACAGAACAGCAAACCAACCCATCTGTACTGGTCGTACTAGAATGCCTCTGTACTGTCTATCGACCAGAGGGCCAGTACAGAATGCAGCATGGCCACCGATGACGCACCCCCGCTGTACCTCCAGATTGCCGAGCAACTCGCGCAGCTGATCCGCAATGGCACGCTCGCGCGCGGCGAAAAGCTGCCCTCGGTGCGCGAACTGGCCCGCCAGCACGGCGTGGCGCAGACCACGGTGGTGCAGGCCTACCACTGGCTCGAAGATGCGCGCCTGATCACCGCGCGCCCGCGCTCAGGCTTTTTCGTGGCGGCGCGGCCGGTGAGCCTGCCCGAGCCCAGCACACCGCGCCCGATGCGCCGCCCGCGCGAGGTGTCGGTGGACTGGCTGGGCCAGCGCATCCTGGGCCGCAAGCAGCCCGAGGACATCATCTCGTTCAGCAGCGGCACGCCCGGCCCCGAGTTGTTCAACCCCGACCGCGTGCGCCGCGCCGTGGTGCGCGCCGCGCAGCGCCACCGCAACCTGCTGTGCACTTACCCCGGTTCGTCGGGCCATGAGGACGCGCGCCGCGCCCTGGCGCGCTATGCCGTCAGCCTGGGCTGCAGCCTGGACCCCGAGAACATCGTGATCACCGGCGGCTGCATGGACAGCATTGCGCTGTGCCTGCGCGCGGTGACGCAGCCGGGCGACGTGGTGGCGCTGGAGTCACCCACGCATTTTTCGTTTCTGGAGGTGCTGCAGGGCCTGCACCTCAAGGCGCTGGAGATTCCCACCCACCCGCGCAACGGACTGTCTCTTGATGCGCTGCAGCTCGCGCTGGACACCCAGCCCGTCAAGGCCGTAATGATCGTCCCCACGCTCAGCAACCCGCTGGGCAGCTGCATGCCCCAGGCCGAGCGCAAGCGCCTGGTGCAGATGGCGGCGCGGCACGACATGGCGGTCATCGAGGACGCGATCTACAACGATTTGGTCGAGGTGGACGAGATGCGCCGCACCGTCAAGGCGTACGACACCACTGGCCACGTGATGCTGTGCGACTCCTTCTCCAAAACGCTGGCGCCGGGCCTGCGCCTGGGCTGGCTGGAGGCCGGCCGCTGGGCCGACAAGCTGCGCGCCATCAAGGACCTGCAGGCGGGTGGCCAGTCGGCCGTGCTGGAGCTGGCGCTGGCCGATCTCATCACCCAGGCGGGCCACGCCGCCGCCATGCGCCAGCTGCGGGCGGCCGTGGCAGCGCGCATGGACGAGGTGCGGCGCATCATCGCCGCGCACTTCCCGCAGGGCACGCGCGTGAGCGACCCGCCCGGCGGCCTGCTGCTGTGGCTGGAGCTGCCGCGCGCGCTCGATTCGGTGCAACTGCACGAAGCCTGCCTGGCCCGGCAGATCCTGATCGCGCCCGGCACCGTGTTCAGCGCCAGCGGGCGGTTTCGCAATTGCCTGCGCATTGGCGTGGGCGGCGACTGGTCGCCTGCCCACCTGGAGGCGCTGCGCACCGTGGGTGACATGGCGTGCCAGATGCTGCAAAGCGGGGCAACCCGCAAGGCGGCTTGAATGTGGTGTTTTAATCAACACGAAGTTCGTGGCGCACGAAGTTCGTGTAGTATTTGATCCATGAAAAACATCACCGTGACCATGGACGACACCGTTGCCGAATGGGTGCGCGTGGAAGCCGCCAAGCGCGGCAGCAGCGTCTCGCGCCTGCTCGGTGAATGGCTGGCCGAAAAGATGCGTCAGGAAGACGCCTACGCCCAGGCCATGCGCGAGGCGCTGGGGTTTGAGAGCTGGGGCGCCTCCAGCGGGCCCTATGTGCCGCGCGAAACCTTGTTTCTGCGCTGAGCGGGGAAAACGCATGGCCACCGTTCCCATCTTTGTCGATACCGAAATCCTGCTCGCCAGCGTGGACGACCGCGATACCGGGCGCCAGGCGCGGGCGCGTGAATGGATCAGCTTTTGCTGGCAGACGCGCAGCGGCCGCATCAGCTCGCAGGTGCTCAACGAGCTGTACAACCAGGCCATCCAGCGTTTTGATGGCCCCCACGTGCTGCAGCAGGTGCGCGCCCAGGTGCGCCGCCTGCGCGTGTGGCTGCCGCCGCACCTCGACTCGTACACCGTGGACGGCGCCTGGGACCTGCAGGACCGCTACCGCCTGGGCTACTGGGATGCACTCATCCTCTCGTCCGCCCACCAGCAAGGCTGCCGCTACCTGCTGACCGAGGCACTGCCGCACGATCAGCCGATGGACGCCGTGCGGCCGATCAACCCTTTTCTTGTCACTCCCAACGAACTGGACACCACCGAATGACTACTCCTGCGTCGTCTCCTCTCCAAGCCCTGGCCCGTATCCGCCCCGACGTGCGCGCCATGCACGCTTACGGCGTGCAGCCCTCCACCGGCATGCTCAAGATGGACGCGATGGAGAATCCGTTCCGCCTGCCCGCGCACCTTCAGGCCGCGCTGGGCCAGCGCCTGGGCGCGGTGGCGCTCAACCGCTACCCCGGCGACCGCCTGCTGGACCTGAAGGCGGCGCTCGCGAAATACGCCGGGATGCCCGAGGGCTACGGCATCGTGCTGGGCAATGGTTCGGACGAACTCATCACCCTGCTGGCCCTGGCTTGCGCCCAGCCCGGCACGGGCCAGCGCGCCACCATGCTCGCGCCCATGCCGGGTTTTGTGATGTACCCCCTGTCGGCGCAGCTGCAGGGCCTGGACTTTGTCGGCGTGCCGCTCACGCCCGACTTTGAGCTGGATGAGCCCGCCATGCTGGCCGCCATCGCGCAGCACAACCCCGCCATCACCTACATCGCCTACCCCAACAACCCCACGGCCACGCTGTGGGACGAGGGTGCGGTGCAGCGCATCATCGACGCCGCAGGTGCGCAGGGCGGCATTGTGGTCATGGACGAGGCCTACCAGCCCTTTGCCAGCCGCACCTGGATCGACCGCATGCGGGCCGAGCCCGCGCGCAACGCCCATGTGCTGCTCATGCGCACGCTCAGCAAGTTTGGTCTGGCAGGCGTGCGCCTGGGCTACCTCATCGGGCCCTCGGCGTTCGTGAGCGAGATCGACAAGGTGCGCCCGCCCTACAACGTGAGCGTGCTCAACTGCGAAGCCGCCCTGTTTGCGCTGGAACATGCCGAGGTTTTTGCCGCCCAGGCCGCCGAGATCCGTGCCGAACGCGCCACGCTCATCGCGGCCCTGCGCCAGATGCCGGGTGTCGAAAAGTGCTGGGACAGCGAGGCCAATATGGTGCTGATCCGCGTTGCGGATTCCGCCAAGGCGTACGAGGGCATGAAAAACCGCAAGGTGCTCGTCAAGAACGTTTCTACAATGCACCTATTGCTGGCCAACTGCCTGCGTCTTACGGTAGGCAATGCCGAAGACAACGCGCAGATGCTGGCCGCACTCCAAGCCTCCCTATGACTTCCTCCGCACTCGTACCCTCCGCCCCATCGGCCGACCCGATGGCCGACCGCATTGCCGAGGTCAGGCGCAACACCGCCGAGACGCGCATCAGTGTGCGCATCAACCTCGACGGCACCGGCCAGGCCAAGCTGCACACCGGCATCGGCTTCTTTGACCACATGCTCGACCAGATCGCCCGCCACGGGCTGATCGACCTTGACATCGACTGCGAAGGCGACCTGCACATCGACGGCCACCACACGGTGGAAGACGTGGGCATCACGCTGGGCCAGGCCTTCGCGCGCGCCGTGGGCGACAAGAAGGGCATTCGCCGCTACGGGCATGCCTATGTGCCGCTGGACGAAGCGCTATCGCGTGTGGTGGTGGATTTCTCGGGCCGCCCCGGGCTGCACATGGATGTGAAGTTCACGGCCGGGAGCATCGGCCAGCTCGACACGCAACTGGTGTTCGAGTTCTTCCAGGGCTTTGTGAACCACGCGGGCGTCACGCTGCACATCGACAACCTCAAGGGCGTCAACGCCCACCACCAGTGCGAGACCATCTTCAAGGCGTTCGGGCGCACGCTGCGCGCGGCGCTGGAGCGCGATCCGCGCTCGGCCGGTGTCATCCCCTCCACCAAGGGTTCGTTGTGAAATTTTGGGTTAAATCAGGCGCTAGCGCTTGATGGATAAGCGCTAGTAGCTATGAATATGGAAGCAAAAACAGTGGCGGTCGTGGACTACGGCATGGGCAACCTGCGCTCGGTGTCGCAGGCCGTGCAGGCCGCCGCCGAGGGCTCGGGCTGGACCGTGGTCGTCACTCAGCGCCCCGAAGACGTGCGCGCCGCCCAGCGCATCGTGCTGCCAGGGCAGGGCGCCATGCCCGACTGCATGCGCGAGCTGCGCGAGTCCGGCCTGCAGGAATCGGTGCTCGAAGCCGCTGCCTCCAAGCCAATGTTTGGCGTGTGTGTAGGCATGCAGATGCTGCTGGACCATAGCGCCGAGGGGGACACGCCGGGCCTGGGCCTCATTCCTGGCGACGTGCTCAAGTTCGACTTGGCAGGCCGCACCCAGCCTGACGGCAGCCGCTTCAAGGTGCCCCAGATGGGCTGGAACCAGGTGCGGCAGATGCCCCATGCCCACCATGCGGGCGGTGTGCACCCCGTGTGGGCGGGTGTGCCGGACAACAGTTATTTCTACTTTGTGCACAGTTTCTACGCAGTGCCGCAAAATCCCGCCCATTGCGCAGGGCAAACGGACTACGGCGGTTTGTTTGCAGCCGCCATTGCACGCGATAATATTTTTGCGACCCAGTTTCACCCGGAGAAAAGCGCGGAGCACGGCCTGGCCCTGTACCGCAATTTTCTGCACTGGAACCCCTGACCTCTTCTTAACCCCCACCCGTTCGGGCCGAGCTGCGTCTCGCCCTTTTTCACCCGAACTTCACCACCATGCTGCTCATCCCCGCCATCGACCTCAAGGACGGCCACTGCGTTCGCCTCAAACAAGGCGATATGGACCAATCCACCACCTTTGGCGAAGACCCGGCCGCCATGGCGCGCAAGTGGGTGGATGCCGGCGCGCGCCGCCTGCACCTGGTGGACCTCAACGGCGCCTTTGCGGGCGTGCCCAAGAACTACGCCGCCATCAAGTCCATCCTCAAAGAGGTGGGTGAAGAGATCCCGGTGCAGCTCGGCGGCGGCATCCGTGATCTGGACACCATCGAAAAATACATCGACGGTGGCCTGCGCTACGTGATCATCGGCACGGCCGCAGTCAAGAACCCCGGGTTCCTGAAAGACGCGTGCAGCGCCTTTGGCGGCCACATCATCGTGGGCCTGGACGCCAAGGACGGCAAGGTCGCCACCGACGGCTGGAGCAAGCTCACGGGCCACGAGGTGGTGGACCTGGCCAAGAAGTTCGAGGACTGGGGCGTCGAATCCATCATCTACACCGACATCGGCCGCGATGGCATGCTGTCTGGCATCAACATCGACGCCACGGTGAAGCTGGCGCAGGCTCTGAGCATCCCCGTCATCGCCTCGGGCGGCCTGTCGAACATGGCCGACATCGAGCAGCTGTGCGCGGTGGAGAGCGAAGGCGTCGAAGGCGTGATCTGCGGCCGCGCGATTTACAGCGGCGACCTCGACTTTGCTGCGGCGCAAGCGCGTGCCGACGAACTGAACGGCTGAAACCGATCACCCCCTGAGCGGCTTCGCCGCTTCCCCCAGGGGACGACGCCAGTGGCCTGGCGAAGCCAGTTCCACGGCGTCTGCTGGCCTCGGTAGCGCCTAATCAACGAATCGCTCACTGACATGCTCGCAAAACGAATCATTCCCTGCCTTGACGTCACCGGTGGCCGCGTGGTCAAGGGCGTCAACTTTCTGGAACTGCGCGATGCGGGCGACCCGGTGGAGATCGCCGCACGCTACAACGCGCAGGGCGCCGACGAGCTCACCTTCCTTGACATCACGGCCACCAGCGATGGGCGCGACCTGATCCTGCACATCATCGAAGCCGTGGCTAGCCAAGTGTTCATCCCCCTCACTGTCGGTGGTGGTGTGCGCGCCGTCGAAGACGTCCGCCGCCTGCTCAACGCAGGCGCCGACAAGACCAGCTTCAACTCCGCCGCGATTGCCAACCCCGACCTGATCAACGCGGTGTCGGCCAAATACGGCTCTCAGTGCATCGTCGTGGCCATCGACGCCAAGCGCCGCTCGGCCGAAGACGCCCAGCG